>CBFGMX010000001.1:0-105406 GCA_965649955.1 uncultured bacterium
ACGGAAATATTTTGTCCAAGCCTCGCCGCACATCAGGCGGCAGAGCCGTAACGGAAATATTTTGTCCAAGCCTCGCCGCACATCAGGCGGCAGAGCCGTAACGGAAATATTTTGTCCAAGCCTCGCCGCACATCAGGCGGCAAGCCGACATGGAAACTCCTCATCCAAGCCTCGTCGCACATCGGGCGGCAGAGCCGTAACGGAAATATTTTGTCCAAGCCCCGCCGCACATCAGGCTGCAAGAGCCGACATGAAAGTGCCTTTGGAACACAGTCGTAGAGCAATCGTGCCCGCGTGAACTGCGGCGAGTTTAGTTGCTCCACTTGTCCCAAACGGCTTTGGCGATCTGCGCGATCACTTGTTCGCGCGTCACCAGGTCTGCCGGAGAGTCTGAGACGAAGACCGCGATAGCCAGGTGTCGTCCGTTCGGTAAGGTGACGAGTCCGATGTCGTTCGTCGCGGCGAAGACGCCTTTCGAAGCGCCAGATGTTCCGGTCTTGTGTGCGACGACGGCGGTTTTCGGCAGCATTCCTTTTAGCCGTTTGGGACCGGTTGGCGTTTCAGTCATGAACTTGTAAAGCAGTTGTTGACTTTGCTCGGAGACTCCGCGGCGTTCGTGGAGCCTTCGCAACAATTGAACGGATCCGTGGGGCGAAGCCCAATTGCGATACTGCGTCTCCCAATCGCGCCCAATCTCCTTTTCACTATTCGCGACGACGATCTCATTGACCCCCAGGTCATTGAGATATTTACTGACCGCTTCAACCCCGACGAGCGCTAGCAAAACATCCGAAGCCGTCCCGTCGCTTTCCGAAACAGCAAACCGCAACAGCTCTCTGAGGCTTAACTCCACGCCCTTTGGATTTTTATCGCGGATTGGACTGTGCTGCCCGATACGTACGAAGTCGGCCGGCTCAACGCGGACCTGCTGTTCAAGATTGAGTTTGCCGTTGTCGACCTGGGCCAGCACGGCCATCGCGATCGGCAGTTTATAGACGCTTTGCATCGGAAACTGCTCGTGAAGATTAAGCGAAACCGATTCGCCGGTTTCGAGGACTTCTGCAGCGACGCCGACACGTCCCTTCGCCACAGAAGCGATTCGTTCGATCTGGTTTCGCAATTCAGTATGCTGGTCAGGAGTCGGTTTTGTTTGCTCGGAGGGGGTGGTGCTGTTCGCAGGCACCGTAGCCTTTTGAGTGGAGGCGGCATTGCATGAGCAAATTGCGAAGACGGAAAGTAAAGCGAAAACGCAGTCCAGCATTCGTTTCAATAGAGTTTCTCCTTTGGTTCTTACGTATTCATTGTCGAAGAAGCAACACCCCTTCACCACTACTGAAGATACCCGCTACGCAACCGGTCATGAGAGTCGCCAGCGTCGCGGCCAGCAAAGCTCGTAACCCAAGACTCGCGAGGTCGTCTCGGCGCGACGGGGCGAGAGCGGCCGTTCCGCCGACGAAGATTGCCATAGCGGCGACGTGTGCGAAACCGCAGAGAGCGTAACTCAGAATCACGACGGTGCGCGGATTTGTGATCTGACCGCTGGCGATTACCTGGGCCAGATGGTTGTAGGAGAAGACTTCAGTCAGTATCACTCGCTCCCCCAACAAACGCGCGGCAATTGGAACATCGGTGCTTTGCAGTCCAAGCAGAAACGCGAACGGATAGAACACCCATCCCAAGAGGCGCACGATCGACAAAGGTTCGCTCATCCCAAACCACGTACTCGCCACTCCGAGTATCTTGTCGAGCAACGCAACGATTCCGAGAATCGCGATGATCAAGGCAGAAATCCCCGCCGCGAGCTTCAACCCATCCATTGCGCCCTGGATAATCGCGCCGATTAAGTTTCTCGATCGCGTCGACTCGTCTTCCGGCGGAACGGCGGCAAGCGTCTCCGGCGTTTCCGTTTCGGGAATCAGCAGCTTCGACACCACGACGCAAGCGGGAATCGCGAGTATCGACGCCGAGATCAAATGACCGGCAATCTGCGGAAACACGCCTGTCAGGAATCCGACATAAACTCCGAGGACACTCGATGCAACCGTGGCCATGCCGGTCGTCAATATCAGTAACAACTCAGAGCGCGTCATCCTCTCGAGATAAGGCCTGACCACGAGCGCCGACTCAATGCCAACAAAGATGTTGGCCGCGCTCGAGAGCGACTCGGCGCCACTGATCCGCATCGTTCGGTGAAAGAGTCTGGCGAACAGACGAACGAAGATCTGCAACACGCGTAAGTGATAGAGCATGGCGGTGAACGCGGCAAAGAAGATCACCACCGGCAGTACCTGAAACACGAGAATGAAACCGACCGACCCAGCCTCTCCCGGACTGGCGGCGAGTGGTCCAAACAAGAAACTCGAACCACTCTTCGACGCGTTGAGCAGTGCCACTACGGCGTCGCTCACCCAGAGTAAGATTCGATGTGAGATGGGCAAACGAAAGATGATCAGACCGATCGCGAGTTGCAGCGCGACGCCCCACGCGATCGTCTTCCACGCCACTCGCCGCCGGTTGCTGGAGAGCAACCACGCGACACCCGCAAAAACGAGGAACCCCAGGAGCGACACCGCCTGATGAATCATCTGCCTTTATCCTTTGTTAGTCTTTTGGGAATGCAGGGGCCGTAAGATACGGGATGCAAGCGACGCGAAGCAAATCGCGCTGGACCAACCGCTGGGGCGTACATAGGTGCCCTTATCTCTTTGTGATGTTGATATTACGGCAGCCGACTCGCAGTTACCGTGTTAGCGAGTTGATGAATCGCATCATCAATTACGATGAAACTCTTCAAGTTTTGTTAATCGTTTGATGGAATGTGTCCGACTTGAAAGTCTGCCTTAGATAGAAAATCATCGAGACAGTTTCGCATGCGCCCTAAACTCTGTAGAGGTTGATTTTGCGAGATAATCACCCAACTCTTTGACGCAACTTCCGGAAGCCAGACTTGATCATCTTCGTCTGGTTTGTAGTGTTCGCAGTGTCTTTCAACACGTGCACTCTTGGCTTTCAGTGCCTCGTATAAACGTTACTTTCGGCTGCGCGGACAGATAGCTGGAGGATTAATGTCATTGCTTACCCCGCCTGACACTGATTTCTTGTCGCAGTTTGTCGAGGAAGTCGTTTACGGGCATACCCTCAAATGTACGCTTATCGTTTCCATCATCCAACGATGAGACGACTTGATCCTTGATGGAAAAAGCAGTTGAAATTGCGTAGTCCTTGACTGTTTTGTCCGGCCTCCTGAGGAAGAACACATACTGGGTCCCAATTTCCGGGTAGTTACACCCTGCAATAATGAAATGTGTGATGTGGCCAGATTGAAATTGTAAAGTTCCGCCAGGCAACCACGCCGTTATTTCGTCTCGTGCCGAGATTTCACTGTCGGTATCCGGTTTGAGAACATCAGTGACTGCCAATCTGTACTCGCTGAACACTCCGGTGTGCTCTTGATTGATATAAGCCTTGCCGCTGGTAACGGTGCCGATCACGATGATGCTGCCCGATATTGGCAAGCCCATCGGATCTGGAAGCTCCCCTGGTTTCAGTATCGTCACACCATCGACGAACGTTAGATCGACTCCTTCCGCTTGGCCCTGTACTTCCCGAACGCCGGGATCGAGTATCACTTTGTGTGTATAGAGGCCCTTGCTAACGCGGTTTCTACTCTGTCGTCGTTCTTGATCCTGAGGATCTTGAGGTACCGGTGGTTCATCGAATCGCGCGACGGGCGGAACAGCTGAGTGTTTAGACAGCACTTTGCGAAGGTTTACTCTCTGAGGAACGCCGCTCGATACCTGTCCAAACTGAATACGCGGTGGAAGCGCAATCGTAGCTATCACGGTGCCGATCACTAACAAGAGAATTTTGGGCACATAGTTTTTCATGGATTACCCTTTTCAGATGTGCGTTCATGTCGGGCGCTGATTTGATTCTTCTGCACTAACACGACTTGGCAAAGAGAAAAGTGCACCGAAACCTCGTCCAGCGACCTCTGTCCATTTTGGCAGCGCATACGGGACAATCTTCGCAACTTTTTTCTGACGCCACCGGAAGAATGCTCAGTTTTGAGCCAATTCCTGAGTCCAAATCAGAATATGAATGGGATCATTCTGGATGTTCTTTTCTTGTAATCTGCATACCCCGGAACTGAGGTCGCCAAGTATCTTTCTTCATTAAGAATAGTACTCGTAGTTTCCACTGCGAGATAAACGAACATAAGCAAAAACCAGAGAGACCCGCTGACAACGAAATTGCCCACTACCACCAATAACTTTGCCAGATACATTGGATGCCGAGTGAACTTATATGGGCCACTGCATATCAGTTCGAGCGGCACATGAGAGTCGAAACAGGGTGAATAATTCCTGCCCAGGTGGTTCAACGAACTGAAATACAAGGTTGTGGCATAGGTAATAAGTATCACTCCCACAATGCGCATTGAATCGCTATTGTGAATCTTGAATAGGAGTTGAGAGGTTGACCAAAAGGAAGCTATGCAAAGAACATTTTGTGAAATGTATAAGAAGTAGCTGAGGATCTTATATCTACTGTTTTTGTCAGCTCTCGTTCTATTGTCAGCGTAACGCCTAAGGCGTCTTATCTTGATGTGTTTAGCAGCCCAGACCGATGCCCAACAAACCTGAAAGAGCGTGAAGATGATTGGATAGAGTTTTTCTGCACCCATTCTCACTTCAACCGGGAGATCCAAAATTGACGCAAGCAGCTTCGGACTAGCGTGGAAACTCGTTTGTGGTAAGGCATTAATCGTCCAACTTAAATCGATCAGTTCGCGCTTGTGTGCAGCGACTAAAACTCCAAGTGTTCTGATCGGTCTAACGTATGCTATCACTGGAGAGCCGTACCTGAGCAACAGCCATGTCAATTTCTTTAAGCAGACTATCTAGCCAGTTTTAACAGTAGGTGAGAGGTGTTGGTAGGCCATACAGGACTGAACCCGCGACCTCCGACTTGACATGGACAATTTGACAACGGCCGCAATACCAGGCTCAGAAATGCCGTTGTGGTGTGGACCTGTCGCGGGAATATTCGCCGTTCGGCGAAGGTATTTACAATGAGAACAAAACGGAGGTGGAAATGAGTCAACGAACTGAGGCTCTTGCCAGTGCGCTGGAAGAAGGAGCACGCGCGCTGGCCGCGTTCGCAAGCGAGCTTACTGAGGACGAGTGGCAAACGCCGCTGCCCCACGATGGCCGAAAAGTAGGCGTGGTCGTAAATCACGTTGCGATCGTTTACCCGCTCGAGATCCAGTTCGCACGCAGCGTGATCGCCGGAACACCGGATGGAATTACCGCTGACGACGTAAACGGGATGAATGCCGGGCACGCGAAGGAGTATGACGCGGTCACGAAAGACGACGCGCTGAAACTGTTGGCGGATAACAGCGCCGCGGCTGCGGCAGCGATCCGATCGCTGAACGATGTGGATCTCGACAGCGCTGCTCCGGTTCCGCTTTACGGTAACGCCCGCGTGACGTGCCAGTTTGTTCTCGAAGATCATGCCGTACGGCACAGTTATCATCACCTTGCGCGAATGCGCGCCGCACTGACACCTCGCGCCGCAAAGGCGTAAAAAGTTTTTCAAGGGATCTGTGTCCCTGTGTTTCGGTGTCTGCTTTCTCATCGGAAGCAAACACCGATGACACAGATCCACAGATCTGGACCACCATCAACGCAACCTGCGCAATTCGGAATAAATCACGCTCGCTCACGGTATGTATAACCGCAGGCAATAGGCCAGCAGGGTTTACAGAAAGGGGAGAGTATGAAAACACAACTCATAAAGTTAATTCCGAAAGTCGCACTGCTGAGTGCAATGTGGATGGTGATGTCAGTTGCTTCGGTTCAGGCACAGTCGCTGTCGTACAAACCGCGATTCGATGTCCCATTCGACTTTACGTTCGGCGAGAAGAAATTGCCCGCGGGCAAGTATGCAGTCGGCCGCGCACTACAAGGCGCCGACGACATCATGATGTCGATAATCGACGGCGGCGGACGGTCAAAGGCCATCGTGTTGTCGAACGCAGTGACGAAGTCACGCGCAAACACGAAGGCGTCGCTGGTGTTCCACCGCTATGGTGATCAGTATTTCCTGGTCCAGGTGTGGGCGGCCGGCGCAACGGTTGGAAGAGAATTCCCAAAGTCCAAATCGGAGCGTGAAGTTCAGAAGCAGCTTCATCATGCGACACTAATCCGGGTTGTCGCTGATCGCTGAGAACACGAATTTCGAATCAGACGGGAATAACCGGGCGCCGAACGCAGTATAGAGATTAGAAAGACCAAGGGGGGTCGAGGCTGGCAGGCGGGCGCAGCCAGCCTCAAACAGGGTAAGCGCACTGTAGCTTCACTTTCGGGAGGTGCATAAAGAGCAACAGTGCGCTTGCCTCTTAGCTTCAATCGACAAGAAATAACGAATGATGGTCGCGCCTTGACTTCCAATCCCCGCGTGAACCAAACTCTTTTCACCGTTAGAATCAGTTCCACAAGTGGTATGCACCAGCCTGGACCATCTGCGGAAACCAACGAAACCCCTTCTGCTTCGGAAGACATCAACCTGCGAGAGAGAACCGAGGCTTTACGCTGGCGGTCTGTCTTCAATAACTCTGCCATCGGCGTCGCCCTCGCCGACGCAAATGGTCGCGTGCTGGCCACCAATGCCACTTACCAGCAGATGCTAGGTTACTCAGAGAGTGAATTCGAGGGCTTGTCATTTCTCGAAATCACTCATGAAGATTACCGCGAGCACAATTGGAACCTCTTTAAAGAACTGCTCGAAGGGAAACGCGAACAATTTCAAATCGAGAAACAATACTGGCGTAAAGACGGCACTCTCGTATGGGTAAGAAACAACGTTTCCGTTGTACGGGACACCGAAAATACGCCTCGGCTGGTCCTGGCCCTCTCAGAAGACATTACTGAACGCAAACGGGCGGAAGAAGCGCTTGCAGTCAGCGAGGAACGTGTTCGTCTGGTTCTCGACTCGGCTGCGGAAGGCATCTTCGGATGTGATTGGCAGGGCACATGTCTCTTCTGTAACCCGGCAGCGGTTCGCCTGCTGGGGTATGACGACCCGCAGGAGCTTCTAGGCCAGAACATGCACCAGGTGGAACACCACACGCGCAAGGACGGCAGGCCGTTTCCGCTCGAGGAGTGTCCTATATATATAGGCATTCTCGATAACCGCGGCGTCCACAGTGACGACGACATTTTCTGGAGAAAAGACGGAACCAGTTTTCCGGTGGAGTATTGGTCTCATCCGCTTATGAGAGACGGGAAAACGGTGGGCGCCGTCGTCACCTTCTTCGACATCGGCGAGCGGCGTCGCGCGGAGGACGAACTGCGGAAGAGCGAAGAGCGCAAACGGACCGTCCTTGAAATTAACAACGCCATCATCAACAACCTCACCCAGGAAGCACTCTTTGCGTCTGTCTACGAAGCTATTCGCCGCGTGGTCGCGTTCGATCGCGCTGCATTCCTGCTTTACCAGCCGGAATCGCGCACGCTGAAGCTTGTCTCGATGGACGGTTCCCCCGAATCTGAGTTCTTTCGTGTTGGCAAAGAGTACCGGTTGGAGGAGAGCAAGATTTCGGCGTGGGTGTTGGACCATCGAGAAGTGGTCACTCGCGGGGACCTCGAAGACGAGCCCCGAACACTCGGCGAACGACGTCTGGTCACCGAGGGCATTCAGTCATACTGCGTCGTGCCGCTGGTCGCGATGGGAGAAAGTATCGGCACCTTCACGCTCTGGAGCGAGGCGAAAAACCGGTACACGCAAGCGGATGCCGAGTTGTTGCGCGAGGTGGCCAACCAGATCGCGATCGCCATCTCCAACATGAAATCGTTTGAAGAGATCCAGGCGCTGAAGGGGCGGCTCGAGAAGGAGAATGTCTACCTTCAGGAAGAGATTCGCACCGTCCACAATTTTGAAGAGATTGTTGGCAGTAGTCCGGAGTTACTGCGTCTGTTGCGAAAAGTGGACCAAGTTGCGCCGACCGATTCCAGCGTCCTGATTTACGGAGAAACCGGCACCGGTAAAGAGTTAATCGCGCGCGCCATTCACGATCGCAGCAACCGCAAAGACCGTCCGTTGGTGAAGGTAAATTGTAGCGCCATCTCGGCCGGTTTGGTCGAGAGTGAACTGTTTGGTCATGTGAAGGGCGCTTTTACCGGCGCTTTCGAAAGACGCATTGGCCGATTTGAACTAGCCGACGGGGGAACGATCTTCCTCGATGAAGTTGGTGAGCTGCCGTTAGACACGCAGGTGAAATTGCTGCGCGTGTTGCAGGAGCGAGAGTTTGAACCCGTCGGCAGTAACCGGTCGATACACGTAGACGTGAGGATAATCTGCGCGACGAACCGAAATCTTCAGGACTCGATTAAAGAGGGAACGTTTCGCTCCGATCTGTACTATCGATTGAACGTTTTTCCGCTCGAGGTCCCACCGCTGCGGGAACGACGCGCAGATATTCCCCAGTTGGCGATGTTCTTTCTTTCGCGATACGCGCGAAACCTCGGCAAGAAGATTGATGGTATTTCCGCGGCGACGACAGAAAAACTCACCAACTACTCGTGGCCCGGCAACATACGAGAGCTGCAAAACCTGATCGAGCGCGCGCTGATTCTTTGTACCGGTCCAATGCTTGAACTGGAAAACGATCTCAACACCGTTTCAGGATCTTTCGTGCTGCCGGCATCCGGTTTCCCGCAGATGCTTCCTCGCAAAGATGAATCTCAGCTTAAGACCTTGCAGGACGTCGAACGCGAACACATCACCGCGGTGTTACAGCAAACTCATGGCGTCATCGAAGGCGCGAGCGGCGCAGCCAAAATGCTTGGCCTGCACCCGAACACTTTGAGACACCGCATGGAAAAGCTCGGAATCAAGCGCAGTGCCCACCGCATTTCGTAGCTCACCAACAGCGGCCTGTTTCTCCACCCACCAAATATCGTAGCCAGTTCGGAATAGCCTCGTTCTAGAAGCTGTGTCGTCCTCCGTCCACTCCTGCCAAGCCGTATCGTTTCAATAGCTTAGATAAACAAACCAGAGATCACCACAGCGTCAGTGTTGGCGGCACGAGGCCTGCACTGGCATCTGCCGCGCTCTCTACCCAATGAACGAAATGCTTTCTACCAATAAGGAGATTTTAGGATGAGCAAGTTAAGAAGTTTTCTGTCGGTGGCCGGTCTTAGCCTAGTCGTCATGTTCGCGTTTCTGGCTGTACACGTTGAGGGCCAGGAGACAACCTCGTCAGACCTGACGATCGATCAAAATACGATCGCGGATTTTGTGGCGCCGGCGGTGTTCCAAGCCGCTGGACCAAACATCGCATCGATTGAGAGTAGTGTTAACGACTTCCGTAACGCACTTGGCGGTCTGAACGGCAATGCAACTGCCGAACAACCGTCCGGCCGGCGAGAGATCAACTGGGACGGCGCCGTCCCCACGGACGTCACTACGCCGCCCGTAAACCCATTCAACACATTTCTCAATACGCGAGGTGCACAGTTCACCACGCCCGGCATCGGGCTGTCGCAAGCACCACCGTCAGGTGGACCACAGGGCGGTCTGGCAACGCTCTTCGGAAACGCGACATACGCCGCCGAATTTCGCGCATTCAGTTCGCCTCGTCTGTTTACGCCCGTCGGAAGCAACGTCACCGACACTTTTTTCTTCGTTGCGGGTTCCAACGGATCGATTCGCGCCGCCGTCACTGGCTTTGGCGTGATCTTCACGGACGTCGATCAGCCCGACGGCAGTGGTCCGGGAACAAAACGCGGCAACCGCGGTTCCAGCACGCTGGTCCAGTTTTTCGGCGCCGATGGACAACTGTTGTTCAGTAGTTTTGCGCCGGCATCCCCGGGCAACGGTGGCTTCTCGTTTCTCGGAATCAAATTTGATGACCCGCGGATCGCGAGCGTCCGAATTACAGCAGGCAACGTTGCGCCAGGTCCTAACGACGACGGTGGCAACGACGTCGTCATGATGGACGATTTTATTTACGGTGAACCGCACCTGCTGCTGCAACCATAACTGTAATGGCAAGGTTTGCCCGGAACCGCGCAAACCTTGCCTTACGGGTTTCGAAACACGACACGAGAAATACGCATGTTGAAGATCACCAGGGCCGTTCTGTCAAGACACGAAACTACGTTGCGGTTGGACGGTCGAGTTGCAGGACAGTGGGTCGCGTTACTGAGCGACTCCGCTGAATCAGCGTTCACTGAAGGTATGAAGCTCACGATCGATCTGAAGAACATTTCTTTTATCGACTGCGAGGGCATCGCGCTGCTGAAGCGGCTTATCGTACGCGGCGCCGAATTGGTTAACGCTCCCCTATTTGTGACTGAGCAAATCAGGAAATGTACGGATGGTCAGGGCTAGTACGAGCAATGGAGACTGCCAATGCAAGCCTTAGTTCCCCTATTTGAGGAAACCGTTCTGCCGCATCTCGACGCGGCATACAATCTCGCTCGTTGGCTCACGCGCGACGAGCGAGATGCCGAAGACGTTGTTCAGGAAGCTTTCCTGCGTGCTCTGAGGCACTTCAGTAGCTTCAAAGGTGGCGACGCACGGCCGTGGTTGTTGGCAATCGTGCGGAATACCTTTTACACCTGGCTACGGTCCAATCGTTCACCGGAAGAGGAAACGGTTCTCGAGGAGGACAAACATCCGCTCGCCGGTGAGACTTCCGATCCGGAACTCCTGCTGCTGCGCGAAAACGATCGACAGCTAGTACGAAACGCTTTGACGCACTTACCGAAGGAGTTTCTCGAAGTCATTGTACTGAGGGAATTCGAGGAACTTTCTTACAAGCAGATCGCCGAGATAATGCAGGTTCCCTGCGGGACGGTGATGTCGCGTCTGGCTCGCGCGCGGAAGCGTCTGGTTCAGGTTCTTCTCGCAACGCCAAACGGATGCGGTCCCGCAACCCATCCGGCGAACGATAATAGAGTGAGTTGTCCTTGATCATCGAAGTTAACGTAAGTCGATCGCGACGTCCTCGCTTCAGACGAGACATGACGCGCCTCCCCCAGGGTCTGTGGAACCCCATCTGACCGTCTCAGTTTTAAGAATTAAAGCTTGGAGTTGGTCGCGCTTTCCACGTCACGAACGTGGGATGCGGTACTCGACCTACTATCAATACTCGCCTCCTGCCGTATTTATTCCCGGAAAACAGTACTGGTGCACTTTGAACTGCCACACGAGCTAAGAACCAGTCGGGAAGGGGGCAAGCGAAGCGCGCCCCCGCTTTGTTACGCAGAAGCGGGGGTGTTGCCCCCTTCGGGACTTGTTTTTGCTAAGTCATGCTTTCAAACTGAACCACTACCCGGAAAACTTTGCTTTTGGCTAATCTTATACTTTCCCGTAGAATAGCCGTCCCCGTTACGCTTTTCCCCCTTGATTTGCGCCGATGGGCAATCCCCTACCTGGATCTGTGCGTAATTCACGCCGAAGTGTGTCGAGTTAAATGCCTGAGGAAGTGAAGACAAACAACATTCTCGTCGTTGACGATTCGCCCACGATGAGGCGGATGGTGATCACATCGCTGGGCTCGCTGAGAACGGTAAAGTCTACCCAGGCGGGCAGCGGCCTCGAGGCCATCGAACGGTTGGCGATCGAACCCGTTGACCTCATGGTGCTCGATCTGAATATGCCGGATATGCACGGAATGGAAGTCATCGACTTTGTGCGGCGTCATCAATCCTATCGAAACATTCCAATCGTGGTACTCACGACGAAGGGCGAGGAAGCCAGCCGCACACAAGCGTTGGCCGCCGGAGCAAATCGTTATCTGACAAAGCCTTTCGACCCGCGACAGTTGGCTGAGGTTGTGGGCGCATTACTTAAGACGACTTGATGGATAAACCAGATCCCGACAACGGTGGCGAGTTTTTCGACCAGTTCCTCGACGATTACTACGCTGAGTGTGACGAGCATTTGGTGTTGATTCGTCGCGCCCTGGTGACACTCGAAGACCAGATTGACGCGCGGGCCGTGGATCGCGCGGTGCTCGATAATCTTTTCCGCAGTTTCCATACGCTAAAGGGAATCTCCGGAATGGTCGGTCTGACCGCCGCCGAACAACTCGCCCATCATCTCGAAAGCTACCTTCGCGAACTGCGCGACGGCACTACCGTTTTGAGCGCCTCAGGATTTGAATCGCTGGCGGTCGGAGTTTCGTTGCTTGAAAGTGTAATTAACGCGCGTCGCAACGATCAGCCGATTCCGTCGATCGACGAAATCGCAGATCGTCTTCAAACCACTGCAACGTCTGCTCCTTCGAACATTGCGACATCCGAGGGCGACTCAGTAGTCAAACGCTGGCAGATCGAGTTTACGCCGACCGCGGATCTTGCTGCGCGAGGGGTTAACGTGAACAGCGTGCGGGCGCGATTGCAGGGACTCGGCGAAGTACTACAAGCAAAACCGATCGTCAAAGGCGCCGGTGAAGTTGCTTTTCAATTCGTGGTCGCAACGAACGCTAGCCAGACGATGCTGAAGAGTCTCGAAGCAGACGGTTTGGTTTCTGAACGACTGGAAGAAGACGCGGGTGTTCAAAAAGCCCGCCAACCCGTTCCGACGATCGCTCCGCCGACCGTCGTACGCGTCGATCTCGACCGGCTCGACGAGTTGATGCGCATTATCGGTGACCTGGTCATCAGCCGGACGCGGCTGGAGGATCAATTGACCGAGCTGAAACGTGCAACGCCCGCGTCAGTCTGGCGTCCGCTTCAGGAAACGAGTCTGGGCATTGCTCGTCAGTTAAGGGACCTGCGCGAGAGTGTCATGCGCGTCCGCATGGTGCCAATCGGGGAGGCTTTCGAACGAATGACGTTCGTCGTTCGAGATCTGGCGCGAGAGAGCGGGAAGAAGGTCATCGTGCAGCTTAGCGGCGGCGAAACGGAGATCGACAAGTTTCTCGTCGAGCGGATGATGGATCCGCTGATGCACCTCGTGCGCAATGCGATCAGTCATGGGATCGAGACAGTTACCGAACGCGAAGCGCAGGGGAAGAGGGGCGAGGGTTTGTTGTCTCTGAGCGCGACGACAGCGGGCGAACGGATCGTCATCAAGATCGTGGACGACGGCCGTGGCATCGATCGCAAGATGGTGCTGGCGCGTGCGAACGCGCGCGGCCTTAGCGTCGAAAACGACGAGCTCGACGACGCCGCGTTGTTGGAACTGATCTCATCTCCGGGTTTTTCGACTCGCGACCAAGCAGATCGTGAGAGCGGCCGGGGCGTCGGCATGGACGTCGTAAGGAACGCGATAGAAGCACTCGGCGGTCACATTTCGCTCGCCACGAAGATTGGCGAAGGGACGGCGTTCACGATCGAATTGCCTTTGACGCTGGCGATCGCGGAGGCGTTGATTGTCAGCGTTAACGGGCAGCGGTTTGCCGTGCCACAGTCGGCGGTGAGGGAAGTTCTGGAAGTCGAGTCGGCTTCAACGAAAGTGTTGGAGAACAACGAGCTGGTTTCGTACCGTGGAAAAGTGCTGCCGTTGCTTCGTCTTGCGCGCGTCTTTGAAATGGATCACCAGCGTCACGACAAGTTTCACGTGCTCGTGATCGGTGAAGAAGCGAATGCCGTCGGCCTGGCGGTCGATCGAATACTCGGACAGCGCGAGATCGTGGTGCGCGCCATTAAAGATCCGCTCGCGCAAAGTAAAGGCATCGCCGGCGCTACCGAATTAGGCGATCAACGCGTGGTGCTGATCCTGGATATCAGCGCATTGCGACAGTTGGCGATAACGTCACAGCACTAGCCCTCGATACAGATGGGATGACAGCGATGGAACCTTTCATACTTTTCGAATTGGCAGGCACGACGTACGGCGTTCGCAGTCAGTTTGTGCAACAGATCGAGATGATCGAAGACGTTGCGCCGGTGCCAAACGCCCATCCTGCGGTCGAAGGCGTCGTCCTGATTCGCGGTCAGGTGATTCCGGCGTTGAATTTAAGGACGCGGTTTGGGTTCGACAGAATCGAACGCGATCTTCGTTCTCGCGTGGTGGTGATTAATAACGGCAGCCGGGTGGTCGGTCTGGTCGTCGATACGGCGCGAGAATTCATCAAGATTCCGACCGATTCGATCGAGCCGCCGCCCGAGGCGCTTACGGGATTGAGTGGTCAATACCTCGAGGGAATTGCCACGATCAACGAACGGATGATTCTGGTTTTGAACTTGAACGCGGTGCTTGATTTGGATTACGAAGTCGGCCCACAGATTTCACAATCAACTACAGAGTTGATGATGGACGGGAGATAAGACTATGGCTCAGGTACTCGAGCGCTCGGGTGACAACCTCGAGAAAGATATCGGACTGGTTCGCCAACAGGCGGTGCAGGTTGCTGAATCCGCCAGTCAAATCACAGTAACCGCCAACGAGGTCGCGGAGGGAGCGGAAGTTCAGTTACGCGTACTCGAAAGAACAGTCGCTGTCGCCGACGGGATGACTGCGTCGATGGGCGAAACGACCACGCAACTCGAGTCGATCGCGACCTCAACCGAAGAACTCGCGTCGTCAGTTAACGAGAGTGCGGCGTCAATCGAAGAAGTCGGCAAGAATGCGGAGTCTCTGGCGGCATCAATTACGCAGATAACCGCTGCCATCGAGGAGAGCGGGCGTTCGATCGAAGGCGTCAGCAGTTCGGTGCAGAGTATGGCCACGTCTGCTGAAGAAGTTACCGCCGCGATGACGGAGATCGCGGGTTCCGTGAGGGCCGTTAGCGCCGACACAGAAGCACTGACCGGTTCGGTAAACGAAACCGCGGCCAGTATTGAAGAGGTGTCTGCGTCGATCCAGACGCTCTCCGGCAACGCGGACGATCTTACGGTTTCAGCGGAAGAAACGTCTTCGGCGATCAATGAAATGGCGGCCTCTATCGAAGAGGTCGCTGCAATGACCGAGAGCCTCGCGTCGTCAGTCGAAGAGGTGTCGACCTCGATCGAACAGATGGCGCGATCCGTGCAGGGTGTGGCCCAGAATGCCGAGCGTATCAACGAAGCGGCAACCGGCGCTGCCACCAGTGCCACTCAGATGGACCGCTCGTTACATTCCGTGGTCGCGATGACCAAGCGAGCCGAGGAAGCGACTACTCTGCTGTCCAAGCAAGCAGAAGAAGGCGGAAACGCCGCGCAGAAGTCGATGCAGGGAATGCTGCGCGTGCGTTCGGCGATGGAACAATCAGCCGGCGTGATCCGCGAGATGGGAAAGCGATCCGAAGAGATCGGTGGCATCGTCAACACGATCAACGTCATTGCCGAACGCACCAACATGCTTTCGCTGAACGCTTCAATCGAGGCCGCCCGCGCGGGAGATGCGGGCCGTGGATTTGCGGTGGTCGCGGAAGAGATCAGAAACCTCGCCGATCGATCGGCGCAGGCGACCGCCGATATCGCCGCGATCATCAGGTCGCTACAGGAAGTGGTCAGAGAAGCCGTGACCGCGGCGAGTGAAGGATTGCGAATCGCCGACGAGGGCGGACAGCTCGCGGAAGAAGGTGCGGCTGGGCTCAAAAAGATAATGGCCGGCATCAGCCAAACGGGGCAACTCGTCGCACAAATCGCCGATGCAACCGAGGAACAACTGACAGCGGCTCAACATGTCGTCGCCGCGATCGACACCACGGCCACTCAAACGAAACAAGTTTCCAATGCGGTCGTCGAGCAAGCTCAAGCAACGCAGCAGATCGTCAAAGCGTCCGCGCAGATGCGCAAAACAGCGAAGGAAGTGAGCAAGGCAGTTAACGAACAGGGCAGCGCTGCACGGGAGATCATCAAGGCTGCGCAGAGCACGAGTAGCGCCGCAAAGCAGGTCCGCAAAGCGTCGACCGAACAGTCTGTCGCCGCGAAACAGATCTCACAATCTGTGGAATCAATGCGTCGCGGCGCAATGTCCACTTCTCGTGCGCTTGCTGAACAGGCAGTTGCCGGAGATCAGGTGTCGAAAGAAGCCATTCAACTCTCGCGACAGATTAACGAAATCAACAAAGCAATGAGTGAGCAGGCGACCGCGTCCGCGGAGATCAGTACGGCCACGCACAACATGCGTTTGCAGTCGGATCAGGTTGCCAAGGCAATGCGTGAACAAGCGCGAACAACGCACGAGATGAGTATCGGTGTTGCGAGTGTTTCAAAAGAAGCGTTGCGGATCACGAATTCCAATCGCAACCAGCTCGAGGCGGCTGAGAAGATTCGTGACGCGGTAAGAGAACTTCGCGACATAACCAATCGCAACGCCGAAGGCGTTAAAGAAACGTTGATCAGCACGTCGGGACTCGTGGACCGCGCGCGCCAACTCGGCGAGATCATGGACACCTTGGTCGTCGGCAACGGCGTTCCACACTCGCCACCGGCGAGCAAACCGAAACGGAAGCGCCCCAGCAAATCAGTGGAAACGGACCGTTCGCAGTAACCCAGGTACCTCGTGACCAGCACGCAAGCGTCAGTAGGCGTTTTTACAACAGATACTCATCTCGTTATTAAGGTATGGGACGCCGCGCTGGCGCGGCTCACCGGTATCAGCGACGAGTCTGCCTGTGGCCAGGCGTTGACTACATTCCTGCCCGATCTCGAGAAACGCGGCTTGTTGAAACGCTTTCAGCGATCGCTTAACGACGGCGTCGTCGAGGTGCTGGCAACCGCGTTTCATCACTACCTGATCCCTTGTGCTCCGGTCACTCCTTCGAAACACTTCGACAAAATGCAGCAACGCGTAACTATCGCGCCGTTGCGTGACGACGAGTCGATCGCGGGACTTATCGTCACCATCGAGGACGTTACTGAGCGGCTGGAGCGTGAGCGCGAACTGGCGGCGCACTTGGCCCAGGGTGACGAGGCGACGAGGTTGAGTGCGGCTGAAACGCTGAGCGACGATCAGTCCTACGACGCAACCTCTTTACTTGGCGCACTGAGTGACGAGAGTTGGCGCGTTCGTCGTGTTGCGATCCAGGGAGTGGCGCAACGTGCCGCGCCTGAGGCGATCTCCGCGTTGTTGAGCTCGGTCGTCGAGAACCATCACAATCCTTCGCTATTGAACAGCGCGCTTCAGGTGCTGGCCTCGACCGAAGTCGACACTTTTTCGCCGTTGTTGGACCTGTTGCAGGGTCCCGATCCTGATCTAAGAATGCAGGCGGCACTGGCGTTGGGTGAACAAAGCGATCCGCGTGCAGTGCCTGCGCTGATCCAGGCGTTGAATGACGACAATGCCAACGTGCAGTATCACGCGATCGAGGCGCTGGGAAAACTCAAGGCGGTTGATGCGGTGAATCGAATCGTCGAAATCGCCGAATCAAAAGATTTCTTTCTTGCATTTCCCGCACTGGACGCGCTCGCTAAGATCGGAGATGCGCGCGTTGCACCTCGCATCGCGCCGCTTCTCGAAGACGAACTCCTGCGCGAACCAGCAGTCAACCTGTTGGGCCAACTCGGTGACGATGCTGCCGTCGTTCCGCTGACGGCGTTGCTAAACAAGCCGAATGCTCCCGCGGATGTGATCGCCGACGCACTCGCCAGCCTGAGCGATCGCTACCAGGAACAATATCAAGAAGGCGCATACATCGCCGATCTGACCAGCCGCGAAATTTCGCCGACAGGCGTCCAGAACCTGCTGGAAGCACTGGAGACGCCCGGCAAAGAAAACCTGCGTTCGATCGCATTGGTCCTTGGCTGGCTTAAACGACCCGGCGTCGATCGCGCGCTCACGCGATTGATGGGCCGCGTCGATCTTCGCGACAACATTATCGAAGCGCTCGTGCGTCATGGTTCTACGAACGTCGATCTGCTGATGTCGCAGTTAACGGCGGAAGACCTGGAGGTGCGGCGGTCGGCGGTTGTGGCACTCGGACGCATCGGCGACCCGAGGGCAACTTCAGCGCTCGTCAACATACTCGATGACGAGTCGCTGGCTATCGACGTGGCGAATGCACTCGGCCGGATCGGAGATCCACAAGCGGTCGATGGACTACTGAACGTGATCGGCAGCGGCGATGCATCGATCAGACAGGCAGCGGTAAGCGCCCTGAACTCGCTGGCGGATCCGTCAGTCGCGAAACGTATCGTTCCGCTGCTCCACGACTCCGATCCGAACGTTCGCGAATCGGCAGTCAGAGTTGCGGGTTACTTTGGGTATCCCGAAACGGCAAGTGAGTTAGTCGAACTAAGCCGTGATCCCGACGAGAGCGTCAGATGCGCCGCGATCGAGCACCTGCCGTACGTGGAGGACGTGCGCGCGTTTTCCGTCCTCACCCACGCAATGCAGAAAGACACGCCTAAGGTTCGCGCGGCCGCCGCTCGTGCGTTGGGAAACACGGACGGTCCGCAGGTCGTCGATCAGTTAATCAACGGACTCGAGGACGATGACGTCTGGGTGCGCTATTTCAGCGCGCGTGCATTGGGCCGCCAAGGGTCGGAAAAGAGCATCGACGCGTTGGAGAGTGTGCTCGAGAGGGAGAAGTTCAATCATGTTCGGATTGCTGCGCTGGATGCGCTGGGCCAAATAGGTGGTCAACGCATCGCCGGCATTGTTACGGAATATGTTAAAGACGACGATCCGGACGTGGCGCAAGCGGCCCGGGCCGCGGTCGATAAGAGTAGAAAAAGCGGGTAAATCATGGTGTTACGTTCACAGAATTTAGTGTTACCTGAGGGCGCGAGCACTCTGATTCAAAACCTCATCCACGAACGCACCGGTATGTCTTTCGACAACGGCAAGCGCGACTTGCTAATCGACAAACTCTCGCCACTGGTTATCGAACGAGGTTTCACGTCGTATCTCGACTATTACTACCTGTTGAAATACGACACCGCAGCGTGCGTCGAATGGCGAAACGTGATCAATGCGCTGTCCGTACAGGAGACCTACTTCTGGCGAGAGATTGATCAGGTGCGATGCCTGGTCCAAACCTTATTGCCACAATGGCATGCCCAACATCCGCGTTCGACTTTACGCATTTGGAGCGCCGCCTGCGCCACAGGCGAAGAGCCGTTGACGATTGCCATGGCATTGAACGAAGGCGGGTGGTTTGAACGCGCGTCCATTGAGATCGTGGCCAGCGACGCGAGCTCAAAAGCAATCGACAGGGCCCGCGAAGGTGTCTATCGGGAGCGTTCGTTTCGAAATTTACCGGCCCACCTGCGCGACCGTTATTTCGAGCAGGACGGTTCGACCTGGCGCATCAAAAACGACATGCATCAACGGGTCAAGTGGAGCCTTGCGAACCTGATGGAGGATAACGAGATCGCCCCACTCGCAACCGCGGACGTTATTTTCTGTCGCAACGTTTTCATCTACTTCTCAGAAAACGCCATTCGTCGCGCGGTCCGTTCTTTTGCACGGTATATCCGGCCTCCAGGCTATCTCTTTGTCGGCGCTGCGGAATCCTTAATCCGATTGACGACCGATTTTAACCTTGTCGAAGTCGACGACGCCTTCGTGTATGTGAAGCGCGAGAAAGTAATCTGACGAACGGAGCATTGATGGATCGAGTCTTGAAAGTTGTGGTGGTCGACGATTCCGCTTACGTGCGGAAGGTGGTTCGTGAGATCCTGTCGCGCAGTCCGTTCGTCGAAGTTGTCGGCACGGCGCGTGACGGTCGAGAAGCACTGGATGTCGTAGAACGTCTCGATCCTGACGTGGTCACATGCGATCTCATCATGCCGGAACTTGATGGCGTCGGGTTTGTGCGCGAGCAAATGCAGCGGCGGCCCGTACCGATCATTATTATGAGCATCGCCAACGAGACTGCCGAAGCTGCTTTGACGGCGCTCGATCTGGGGGCGATCGATTTTGTGCAGAAGCCGACAGCACTCGCGAGTGAGAAGATCTTCGAAGTCAGCTCAGAATTGATCGAGAAGGTCAAAGCAGCGGGAAGCATCGCGCTCAACAGGATCTCCAGTTCAGCGTCATCTCAAAACACGGAGACGCCGGCACGAGAGCCCGGGCCGCGGATTGCAGGAAGTCACGCGGTTGACATGGTCGTGATCGGTATTTCGACTGGTGGGCCACAGGCGCTTAAGCGTTTGATACCCCAGTTGCCGGCGGACTTTCCTGTTCCGATCGCAATGGTGATGCACATGCCGCTCGGTTACACCGAGATGTACGCGGCCAAGTTGAACGAACTATCGCAGCTTGAAGTACGAGAGGCAGCCGATGGAGATGAGATCAAACCGGGACGGGTTTTTCTTGCGCGCGCGGGTCGCCATCTGAAATTATCACGCGTTGCGAACGGCAAAGTCATCACCCAACTCGATGCCAAGCCTTTTGATTCATTGCATCGGCCGGCGGTCGACGTGTTGTTTCAATCGGCTGCGGAAGTTTATGGTAGTCGATTGTTGGGTGTGGTGATGACGGGAATGGGATCTGATGGAAAGCAGGGAGCGGCCTGGATCAAATCGCAGGGCGGACTTGTGTTCACCGAGGCGGAGAGTAGTTGCGTCGTCTACGGAATGCCGTCCGTCGTCATGGAAGCCGGACTGAGTGACCGAAGTGTCGCTCTCGACGACATGGCGCGGGCCATCAGGGAGGTTGTATGAGCGCAAAGATTCTCATTGTCGACGACTCGGCCCTGTCGCGGAGGACGTTGCGGCGAATCCTCGAATCCGGCGGTTACGACGTCGTGGAAGCGAACGATGGAATGACTGCGCTCGAAACGTACTTTTTGGAAAAACCGAACCTGGTGTTGCTGGATCTGGTGATGAAAGGAATGTATGGACTTGATGTCTTGACGAAGTTGCGTGAGATGGATCCGAAGGCGCTCGTTGTGGTTGCGAGCGCCGACATTCAGAGCTCGACGCGCAAGCTGGTTGACGAAGCAGGCGCGCTTGGATTTATCCATAAGCCTTTTGTTTCAGAACAAGTGATTGCGGCTACCGAGGCAGCTCTCGCGGAAGGAGCCCCGAGTGAAACTAACTGAGCGACAGAGGGACGCGCTTTCCGAACTCATCAACATAGCGTTCGCGCGCACCGGAGCCGCTCTGTCCGAACTGACAGGACATCGAGTGATGCTCAATCCACCGGCTGTCGCTGTTTATCGGACTGAAGAATTGCGCGAAGCGCTGGCGAAATTTGTTCCGGGAGACGTGGCTTCGATTCATCAGGTGTTTGCCGGACCGGTCGCGGGCGATGCGTTGTTGTTGTTGAACTACGAAGGCGCCGTGCACCTTACCGACCTGCTCACAGATGAAAACAACCCGTCGAACTTTCTCGACGAATCTGCGCGCGAAGTATTGACTGAAGTCGGCAATATTCTTTTGAACGCGTGCCTCGGAATGTTTGGCAACTTGCTGAACGTACGCGTTACGTTTTCCGTCCCGCGCCTTCATCTCGAGTCGCTGGACGAGTTGCTCGCGTCGCTCACGACGGACAAAGAGATGCATTACGCGCTCGTGGTCTACACTGCGTTTCAGATTCGCGACAGTTCAGTTAAAGGATTTCTGGTGATCGTGTTGAGCGTTGCTTCGCTCGATCGCCTGATTCAGGAAGTGGATGCCTGGGAGGCAGAGCAGGGTAAATGACGTCGCAAGCACAGCGTACTGGCGTAGCGACTGAAGCGATCGGAATGACAGAAACAGGTTCCAGGGAAACATTACTCAACGCCGCGGTCCGGCACTGGATGCACGACCTGGCGGCGCAGGGGATCGTTGCGACCGACGGCGCGTTGAAGGTCGTCGAGTGGAACCACTGGATGGAGGAGCACACCGGAAAACGTGCGGCTGAGATCATCGGTAAAAATCTGCTCGAGCTCTTTCCCGAACTCATCGAACGCCGCCTCGATCGACATTACAGATCGGCGCTGGAAGGTGAGGTGAGATTGTTGTCGCAAGCTTTGCACGGCTACCTGATCGCCATGCCTCCGGTATCCGGCGAACATCGCTACGAGCAGATGCAACAGGCGGTGCGAGTCTCGCCACTCAGTCACGAAGGCCGAATAATCGGAACGCTAACGATTATCGAGGATGTAACTGAACGTGTAGCGCGGGAAGCGGAACTGCAAGCCCAAATCGAAGATCGATCGCGGCTCCTTTCGAATGAAAAACAAGCGCGCAGTGAAGCGGAGCGAGCCAATCGTTTGAAAGACGAGTTTCTCGCGACGATCTCCCACGAATTGCGTAATCCGTTGAACGCGATCATGGGCTGGGCGCACATGTTGCGCCTTGGCAAACTGACTCCCGCTAACGTCGAGCGCGCCGTCGAAACGATCTACCGGAATGCGAAATCTCAGAGTCAACTGGTCGCCGACCTCCTGGACGTGTCGCGCATCATTTCCGGAAAGCTCCGGCTTGACGTGCGAACAGTCGACCTGATCTACATCGTCAATGCAGCGATCGATTCGATTCGTCCGGCGGCGGATGCAAAAGGTATTCGGCTGCAAACGATACTGGATCCCGCCACTGGTCCAATTTCCGGCGACGCCGATCGACTGCAACAGATCGTTTGGAACCTCTTGACGAACGCGGTCAAGTTCACGCCGAAAGGCGGCAGTATAGAAGTCAAGGTGCAGCGCCTCGATTCGCATGTGGACGTCGTTGTGAGTGATTCAGGCATGGGCATTCGCAAAGAGTTTCTACCTCACGTTTTTGATCGTTTTCGCCAGGCCGATGCGAGCACGACGCGCATACACGGTGGTTTGGGACTCGGTCTTTCCATCGTTCATCAACTCGTCGACCTTCACGGTGGAACGGCGAGTGTGCAGAGCGAGGGAGAAGGGAAGGGCGCTACCTTCACGATCAGTCTGCCGTTCGCCGGCGTGGTCAGCAACCAGGACGACGCTGAGCCCGCTCACCCGGCTCACGGGCACGAGATGGTTACTCTCGAGGGTTTGCCTTCACTCGAAGGACTCAAAGTGTTGGTCGTAGATGATGAGGCTGACACGCGGGAGTTGATCCGCGAAGTACTTAAAGAGTGTGGTTCGGAAGTGATAACGAGTGGCTCCGTCGAGGAAGCGCTGGTGGCACTGGAAGAGCATAAGCCGGACATTCTAATCAGCGACCTGGGAATGCCTGACGAGGATGGTTACTCATTGATCTCAAAGATTCGCGCACTACCTTCGGATCGCGGCGGACACATTCCGGCGGCCGCACTCACCGCGTACGCACGGGCCGAAGATCGCATGCGCGTACTTCGTTCGGGATTCCAGTTTCATCTTCCCAAGCCGATCGATTCCGCTGAGTTGGTGACCGTCGTCGCCAGTCTCGCGGGCCGCGCGTACAAGGGCTGAAAGAACCCCCAAATCCTGGACTGTACAGGTAATATTGGCTCATGTTGGTCCGAAAACAGGGGTTCCTGGCCGCCGCCGTCTTTGTTGCTCTCCTTTTACTGCTGTGGTTACTGCTCGCGTTGGATTGTCCGCCCGCTGGGATAGCACTCACACCCAGGGCGCGAGAGCTTCACCGGTTAAAGAACCGGACCATCATTCCGCAAGCTGCCGACTTCGATCCCGGAGTTACACTCGATGCTTTGCTGCAACGAGGTGACGACCGAAACCGCTGGTCCGTCGATCGCGCTGCACGGGTCCGGGGGCTCGTGATCGACGTTGCCTATGCCGGTTCGGAGGCTGCCAACTGTTTCAATCCCTGCCGCCGCGATATTCATATCCTGATCGCGAATCGCAAAGAGGCGCCGAAGAGCGAGCAAGTCGTACTCGAAGTCACGCCAAACCTTCGCGACTGGGCTGGCGCAGAAGGAGTCGATTGGTCTGAGGAAACGTTACAGGCGCAGTTGGTCGGCCATTGGTGTGAATTCGAAGGCTGGTTGTATTTCGACGTCGGTCACGCGGAGGAATCCGAAAACACCGCACCGGGAAATCCTGAAAACTGGCGCGCGACTGCCTGGGAAGTCCATCCGATTACGAAGATTACAGTGGTTAGATAATCCTCGGTTCTAGCGAGCGATCACTCGTTATCCAATAACCGGGTCGTGTGTTCGGTGACGCTTGGACGTTGGGCCAGATCGTTTGTTCTCACTTGTTGCCGGCCGGCGCCGGGTACCGGCACGTTGATAGGTGGAGGAAGTGCGCCGCGCGTTGCCGTGGAATTTAGCGTGGTGGTTTGAGCTGCCGGGATGTTCACGAGCGGGGGGTTCTTATCGCTGAAGAGTCGCGCATAGAGCATCATGGCGAGCGAGATGAAGAAAAGCAGGGCTGGAACCGCGATCGGTCCCGGCTCGCCCACCCCGATACTAATTATCAGGAACAGGGGAAACAGTACGCCGCTGAAGAACATCAACTTCGCTGCGCGCCGGATCCCCTTGCGCCGCGGTGACAAAGCAGTCGTTTGTGCTTCGGCCTGTTTTAAGGGCAGTCGACTACCCGCGAGCCACTCCGCCAGGCCGGTGAGCGCGAGCCCACAGCGAGAACAGAACCTCATCTCATCCGAGATTTGCTGCTGACCACAATCAGGACAATACATAGGCGTTCAACGTTGGCGATTTTAGCCGAACGAAGGAGAGTACGGTAACAGATTTAAGGATGTTCCTGTTCAACGTGATCGATCGCGGATTTTCAGGCGTCACGTGTTAACTTTCGTGGTTTTCAATCCTTGTTCACAATGGTCGTTAATTATAATGCAGGGTACACAAATTGAATGGTGACTCCAACATGGAATCAAATCAAGCCACTAATCGCGCGCCTCAAGTAAGAACAACCTGGTTACCGTCCGAACGAGCGATGCCTGTGCTCGGCCAGGGAACGTGGAGGATAGGTGAAGATCGTTCGCGACGCGAACAGGAGGTCGCCGCGCTTCGTCTCGGTCTCGATCTCGGAATGAACCTTATCGATACGGCAGAGATGTACGCCGAGGGTGGAGCTGAAGAGGTGGTTGGCGAAGTAATCGCGGGCCGGCGCGATAAGGTCTGTGTAGTTAGCAAGGTGTATCCCCACAACGCGACGCGGCGAGGCGCAATTCAGGCGTGCGAACGAAGTTTGCGACGGCTGAAGACTGACTACATCGACGTTTACCTGCTGCACTGGCGTGGCGACGTTCCGCTTTCAGACACTCTCCAAGCGTTTCAGATCTTGAAGGAGCAGGGGAGTATCCGGGACTACGGCGTCAGCAACTTCGACGTCGACGACATGGAGGAAGCATTTGCTTTGCCGGGAGGAGACGCGATCGCCACCAACCAGGTGTTGTACAACCTTCTGCATCGCGGGATCGAATGGGACTTGATCCCCTGGTCTCGCGAGCGGCGCATTCCGATCATGGCGTATTCGCCGGTGGGGCATAACGCTGCGGAGCAGAAGCGATTGTTTGGCAACCGGACAATGAAAGCGATAGCGGCACGACATAACGCGACTCCCGCTCAGATCGCACTGGCGTGGTTCTTCCGTCATCCCGATATGGTGGTGATTCCCAAGGCGGGGCGGCCCGATCACATTCGGGAGAACCGTGCCGCACTCGATCTCCAACTCACCGAACGTGACTTCAAAGAATTGGATGAAGCCTTCCCACCTCCGAAACGAAAGGTGCCTCTGGAGACGCTTTGATTCGTTTATTTCATGTTTGAACCTTGACACCAATTTCAATCTAAATAAAAATACGGACGTTCGTTTTTATAGGCGGATGCCCAAACTCAGTCCCAGCGCGATCGAAAAGAACAAGAGTCGTATCGAAGAGGCGGCCAAGAAACTCTTCATCAAACAGGGCTTTCACGCCACTTCGATGCGCAACATCGCCGCCAGAGCAGGGACGTCGCTCGGCAATGTCTATAACTACTACCGCACCAAGGAAGACATCCTTGGCTCGATCATTGCCAAGTACCAGACGACCATCGACGGCCGCCTGCGTTCGATCTTCGACGAGATCGACGAGCCGCTTCAACCCGAGTCGCTCATGCGCTTCGGCGGGCAGATCAAGAAGATGGTGAACGACCATCACGACTTCTGGCTGTTGATGTACATCGACGTACTCGAGTTCGAGAACCGTCACTTTCGCAAGATGTTTGAAGGCCTGGTCCATAACCTGCGCCGTCGCTTCGCCACGCAATTCGCGGAGCTGAAGAGTTGCGGCGCCGTGCACGGCGACATGGACCCGGCAGTTGGTTTCACCGCCGTCTACATGCAGTTTTTCAACTACTTTCTGGTGGAGAAACTCTTTGGCGGAAACCAGCACTTCGGTTTGACCGACGAGCAGGTGATCAAGCAGTTGACCGACATGTATTGTCGGGGTTTGTTGGAGAACCACAACGGTGGTTCGCGGGCCACGAAGACTTCAGCCACAAAAAGGCACAAACAGAAAACTTCGACCACAAAAAGACCGAAGAGGCGCAAACAGAGAACATAGACTCGATCCTTTTGTGTTTCTTGTGTCTTTATGTAGCGAAGAAAAGAAAAACGAACGTTCGTGTTTTTCCCAGACTTGTAGGAGGCAGATTATGTTCACGTCCACTCGAGTAGCTCTCACCTTTTTAATCATCCTGGCGTGCTGCGTGGCGACTGCTTTTGCCCAGGGCGGCACCGGACAGCTCAGCGGCAACGTTGTCGATACCAACGGCGCAGCCGTTCCCGGCGCCACCGTTAAGCTGACCAGCGGCGTCACCACCCAGGAGCGCGAGGCCGTCACCAACGACTCGGGGGACTTCGTGTTCACACTTCTCCCGGCCGGCCTTTACAAGCTGGAGATCGCAGCCAGCGGATTTCGCACCGTCGTTGTCGACGAAGTGCGAATCAACGTCACGCAAACCACGACGCTGCCGATACGGCTCGACGCGGCGACTGTCTCCGGAATGGTGACGATCAAAGCCGAAGCTCCGCTGGTCCAACAGGAGTCTTCACAGGTCGGCCGCACCATCGAAGAGCAAACGATTCGACAACTGCCGCTGCCTACCAGGAACTTTCAACAGCTACTGACGCTTTCACCCGGCACCTCCTCGTCGGTCTCGAACAACACGGAGTTGGGACGCGGCGACGCGATCATCACCGTCAACGGCCAGCGCACCACCAGTAACAACGTGCGCATCAACGGCATCGACGCCAACTCGATCGGCACCAACTCGACGCCGAACATCGCCGTTCCGGCCACCGACTCGATCCAGGAGTTCATCGTGCAAACAAGTCTGTACGATGCTTCGCAGGGACGTAATGCCGGTGGCAACGTCGAGGCCATCACCAAATCCGGCGCAAACCCGTTCCACGGCAACGTTTATTACTTCCTGCGCAACAAGGCGCTGAACGCAAATGACTTCTTTCTCAACGCCGCGGGACGTCCGCGACCGGAGCTGAGCCGTCACCAGTTTGGCGGCACGCTCGGTGGCCCAATCATCAGAGACCGGCTGTTTTTCTTTGGCTCTTACCAGGGGACCCGCGAAACGAACGGCGCTTCACTGAACAACAGTTTGATGTCTCCGATAATTCCACCGCAGTTGCGTGACGACAATCGGACGGCGGCGGGCTTGGCTGCCGCTTTCAATCTGCCGGTCGCGACGATCAATCCCGTGATGGTTAACGTGCTCAACGCCAGGTTGCCGAATGGTGAATTTGCGATTCCGTCGGCCGCGACAGCAACGGGTTTGACGCCGATCTCAGGTCTGTCTCGCTTTCGTGAAAACCAGTTCAACGCCAATATCGACTGGCGTTTGAACGACCGCCACACGATCAGTTCGAAGAACTTCTTTGCCAGCAATCCGACTTTCCAGGCCAACTACAATTTCGCCGGTCTCGGCAATGGTCCTACTCAACTGCCGGGCACTGGCGGGACACTCGATATCATTCAGGATCTGAACTCGATCACCCACACGTGGGTGATGTCGCCAAAAATCGTCAACCAGGCGCGTTTCGGTTTCAGCCGGTTGCGCGTGACTTCATCCGCCGAAGAACCCTTCACCGCGCAGCAGTTTGGTATCAACAGCCCGCTACGCAACCTGTTTCCGGGAATGCCGACGCTGACCGTGACCGGACTGTTCACGCTCGGATCGTCGCCCTTTGCCGATCAGTCGTCGCGCATCAACGCGTTCACTTACGGCGATACGTTGTCTGTAGTCGCGGGCGATCACCGGTTGCGTTTCGGTGGTGAGTATCGGCGTTCGCAGGTCAACTTTTACTTCAACGCTTTCTCGCGAGGACAGGTAATCTTTTCGACCTTCAACAATTTTCTGATCGGTAATGGCGTTTCGATCATCGGCTCGGGCGTTTTTGATCGTGCTTTGCGGGTGAATGATTGGAGCGGATTTGTGCAGGACGACTGGAACGTCAACTCGCGCCTGACGTTGAACCTCGGCCTGCGTTACGACTTCTACGGCTACCCCGTCGATACTCGTGGACGGCTCGTCAACTTCCTGCCTGATCAGTTTCGGCAGGGCACGACGGCGGCGCCCGCTGGTCCACCCAACGGTTTTGTTCAGGCAGGCAACGGCACACTGCCAGGCGTGCCCGCGGTTGATGACGCACTCATTCCGAGTGATCGAAATAATTTCGCTCCGCGCATAGGTTTTGCCTACAAGTTGAACGACGAAGGTACGATCGTGGCCCGCGGCGGCTACGGCATCTATTACGATCGATTTTCAACTCGTTACGCCAACACGCAGTTGCTGAACTATCCGTATCTGGCATTGGCAGTGGGTCTGCCGGGCATATTGCGGACGATGTCGGATCCGTTTATTCCCGTACCGCAGCCCGGGCAGTTTCCAGTGAACCCGACGATCCCGTCGCCGTTGTCGCCGCTGTCACCAATCGTCGGTGTGCCGATCAGCGGCATCTTCATCGATCCCGAGCTGCGAACGCCGTACGTTCAGCAGTACAACGCGAACGTGCAGTGGGAGTTTGCGAACAACTTCCTGCTCGAGGCGGGCTACGTCGGCTCGAAAGGAACGAAACTGTTGCAGGTGATCACCCTGAACCAGCCGGTCTACAATCGTGCCGCCAACGTGTTCACGGCGCCGTTTGGCACCTTCTTGTCGACTCAGAAGAACGTGGCCGGCGGCATTCAACAGGTGCAGTCGAGCTCGAACTCCGATTACAACTCGCTACAACTGAGCGTCACGAAGCGCTTCAGCCGCGGGCTACAGTTCTTGAGCGCGTACACGTACGGGAAGTCGAACGATTACTATTCGGGTGGGGCCATCAACGAATTGTTTGCCGTCGCCGGCGATCAGTTCAACTGGAAGACCAACTATGGTCCATCCGATTTCGATAGAAGACACCGGTTCGTCACGAGTTTTGTCTACGATTTGCCGAAGCTGGTGTCTGAATCCAACTCGGCGCGAGTAGTACTCAACAACTGGCAATTGAACGGCATCCTGACATTGCAGACAGGCACTCCGTTTTCGATCGTCGACATCGTCGGCAACAACATCATCCAGCGGGCAAACTTTGCCCCCGGATTTACTGGCAGCATTGAGACCAGCGGCAGCACGCAGTCGCGTTTGAATGCGTTCTTTAATCCGGCGGCGTTCGTACTGTCACGCCCGATTATCGCGGGCGGCAACCTGGGTACGCCGAACAACCCGAGGTTCGATCCGAACAACCCGTTTGGCAACACTCCGCGGAACTTTCTCTACGGTCCGGGACAGAAGAACATGGACTTTTCCGTCGTCAAGTTCATTCCGATCACGGAAACGGTGAGAGGCGAATTTCGCACGGAGTTTTTCAACCTGTTCAACTGGGCCAACTTCGCGAACCCAAACAACAACATCGCGGTGCCTAATTTCGTGAATCCGAACGGCACCGTTGTACCGTCGCCGTTTGGACGGATTACGTCGACGAGCGCCGGTCCGCGAGTCATCCAGTTTGCCTTCAAGGTGAACTTCTAAGTGCCTAAGATCTCCGTCAATGGTCTGAAGCTTTATTACGAGATCGAAGGCGATGGCGAACCGGTTGTTTTGATCCCGGGCTTTGCGGCAGGTCGCTGGATTTGGTTCAAGCAGACCAGTGACCTGTCGCGCAACTTTCGCGTTATCGTCTTCGATCCGCGCGGTGTTTCTGCTTCTGACAAACCGGAAGGCTCGCAGACGATCAGTTTGCTGGCGGACGACGTCGCACATCTGCTGCAAACAATCGGTATCGAGAGTGCGCACATCGTAGGGGCGTCGTTTGGCGGATTTGTTGCGCAGGAGTTTGCGCTGAAGTATCCGGCGATGACTCGGAAGCTGGTGCTTTGCTGCACGAGTTTTGGTGGTCCAAACCATGTCGTGCCGACGGTGGAAACGCTGCTTGCACTTGCGTCGACGAAGGGACTCAACAGCGAGGAACGGATGCGCGCAAACCTCTTGCTTGCCTTTTCGCCCGAATACGTGCAGACGCAAGTCGCGGAGGTGGACCACGTCGTTCACCTGCGATCGATAAACGAGGTGCCGGAACATATCTACCTGAGCCAGTTGCAGGCGGCGATGAGTTTCAACGCCGAATCGAGACTGGAACAGCTCGACAGGCCGACGCTCGTGTTGACTGGGAATGCAGACGTGATCGTGCCGGTGCAAAACTCGCGCAACCTTGCGGCCAAGATTCGGGGTGCGGAGTTGCGGATTATCGAGGGTGGTAGTCACACATTCTTCATCGAACGATCGGCTGAGTTTAATCGCGTTGTGAGAGAGTTTCTTTCGAGAGGTAATTGAGATTGTCGTTCGCAAACATCGTCGGTACCGGTATCTACGTTCCGGAAAAGATCGTCACAAACGATGACCTTAGTCGAATACTCGGCGAGGACATCAACGAGTTTGTTACTCAGGTCCTTGGGATTCAGGAACGGCACGTGTGTGCGGAGGATGAAAGCACGGCCGATCTGGCGACGAACGCCGGACGGCGCGCCTTGGAAGCCGCTCAACTCGATGCGAGCGAACTGGATCTGATCATCCTCGCTACCGACACCCCGGAACAACTCTCGCCCGCCACTTCCGTGGTGGTTCAGCACCGGCTCGGCGCGGTGAATGCGGGAACGTTTGATGTGAACTGCGCTTGCGCGGGCTTTGTAACGGCACTCGACACTGCGTCCAAATTCATCATTGCCGACGACGCTTATCGCAACGTTCTCGTCATCGGCGCATATGCCATCAGCAAGTTTCTCGATTTGCACGACAAGAAAACCGCGACGATCTTCGCCGACGGGGCGGGTGCGGTGGTGCTTCGCGCAGCAGAGGACCGGCCAGGTTATCTCGCGGGCAAACTGCATGCGGACGGCAGTTTTTACGATCACATGGGGATCTACGCAGGCGGGACGCACTTGCCCATCACCAAAGAGGTATTAGACGAAGGGAAGTGGACCAAGGTGCGTTTTGCGAAGAAGTATCCCGCCGAGGTGAACACAGAAGGCTGGCCCGCGATCATCAACCAGGTGCTGGCAAAGTCACGGTTAACACTCGGCGATGTCAAGCTGTTTCTCTTCACGCAGGTTAACCTGAGCACGATCAAGGAAGTGATGTCGAAGCTTGACCTGCCGATGGAACGCACGCACACGATCATGCAAAAGTGGGGGTACACAGGCTCGGCGTGCATACCGATGGTCCTTCACGACGCGGTGCAGGCGGGCAAGTTAAACCGCGGCGACAACGTGATCATGTGTGCTTCTGGTGGCGGGTTGAACATGGCGTGCGTTGCGTTTCGCTGGTAGTCGATTCATGAACTATCCGACCGTCTATTCCTTGTTTGTAGATCGAATGCGGAAATACGCGGGGGATAATGCCGAACCGAGGGATGTCTTCTACTTCCGTTCCGGCGATCGCTGGCAGGGCATCTCGTGGCAGCGCTTCGAGCAGGAGACCTTCGACTTCGCGACCGCTTTGTTGTCTTACGGTTTGAAGCGCGGCGGCTCGGTTTGCATCCTGATGGGTAACGTCCCCGAGTGGCCCATCAGCGACATCGGAACGATCATCGCCGGTGGAGTCGGTGTCGGTCTCTATCCGACAAGCTCAACTGAACAGATCGCCTACATCATCGACCATTCTGATGCTGAGTTTGTGTTGGTCGATTCACGCGAGCAATTGCAGAAGGTCCTCAGCATTCGCGATCAGCTTTCAAAAGTACGACACGTGATCGCGCTGGAAGCGGATGCGTCAAACGACGTCATAAACTACCGCGATTTCATCGAACGCGGCCGCGCGGAACGCTTGCGACTGGCGTCGTTGCTGAAAGAACGTGCTGAAGGTGCGAAGCCTGACGATGTTGCCATCATGGTCTACACGTCCGGCACGACTGGCGCTCCGAAGGGCGCGTGTTTGAGTCATCGTTACATCATCAACAGCGTCGAGTCGCTGCGACAAACGATCCCAATCTACGACACCGACGTTTCATTTTCGTATCTGCCGTTCTGTCACGTGGCGGAAAGAATCTCCGGTCTTTACAACCGGCTCTACGCCGGCGCCTCGGCTTATTTTGTCGACGATCTTTCACGGCTCGGCGAGTACATGCTCGAGGTGAAACCGACGGTTTTTGCGAGTCTGCCGCGTTTTTTTGAAAAGATTCACGCGCGAGCTGCCGCGGATATGGAACGTTTGCCGAAGAGTGAACACGCTCGGTTCCTGGCGACGAAGGTCAAAGATTACTTTGGCGGACGTATTCGTCTTGCGACGTCAGGAGGAGCGCCCCTGCCGCTCGAAGTCGCGGAGTTCTTCGCCGCGGCGGGCCTGCCGATCTTGCAGGCGTATGGCCTGACTGAAAACGTTTGCGTCGCTTTCAATCGTCCTTACGAATACAAGTTCGGTACGGTGGGACCGCCGATGCCCGGATGCGAAGTGAGGATTGCCGCGGACAAGGAGATTCTGGTTCGCAGTGAAATGATGTTCAGCGGCTACTACAAAGCACCGGAGGAGACAGCGAAAGTCTTTTCTGACGGCTGGCTGCTCACCGGCGATCTTGGTGAGTTTGACGAGGATGGTTTTCTGAAGATCATCGGCCGCAAGAAGGAGTTGATCGTTACTTCCACCGGAAAGAAAGTCTCACCGGCGCTGCTGGAAAACATGCTGAAAGAGCATCACGTGATCAGCCAGGCGATGGTCTACGGCGAAGGACGAAGCTACCTGGTCGCATTGATCACGGTGAACGCCGCCGTTGAGCGCGATACGATTCAGTCAATAATCGACAACGTGAACCGACGCGTATCGTCCACTGAATCAATTCGCCGCTTCGCGATCCTCGACCGTGATTTCGAGATCGAGCGCGACGAGATCACTCCCACCGGAAAACTGAAGCGCGACGTAATTACCAACCGTTTTCGAGAGGTGATCGATGAACTCTACGCTTAAACCCGCGAGACGTCTTATCAGCACGTTGCTGTTATTGACCGCGAGCGTCATCACGGTTGCCGCGCAAACAAGCACAGCAACTGCGCCGGCGGCGAAAGAGGTGCTCGTCTTCGGCCAGAAGATCCAGTACGTCGAAGCGGGTTCGGGACCAACCGTGATCCTGCTGCACGGCCTGGGTGGTTCAGCGCAGGTGTGGCAGCTCAACATCGGGCCGCTGGCTGAGAAGTATCGCGTGATCGTCCCCGACCAGATCGGCTTCGGAAAGTCCGACAAACCCCTCGTCAACTATCGCATTCGTACTTACGTCGACTTCCTGGATCAGTTCTGCAAGCAACTGAAGATCGAGCGCGCGTCGCTCGTTGGCAATTCGATGGGTGGATGGATCGCAGCGATGTTTGCTGCGTCTTTTCCCGATCGTGTCGACAAGCTGGTGCTGGTGGATGCCGCCGGTTACGCGCCGCCGAAGGGGTTCGATACCCGAGTATTTTACGGTTTGAATCCGACGACGAGGGAAGGGATGAAAGTCCTTTCGGCGAAGGTCTTTTACAGCAAGATATTTCAAACAGACGTCGCCATCGACCAGGCGATCGCCGCGCGGCTGGCGGCCGGCGACGGTTACACGATCAACAGCATCACGGAATCGATTATCCGCGGCGAAGACCTTCTAGACGAGACTGTGAAAACGATCAAGCGGCCGACGCTGATCGTTTGGGGACGCGAAGACGGTCTAACGCCGCTGTCGGACGGTGAGCGATTCAATAAAGACATTGCCGGTTCGAGGCTGGTTGTTTTCGATCAGTGCGGGCACGTGCCGAACTTTGAAAAAGCTGTGGAGTTCAATGCGGCGGTAATCAAGTTTCTGGGAGAGAAATGAAACTCAACGCCGGCGACAGCGCCGAAATAACAAAGACCATCGGGGAAGCGGACATAGTTGCGTTTGCTGAGGTGACAGGAGATCACAATCCCGTTCACCTCGACGAATCGTTCGCGCAAAAGACGCGCTTTGGACGGCGGATCGCGCATGGGATGTTGACCGCGTCGCTGATCTCGGCGGTGCTTGCAAACAAACTACCGGGGCAGGGAAGCGTGTATTTAGGTCAGACGCTTCAGTTCGTGGCGCCGGTGTTTCCGGGTGACGAGGTGACGGCTCGCGTTACTGTGACGGCGGTCCGCGACGACAAACCCATCGTGAAGCTCGAAACGATATGCGTGAACCAGCGCGGCGAGACTGTTATTCGCGGTGAAGCAACGGTTCTTCTTAGTGATGTCGAGTGATGTGAAATGAGCTCAGCCGAAACATCGACGATCGACAACGCCGCGACAGTAGTCAAGGAAGACGTCAGCAGCTATTCGTGGTACGCGCTCGGATTGTTGACGCTCGTCTACGTCTTCAACTATCTCGACCGCACGATCATCTACATCCTCCTGCCGCTGATCAAGAAGGAGATGGCGTTCTCTGACGTCCAGCTCGCGATGCTCGGCAGCATGTCGTTCGTCATTTTCTTTACTGTCCTCGGGATTCCATTCGGAAGGTTGGCCGATCGCGCGGTCCGGAAAAACATGATCGCCGTGGGCCTGGCGGTCTGGAGTCTGTTTTCCGGCCTGACAGGATTCGCAACCGGTTTCTGGTCGTTGTTGATCTGTCGCGTGATGGTCGGTGTCGGCGAGGCGACACTTGGACCAGCGGCGTTGTCGTTGTTGAGCGACTACTTTCCGCCGCGCGTCAGGGCAACGGTGCAGGCGATCTACTCTTCCGGCATTGCCGTAGGCGCTGGTCTCGCCTTCTTTCTCGGCGGGTGGTTGGGCCAAAACTACGGCTGGCGCATCGCGTTCTACGCTTTGGGTTTTCCGGGAATCGCGATTGCCGTGCTGGTCTATCTACTGCGCGAGCGACCGCGAGGCACGACGGAGGTCGCCACCACGAGATACACGTCGAACGACTGGAAGATTCTCTTCAAGTCTGTGCCGCTGCGTTATCACTATCTCGGTTACGGGTTCTTTGGCCTGGCAGCGAACAACCTGTCGTTCTGGGGCCCAACGTTTCTCACTCGCGTTTACAAACTCGATTTGTTGACGATCGGATTTTATGGCGGCGTGTTGACGTTGATAGCCGGCGTGCCAGGGACGATTCTCGGTGGTTACCTCGCTGACAAGTTTCGCCGGTTTGGACGTGGCGGGCGGATGTTGTTCGGGGCGTTGGCCGCGCTGATCGCGGTGCCGTTCTGGTTTATGTTTATATTCTCCGGGAGCCTTTTGCTGCTGCTGATTGCGAACCTGGTTTTGCTGGCGCTATCGCTGGTGTGGCTCGGACCGGCCGCGGCTGACATTCACGACATTGCAGGTCCGCAACTGCGTGGTCTGGGAATTGGTGTTTACTTCTTCGCCGTCATCATTGCCTTCGGGATCGGTTCGCTTGTGATCGGCCAGCTTAGTGATTGGTTGGGCGCCGCCGCCGCACCGCTTAACATGCGATTCTCGATGTTGGTGTGTCCGATCGCATGTCTGGCGGCGGCGCTGAGTCTGTGGCAAGGTCATCGATCCGCCAATCGAACCTTGCCTGCCTGATTACGCTGCGCGAGGCAATCGCTCCGCCACACTCGGCTTCGGTGCGACTGCATGCTTCGTAGAGTTCGCCAGCGCTGCACGAATGTCGTACCAGTGAAGCGCAACGTCGGCCAGCGGTACTGATGCGACCAGGCATGTCCAGATGACCGCCTGCACAATCTCCACACCCAACGCCTCCGCACCGGTTACTCCGAGGACGAAGCGTCCGCCAATAAATACCAGCGCTACGGCGTAACTCCGTGTGGCCCATTGGCGATGCAGGGCGATCTTTCGTTTGAAGGCGAAGAAACCTGCGAGCGTAGTCGTACCGATGAGCAGTGCAGCGTCGACTATCGCGAGAATTGTGAATGAACGCGGTGCGCCTCCGCGCTCCTGGAAATATTGAATGTACGCGCCGGTTGGCGCCAGCACGTAAACGCCAAGGACGTAAAGTCGGCCCATCACACGATGCGCCTTGGTGAAACGTTGCCGCAGCCTATTCGAAAACTGAAACGGGGCGAACAGCAGCACGATGCTGCCGAAAACGGCGTGTGGCAGTAACCACCACTTGAAAGACTCATACCGCTGCCATGCCGGGTGGTCTGCTTGTACCACGAAGCGTTCGTTGTGCCAGAGGACGTAAACCGTAGCCAGTGTAATCGCGGTAAATACAACGCGTTTCGCGTCAACCTTCATCGAGGGACTCCTTTTGGCCAGCCATCAAGAGCTAACCTGTTTAATAACGCGAAGTTCAGTTGTGTTTCGGTTCACGTGAGGAGGGATCTTGTAGGATTTCAGGTCCAGCCGCGGAAGCGGGCGTAATCGACGACCTCAGCCCGGCTCTTCAAATCCAGCTTTTGCATGGAGTTGGCTTTATGGGTCTCGACGGTCTTGACGCTGATTGAAAGCTCGTTCGCAATCTCTTTGTTCGTGTATCCGTTCGCAACCAGCGACAGCACCTGGATCTCCCGCTGTGACAACGGTTTGCCTTGCGGCTCGCCTTTAAAAACGCGGTCGTCCAGTGGTGAGTGTGCCAGCGACTCCCGAGAGGCGCGGTCGACGTAGGTGCCACCTTTTGCGACTGTCTGGATGGCATCGATCAGTTCATCGATCGCCGCTTGTTTGAGGACGTAGCCCGAGGCACCCGCCTTCAAGACCTCGTTCAAGTAAGCGCTCGCACGATGGCCGGTCAACGCAATGACTTTTACATTCGGACACAGCTCCCGAATCTTCACGGTTGCTTCAGCGCCGTTGAGTCGCGGCATCGTGATGTCCATGAGTACGATGTCCGGCTCGAGCTCCTTGGTCTGTTGCCAGGCCGCGACGCCGTTGTCCGCTTCGCCTATGACCTCCATGTTCGGCTGTTCGGCGATCAGTCTTTTTAGTCCGTCACGGAGTATTCGATGGTCCTCGGCAAGCAGGATTTTTAGTTTTGCCATACTCCGCACCTCACGACTGAGCGATCGGGATGGTAACGACGATCGTCGTTCCGGCGCCGGAGTCGATCTTGAATTCGCCGCCAACCATCTGCACGCGCTCCTGCATGCTCATCAGTCCCAATCTTCGGTTCTCGACCGGACTGCTCAGGACCTTCTCGACGTCAAACCCGACACCGTCGTCTTCGATTGTCACGCGCACCTGTTTGTTATCTCGCTCGAGGATGATACTCACGATTTGTGCGTTTGAGTGTCGCGAAGCGTTGGTGAGTGCCTCCTGCACGAGTCGATAGATTGCGACTTCAACGTCGAACGGCAGCCGGATGTCCGGATTGCCAAACCCGCTGCTGTTGAAAACAACCTTGATTCGCCCGTCGTGTCGCCTGGACCACTCGCGCGCAAAGCTCGACAACGCCGCTTCCAACCCAAGGTCGTCAAGCGTTGTCGGCCGCAACTCCAGCGCGAGACTGTGCACGTCCAACTCAAATTGTTTCGTAGTCTCCGTCAGGTAAGACAGTTGATTCACGGCCGCGGGAGGAAGATTTGGAACGCGCGCCAACGATTCAAGCCCCAGCAGCAGTGCGGAAAGATATTGTCCGAGGTTGTCGTGTAACTCGCGAGAGAGATGGCGTCGTTCGTCCTCCTGGGCGGTGATGAGCCGTTGCAACAAACGCCGGCGTTCTTCGTCGGCACGTTTTCGCTCGCTGATGTCCTGGCCGATGCTCACGCTCGTGCCGTCCGAGAGTCGAGCGACGGCCCACGACGTGTCGATCATGCGACCATCGCGGGCCTGCGATCTGAAATTGCCCCACTGCGAATTGGCGGCGGCGATCGTGGCCCTGGCGCGGCGGCGATTGATCGGATCCGGATAAACTTCGTTCAGGATGTCGCCGTTACGTTCCTCCAATTCCGTTAACGTCCAGCCGAACGTGCGTTCCCATTCGCGGTTGACGAGTTTCATTTTTCCATCGGCGTCGCGGAAAGCGACCATCACCGGGATGTGGTCGAAGATCTTTTGCAGAATCTCCGTCTTTTGTCGCAGCTCCTCCTCGGCTCGTTTTCGTTTTGTGATGTCGAGCATGATGCCGCTGAGGTAAACGGCGCCACCCGGTTCGATCTTCACGGAGACGATGTCGTGCAACCACACGACACTGCCGTCGGCCGCGATCATGCGATATTCAAACTCGTGGTCCTCCCGACGTTTGGTGCAGTCGAGACAGAACGCCGCGCACCAATCAGTGTCTGCCGGATGTGTGTGATTGCGCCAGAAGTTTGGTTCGAGCCACTCGCGGAGCGGATAACCGAGGATGCGTTCCGCCTGTGGACTGACGAATGTGAATTGAAAGGTCTCTCCGTCAGCCTCCCACACGATGCCGTCGAGAGAGCTAACCAGTTTCGAATACAACGTCGTCGTCTGCTGCATACAGTGTGACTCGAGTAGCGTTAAATCGGGATTTGCGGATTATATCGCTAATCTTCACAGCACGCGTTACAACTCAGGGAAAACCCTGATTTCGCCATGCGTAGGGCAGCACTAGAATTTGCACAGAGGTGCGAGATCATTGGAGACCCGCTGATGCTAGCCGCGCACGGGTGTCATGATTGTGGTTCATCGCCCACTAGAGTGAAGCGAAGCACTCGAGTTTCGCGTGGGGTGAAGGCACGTGAACCATAAAGGCGGGGACAGTGGGAGTTACCCGCCTCTCTCGCACTCTATCTTCATGTGATCCGTGTTTCCGGATCGTCAACAGGCTTCAATTGCGGAAAGTGCGTGAGAAACAGGCCGAAGCGTGGGATAGAGCGATTGGTACTGGCGATACATCTCCGCGTAGCGTGAAACATTCGCGAGGTCAGGGCTGATTCGCTCACTCACTCGGATCGTTTGCGCGCAGGCGGTGTCGACGTCGGACCATACACCGGCGGCGACGCCCGCTAACAACGCCGCGCCGTAAGCGGCGCCTTCCGTCGTGTTGACGGTTACCGGTTCGCTATCGAGTACGTCAGCGAGAATCTGTCGCCAAAGCATGCTCTTCGCTCCGCCTCCGGATACGCGTACCTGATGGACGTCACGCATTCCCACCTCCAACATCAAGGCGAAGATGTCTTTCAATCCGAACGCGACGCCTTCGAGCACCGCACGCGTCAGATGGCCGCGCGTGTGACGGTTAGTCAGTCCGATCCACGCACCGCGAGCGAGTGGGTCCGGATGCGGTGTGCGTTCGCCGCACAGGTACGGTAAAAACAAAAGCCCGTCACTTCCGGCGGGAACGCGAGCCGCTTCAGTTACCAGCTCATCGAAACTCACGTTTGGACACAACGCATCGCGATACCACTGAAGACTACCCGCAGCGCTCAACATCACTCCCATCAAGTGCCACCGATTCGGTACCGCGTGACAGAACGCATGAAGGCGTCCCTGCGGTTCGATGAGCGGAGTTTCAGTCGCAGCGAATACTACTCCGGACGTTCCCATCGTCACTGCGAGAACACCTGGACGAATCGCTCCCACGCCAACCGCCTGTGCGGATTGATCTCCCCCACCCGCGACGACCGGCGTGCCTTCTCGCAAACCGGTCGCTTCAGCGGCTTCCCGTGTGATGCGCCCGGTAATCTCAGGACCTTCGAAGGTCGGTGGCAACCATGCGCCCGGAATTTCCAGCGCATCGAGGATTTCGTTGGACCAGTCGCGTTTTTCGAGATCGAAAAGCAATGTTCCCGAGCCGTCGGCTTTGTCCATCGCGTATTCGTGCGTGAGTTTGTAGCGAAGGTAGTCTTTCGGAAGCAGGACATGCCGGGCGCGATCGTAAACATCGGGTTCGTGGTTACGGACCCAGACAATCTTCGGGGCAGTGAAACCGGTGAGAGCATCGTTGCCCGAGATTTGGACCAGTCGATCTTTCCCCAGACGTGCGCGGATCTCGTCGCACTCTTCGGCGCAACGCTGATCGTTCCACAGTATCGCGGGTCGCAGCACTTCGCCGGCATCGTCGAGTAGCACCAGGCCGTGCATTTGACCGGTCAAACCGATCGCTGCGATGTTCTCCGCATCGGCTTCTTTAACAACGTTCCTGATGCTGGTGATGGCCGCCTGCCACCAATCGTGCGGATCTTGCTCAGACCAGAGCGGTCGCGGAGTTGATAAGTGTAGCGGGGTAGTGGAAGACGCGACGATCTCGCCGTTATCGTCGATGAGCAGTGCCTTGACGCCGGTTGTAGATGCGTCGATGCCGAGCAGTGTCATTGTGGTTCGCTAGTTGGCGTTGCACTAGGGACTAGGGTCCGCCACAAAACTTGAGTACCGTTTGTGCAAGCCTCCCTAGTTTACAGCGACACGGTCTGTTCGGCCCAGAACTGAAACTCGCGGTGCTTGTGCTCTTCGGCTTTGGCCGGAAGTCCGCTTGCGACCTCGACGATGCGTTCGAACACGCGTTGACCGACCTCGTCGATCGTTTCAGTGCCGTCGATCACGCCGCCGGCTGAAAGATCGAGATCGTTCGACATTCGTTCGAACACCGGCGTATTTGAAGCGAGCTTGATCACCGGTGTGATGGCGTTGCCGATCGTGGTGCCTCGTCCGGTGGTAAAGACAACCACTGTTGCGCCCGCACCGACGAGACCCGGCGTCGATTCCTGGTCGTATCCCGGCCCCTGCATCAGGTTCAAACCGCGAGTTTTCGGCGTCTCGGCGTATTCGATTACGCCTTCGACGCGAGTCGTTCCCGCTTTCGCAATCGCGCCCAACGATTTGATCGTGATGTTGAGTAGTCCACCCGCGACGTTGCCGGGACTCGGATTATTGTTCAGCACGGCGCCGAATTTCGACGCATATTCCTTGTACCAATCGACGAGGCGATAAACTGCTCGGCCCGTTTCGACGTCCTTCGCACGACCGGCGAGCAGATGTTCGGCGCCACAGAACTCCGGCACTTCCGTTATCAAAACCGTTCCACCCGAACGGACCAGCAGATCCGCGGCGCGTCCGAGTGAGGGATTTGCCGAGATCCCGGAAAAACCGTCCGAGCCACCGCACTTCACGCCGAGCACGAGCTCGCTGACCGGACACTCTTCACGCGCGACCTCATTCACCAGCGGCAGCATTTTCTCGACTTCTTTGAGTCCCTGTTGAATCGCGGCCTGTGTGCCGCCCACTTCCTGGATGCCGATCTTCGCCACCGGTTTGTCGAACGCCTTATCGCGTTTCAGCAGATACCGCTCGACCTGCGCAAGGTTCGTCTTTTCACAACCGAGATCCATCAGGATCACGCCGCCGACGTTTGGATGGTCCGCGTAGTTTGAAAGCGTGCGCAACATCACGTCGATCGTCGAACCGTCCTGGCAGCCGCAACCCTTGTTGTGCGGAATAGCAACCACGCCGTCGACGTTTGGATACTTCGCTCGATCGTAGATCGTGAACTCGGCGATCGTCGAAATCTGCATCGCTTCGTGACTCGCACACATGCTCGTCGGCACGATGAGAACGAAGTTGCGCGTTCCCACTCGACCGTCACGCCGCCGGTAACCCATAAACGTCGCGCGCTGATCGATCGGGAGATAGTCGGGTGCGGGCGTGTGCAGGTTTTCCGGAAGATCGCGCACGATTGGAACATCGTCAGACATGTTGTCGTGCGTGATCTGTTCGCCTTGTTTGATACCCAGCGAAGTTCCGATTGGTTGTCCAAACTGGAGCACAAACTCGCCGGCCGGAATATCTTTCGTCGCGAAGCGGTGACCCGGCGGCACTGCAGCGCGAACCTCGATTGACGATTCGTCCGGCAGCAAGAGCTCGAGTCCGGGCGACGTTTCTTTCTTGACGACGGCAACATTGTCCGTCGGATCGACGATGATCGCGAACTCGGTTAAGAACGAAGGCGTTTGAACGCTTGACATAGCTCAGTTTTCTAAAAGGTTCTGCAGTATCAGCGACCGGACGTTTGGATGAACTCGCAACCAGAGTCCGGGGTTTTGATCGAATTGTGTTTGCCGCGTCTCTGCGTCGGCGGCGATTTTGGTGTTCAATAAATTTCGGTAACTCTCACGCTTCGCGGGCGCCGTGTCCGCGTCGACGATCGATTGCACCACTCTGCGTGCGCCGAGAATCGCGGCCGGACCGAGCGTCAGAATGTGACGCGCCGCGCGGCACTCAGCTTCGTCGGCTTCGGTGACGACCGTGCCGCCTGCTTTAAATTTTTTGATGTGGTGCTCGAGAATCGATTCGGAGAGGGGAATTAGCCCGCCGATGTCCGTGTAAGTCGCGCCGGAATTTGGTTTGATGTAGCACAAGTGAGACGCGCCACCCGCTTCCGGTCCAAGACCCAGGAAGAAGAGATCGATGCCGCCCAGCCATTCGAGGCGCTCGACGTATCCCGCCAGTTCAGCCTCGAGGTCTTCGGCGTCCGTGCGCATGGAGGTAAAGCTCTGAACTTTGCGAAAGAAGTCCGGCCCGAGCAGTCGTTCGAAATCGCGCACGAAACTCAAACCATTGTCCATCCGAAGGGGCGCGAGGGCGTCCTGCGTAAACACGTTGAGGCGACCGAGTAAGTGATCGTATTCGCTGGTTTTGGCCATCTCGCCGAGGAGCCGGTGCAAAGCCTGCCCGCCCCGTCCGCCGACGATGACGATTACGAGCGATCCGTCTTTTGCACGGCAGGCGTTCGTAATCTCGTCGAGCATCGCGCGACCGACTGCCTCTTCTGACGGTTGCACCTGGTACGGCAGGTTGTGGACGGCCAGCGTCGCTAGATATCCCGGGTCGGCAGAGTCGTGGGAAAGCCAGATATTTCCACCGACCGCCCGACGCCGAATGATTTGTTTGCCAGTCGCCGACATTTTGGTAATACCAATTCCGATAAGGAAGCAAGACTTTACCACGCAGGCCGCGACTACACAAGGAACATTTTCCCTTGAAACGGCCCGTGGAAAGCCCATCTAATCGTAAATCAGAACGCGACTTTTTGTGCTTGACGGCAGCAGAGGCCCGGTGTTACACAGTATGCGAATTTTCTAAAAGTGGTCTAACCTTTTCCAATTCGATACGAAAGCAATCCCCGGATTGCACGAGGAACTGACGCGTGTGATCTGAGTCACAATTGGGGACAAAGAAAAAGTCCAATCCTATGACTTATTCGCCTCTTGAACTCAAAGGCAAGGTTGCCGTCGTCGTTGGCGGCACTTCAGGTATCGGACGCGCCATCGCGCACGGACTTGCCCAGGCCGGCGCTGACGTCGTTCCCACTTCTCGCCGTGCCGATCAGGTTGAAGCCGCGGCACGCGAAATTGAAAACTTTGGCCAGCGTTCCCTCCGCGTGTCGTCAGATGTTTCCGACCGCGCATCGCTCGAACGCCTCCTGGCCGAAACCATTCAAGCCTTCGGCAAAGTCGACATCCTCGTCAACTCCGCCGGCCGCACCAAACGCGCGCCCACGATCGACTTCCCGGAAGACGACTGGAACGCCATCATCGACACAAACCTCAACGGCACCCTGCGCACTTGCCAGGTCTTCGGCAAACACATGCTCGAACGTGAGTCCGGCAGCATCATCAATATCGCCTCTCTTTCAACCTTCGTTGCATTGCACGAAGTGGCGGCGTACTCGGCGAGTAAAGCCGCCGTCGGTTCGCTCACGAAATCGCTTGCGGTCGAATGGTCCAGCCGTGGCGTTCGCGTCAACGCGATTGCTCCCGGTGTTTTTCGCACTGCGTTGAATCACAAGCTGCTTGACGAAACAGAACGCGGACGCGAATACCTGATACGCACGCCGATGCGTCGCTTCGGCAATGTCGATGAACTGGCGGGGGCAGCGATCTTCCTGGCTTCTGACGCGGCGAGTTTTGTCACGGGCGAAATCATCGCCGTCGACGGTGGATTCCTGGCAAGTGGCGTAAATCAATAACAACTCCAAGGAGTGAAAGCACATGGACGAGATCGCGAATGCCGCTGCGCTTCCTTCCAAGACGTCGCCGGCTCCAGACTCGCAAGCGCAGTCGACGAGTCAAACAGCCGTCTCCTCCGCGGCAGTTACCCCCGAGACAGTGGGCCAGCGGATCGGACGTTATCGCTGGGTCATTTGCGCGCTCCTGTTCTTCGCGACCACCGTCAACTACGTTGACCGCCAGGTGCTCGGCATCCTTGCGAAAGATCTGAAAGAAGCGATCGGCTGGACCGAAGTCGATTACGGAAACATCGTCGCCTCTTTCAATGCGGCTTATGCATTCGGACTGTTGCTTGCCGGTCGTTTGATGGACCGCATCGGCACACGTGCCGGTTATGCCCTGGCGCTCGTCTGGTGGAGTTTGGCCGCGATGGGCCATGCACTCGCGCGCACGCCGTTTGGTTTCGGTGTGGCGCGTGCGGCGCTGGGAATTGGCGAGGCGGGAAACTTTCCGGCGGCGATCAAGACTGTGGCCGAATGGTTTCCGAAGAAAGAGCGTGCGTTTGCGACCGGTCTTTTCAACGCGGGTTCGAACGTCGGCGCGATCGTCGCTCCGCTGACCGTGCCGTGGATCGCGGCCAATTGGGGCTGGAAAGCCGCGTTTATCCTGACTGGCGCAATCGGGTTCGTGTGGTTGTTCTTCTGGTTGCCGATCTATCGCCGGCCGCAAGAGCATCCAAAGGTTTCGCGCGCGGAGTTGGACCACATCCAAAGCGATCCACCCGATCCGCCGGCAGCTAAGATTCCGTGGATGCGACTGGTCCCGCACCGGCAGACGTCTGCGTTTGCGATCGGGAAATACCTTACGGATCCGGTCTGGTGGTTCTATCTCTACTGGATTCCGGGTTTTTTCCGCGAGCAATACGGTCTCGACTTACTCGCCGTAGGCCCGCCTCTAATCATCATCTATGTGATTGCCGACATCGGCAGCATCGGCGGTGGCTGGCTCTCGTCGGCGTTCATCAAACGCGGCTGGACCATCAACCGCGCACGCAAGACAGCCATGTTGATCTGTGCGATTGCCGTGACGCCAATCATCTTTGCATCGCAGATAAAAAACATCTGGGTGGCGGCGGTGCTCATCGGCTTTGCGGCCGCTGCGCATCAGGGTTGGTCGTGCAATCTGTTCACTACGACGTCTGACATGTTTCCACGGAACGCGGTCGGTTCTGTTGTGGGCATTGGCGGGATGGCGGGCGCCCTGGGCGGCGCGACGATGGCAGTCGCAACGGGTTACATTCTCCAGAGCACCGGTCAGAACTATACGATCGTGTTCATGATTGCCGGAACACTGTATCTGATTGCCTTGGCGGTGATTCACTTGCTGGTGCCGCGACTCGATCCGGTGGATGATGTCGAACGCGTACCGGTACGAATGTTCTCGACGGGCACGTTTGTTGGATTTGGTTTTGTCGGTCTGATTCTAGGTTCGTTTGTTGGTTGGTGCTTCGGGCTGGTGACGCGCGTTGCGGGACAAACGCTGTTTCGCTACATGATACTCGCCGGCGCGATCGGCATCGGCATCGGTATCATTACGGGTATGTTGTACAGCCAAAGAGACGCGCAACAGGCTCAGTGAGTCTTCTCGAGATCAAAGACAAGGCGCAGTGTCGCTGGGACTTAGTGGCGCTCGGCGAGGTGATGCTGCGGCTGGATCCCGGCGAGGGACGCGTTCACACCGCGCGTAGTTTTCAAGTTTGGGAAGGCGGCGGTGAATACAACGTCGCCCGCGGCTTGAAACGCTGTTTTGGAATGGATGCGGCGATCGTGACGGCGCTCGCCGACAACGCGGTCGGACGGTTGGTCCAGGATCTGATCTACCAGGGCGGTGTGGACCAGTCGCACCTCAAATGGGTGAAGTTCGACGGCGTCGGACGCACGGTCCGCAACGGGCTCAACTTCACGGAACGGGGTTTTGGCGTGCGCGCCGCTGCTGGTTGCTCCGACCGTGGCCACACGGCGGTGTCGCAGTTAAAGCCCGGCGATATCGATTGGGACCAGGTGTTTGCGCAGGAAGGCGCGAGATGGTTTCACACGGGTGGTATCTTCTGTGCTCTGTCGGAGACGACGCCCGCGGTCGCACGTGAGGCGATGCAGATCGCGAAGAAACACGGCGCCGTCGTTTCTTACGATCTCAATTACCGCGACTCGTTGTGGCGCTCGATCGGCGGCAGAGAACGGGCGGTCGCCGTCAATCGTGAACTGGCGCCGCTGGTCGACGTCATGATCGGAAACGAAGAAGACTTCACCGCCGCGCTCGGCTTCGAGGTTGAAGGTCTCGACGAACATCACTCAAAGCTAGACGTCGAAAACTTCCGCCGCATGATCGAAAAAGCCGTCGCCGAGTTTCCCAACTTCCAGGCCGTCGCGACGACGCTGCGCAACGCGAAGACCGCGACAATCAACGACTGGGGCGCTGTTTGTTATGCCGGTGGCGAGCTTTACCGCGCGCCCGTTCGCGAGAATCTCGAGATCCTTGATCGCGTCGGTGGCGGCGATTCATTTGCTTCCGGGCTCATCTACGGCTTTTTGACGGGTCGGGGGCCGCAGTGGGCCGTTGAATGCGGTGCCGCGCATGGTGCGTTGGCGATGACGACGCCCGGCGACACTACGATGGCAACGCTCGCTGAAGTCGAGCGCGTGATGAAGGGCGGAACCGCAAGGGTAGACCGTTGATGTCCGATAAAGCTGAAGTCATTCAAACAATTCGCGAGACCGGCATCATCCCTGTCGTGCGTGCACAGTCTGCTGACGAAGCGATGAAGGCAATCGACGCGATTCGGGCGGGTGGTATTTCGATCCTCGAGATCACGATGACCGTGCCGGGCGCTGTGGGTGTGATTGAAGAAGTTTCGCAGCGGTATGGAAGCGAAGCTTTAGTCGGTGCGGGCACTGTACTCGACGGCGAAACGGCGCGGGCGTGTATTCTCGCCGGCGCGCGGTTTGTCGTGAGTCCTTCGTTGAACCTGGAGACGATCGAGGTGTGTCGTCGCTACGGGATCGCGGTGATGCCCGGGGCGCTGACGCCGACGGAGGTGGTCCAGGCGTGGTCGGCGGGCGCCGACTTCGTGAAAGTGTTCCCGGCGGGCGCAGTGGGAGGCGCGAGTTACATCAAATCGTTGAAAGCGCCGCTGCCGCAGATCGAGCTCGTTCCAACTGGCGGCGTGTCGTTGAAGACGGCCGCGGATTTCATTAAGGCCGGTGCGAGTGCGTTAGGTGTTGGAGCAGATTTGGTGGATGTAAAGGCGATCCGCGAAGGTCAACCTGGATTGATTACTGAACGCGCGCGGGAGTTTGTGCGGATCGTTAAGGAAGCCCGGACCTCTTAAACACAAAGAGGCACAAGATTTAGCCACAAAGAGGCACAAGGGCAAGACACAAAAAGGCACAAGTTAAATTCAACTCAACGCAGTTTCGAGCCTCGGCACATCCCAACCTCTGTCGTGTTATCTTGTGCCTCTTCGTGATCATTTCTTGTGCCTTTTTGTGTCTTGATCTTGTGCCTCTTTGTGTTACCGTTCTTCCTCTTCCTGCGCTTTCTGGGCGAGCATCAGGTGATCTCGCATAGCGGCGCGCGCGGCTTCGGGATTGCGATCACGAATCGCGCGGTAGATTGCTCGGTGCATCTCTGCCGATTCTTTCAAGTCGCGGGCGCGGTTCACCGTCTTCTTGCGCACTTCGAAGAGGATCGTCGCGACCATGTTCATCAGCGCCGTGAGAATTCGATTGCCTGAAGCGGCGGCGACTGTTTGATGAAACCGCATGTCGTGGACCAGAAACTGTTCCGGTTCGTCCAGCGATGCAAACATGCCGGCGATCTCTTCCGACATCTGGGCCATCTCTTCACCGGTGGCGCGCTCCGCGGCCAGCGCCGCAATCGCCATCTCCAGCGAACGTCGCGCTTCAAACATTTCTGCCGGCGTGAATCGTTGCAGCGAAGCCATCAAACGCAGCGGACTGCTATCGAGTGACGGTGGCCCTTCAGCCTCGACGACGAACGTGCCCGCGCCGCGTCGCGGTTGCAACACGCCGACGGCGGCGAGCGAACTGATTCCCGCGCGCAAGGTCGGGCGGCTGACTCCAAGACGCTTCGCCAGATCTCTTTCCGGCGGCAGCCGATCGCCTGGCCGCAGCTCGCCCTTATGAATCATTTCGCGAAGCTGCGAAACGACTTCCTCGAAAGTCGTTCCGCGCCGTTCCGCATCGATCGTTTTGAAAATGTTGGCGTTTGCCTGGCTCATGTCGGTGCTGTGATTAGCTTATCCTCCCGCTCTCATTATTGAAAGCAGATTCAGCAGTTAGTTTCTTCCAGTCGGAATCGATTGTCTCGCGGTGCTCTCCATTTCGGTCGCCGCGAGCAGCAGCGACCCGACTCCCTTGGGATCGTTCGTCACCACTTTCTCGCTCAGGTAGTACTCGTAACTTCCATCGCGATATGGATTACCGCCTAAACCGGCAACGCTGACGGTCCCTTCGAGATTGAGTTGGCCGTTGGCGTCAGTCTTCAAGAACTTTTCGGCGATCCCGCGATATCCATCTTCAGCAACACGAAAATACCGCGGCGGCAAATACCCAAGACGGGCGCCCTTCGCTAACGCATAGACAAACATGCACGCCGCCGACGACTCGAGATAGTTTCCCTTCGCAGTGGCTTTATCCATCACTTGATACCAGAGCCCCGAGCGTGGCTCCTGATATTTGGCAACTGTTTCAGCCAGGCGATTCAGAATTGAAATCAACTCAGCGCGTTGCGGATGGTTTTGCGGAAAGTAGTCGAGCGTGTCGACGAGCCCCATCGCAAACCAGCCCATCGCGCGTCCCCAGAAGTGTGGCGAACGCCCCGTATCAGGATTGGCCCAACGCTGCTTTCGCGATTCATCCCAGCCGTGATAGAGCAACCCGGTCTTGTCGTCACGTGAATGGCGTTCCATCAGGATGAACTGTTTCGCGATATCGTCGAACGCGGCCGGCTCGTTAAAAGTGGCGGCCCATTCGGCGTAAAACGGCTCGCCCATGTAGAGGCCGTCTAGCCACATTTGATACGGATAGATTTTCTTGTGCCAGAATCCGCCTTCGGAAGTGCGTGGATGCGTTTTCAACTGTTCGCGTAAGCGCGTGGCCGCTTTCAGGTATTTCTCCTGCTTCGTCTCTTTGTAGAGCATGAGCAGGTTTCGGCCTGGCAGGATGTGATCGATGTTGTACTCCTCGATCGTGTAGGTGCGAATGGATCCATCGCCGGCGACGAAGTGGTCCATGCTGTCCTGGATGAACTTGAAGTATTTCCTGTCGCCAGTGTTGATCCAAACCCGCTCTATGCCTTTCAGCACGAGTCCGTGATCGTAGGTCCACTTTGCCGGATAGCCGTTTTCCTTTTTCGCCGCGTCTCGCCAAAGCGCCGTCATCGCCGTTGCGGCTACGCTTTCCGAGATCGGCTTTGTCGATACGATGTTATCGACTGACCGGCCGTTAATCCTGACGTTATCGTGCGTCATGTCCTGCACGTTCTTCACGATGCTGCCGTTGGCGACGTTGTCGAACGTGCAATCAGTCAGGCGTAGGTTCAGGATCGGTGCCCCGGGGAGACCCTGGACGTCGAGTGCGTGCTTGCTCTTCGTGCTGTGCAGGCGATCGACCGTGTAATCGCGCACGACCGGCGTAAACGAACCTTTCGCACCCTCTTCGTAGTTGAAATCGATCGTGATCACCGCATGGGCCACCTGGCCGACTTCTATGTTCCGGAAGTGCAGATGTTCCAGCAGTCCGCCGCGCATCGCGTTGTTCTTCACGCGCAACGCGTGATCGAGGTTTGGACTGTCGAGCCGGCAGTTTTCGGCGAACAGGTTTCGCACGCCGCCGGAGATCTCGCTGCCGATTGTGATCCCGCCGTGACCGTCTTTCATCTGACAACCCTGCACGATGATGTTCTCGGTTGGCGTTTTAAGGCGGCGGCCATCGGCGTTGCGACCTGACTTGATCGCGATGCAATCGTCGCCCGTATCGAAGTAGGAATCCTTAATCAACACGTCGGTGCACGATTCCGGATTGCAGCCGTCGTTGTTTGGTCCATGACTGTTGATGTGCACGTTTTGAATGGTCACGTTGCGGCACAGCACCGGATGAATCTCCCACATCGGCGAGTTTTGAACCGTGACGCCCTCGATCAGCACGTTCTGGCAACGATAAGGCTGAATGAATTGCGGCCTTAAATAGTGACCTTCGCCGAAGATGCGTTCGCGAACCGGAACGCCTTTTTCGGCCATCGCGAACAGCGCATTGCGATCGGGACGCTGGTGCGGCATTCCCTGTTTCCAACCGTAATGCGGACGGCCGTTCCATGGCCACCAGTGTTCCCCATCGCTTTGACCGTCGAGTGTCCCTTTGCCGGTGATGGCGATGTTTCGCTGCTCGAACGCATAGATGAAAGGTGAGTAGTTGAAAACCTCGACGCCTTCCCAGCGTGAAAAGACTACCGGCAGGAAGTCCTTCGGGTTCTGACTGAACTTGATCGTTGCGCCTTCGGAGACTTCGAGGTTGACGTTGTTCTTCAGATGAATGGCGCCCGTGAGATATGTTCCGGCCGGAACGACGACTTTGCCGCCACCCGCCCTCGTACATTGATCGATTGCACGTCGAAACGCGGCAGTGCAGTCAGTCTTTCCATCGCCCTTGGCGCCGAATCGATTGAGATTGAACGTGCGTTTCGGAAAACGAGGCGGTTTGATGCGCTCGAGGATCGAAGGCATCACCGTTTCCCACGGACTTGCCTCGGCGCCGAACGCGATAAAACGCGGCGCAACGGCGATCGCGACGCCGCCAACCAGAAGGCTTTTAATGAATTCGCGTCGTGTAGTCATGAAGTCTGGGTTATTGTGCCGGCACCTTAGGCGGCTCGGTTGTGTTTGAGTGGTAAGACCAAGAGGCTATGGAAGTGGTATATGGCAGGGCCTAAAACTTGAGTCCGATGTGGCTATGGAGATCCGTTTCGGAGACCACCCAAACTCGTTCACTGGCGTTAGTTCTGGCGACGAGACGAGGCTTCGACCTCCTCGCTGATTTGCATTTGCAGGCGCCGTATTTTGCCTCGCCCGCAGTGACAGTGTCAAGGATGAATAAATTACCAATCGATGCGCCTGAGCCGTCGTGGTAAGACCAATGGCTCTATTTACTTGACGTCACTGTCGCGGAATCATCGAGGTATTTCTTCAGCCACGAATGGACTTCCTGATACCAGTAGCGACTATTTTCACCTTTCAAAATCCAGTGATTCTCATCCGGCCACACGAGGAGCCGGCTCGGTATACGCAGCCGTTGCAGGACGCTCCAGTTTTCCAGCGTCTGATTCAGCGGCACGCGAAAGTCGTTCTCGCCCACTGAAAGCAGGATCGGCGTGCGGAAGTTCGCGGCGAATCGGATCGGGTTCTGCTCGCGCCAGACCGGACCCTGCTCCCACACCGGACCACCATTGTTCATCTCTCGCGAGTAAATCGTGTCGCTGGTGCCCCACTGCGATTCGAGATTGATCAACCCGGCGTGACTGATCAGCGTCTTGTAACGCGTAGTCGTCGCCTGCATCCAGTTCGCGAGGTGCCCGCCGTAACTTGCACCCGCGGCAGCCTGACGTGCTCCGTCGATGAATGGATACAGCCGGATCGCCTCGTCGGCGCCTTCGTTGATCTCGTTGGCTGGTCCTTTGAACGGATCGCCCTGGATGCTCTGCGCGAACGCTTCGCCGAATCCCGTCGAGCCGGAGTAATTTGTCAGCAGCACGACGTAACCCGGGCGGCCGAGCAGGAAGTAGTTCCAACGAAGTCCCCAGTTGTCGCGCCACATACTGTGTGGCCCACCGTGCATCAACACCAGCAGCGGATACTTCCCGCGTTCGTCGAAGTTCGGCGGCAGCGCGATCATGTTGTGAATGCGTTTGCCGGCTTTGCTGGTGAACCAGAAGTGACGCAGCGGTTGCCAATCGATCCTTGCAACCTGTTGGGCGTTGAATGACGTGAGTGGTTGTTGAGTTTTGGAAGTGAGATCGAGTCGAAACAGTTCCGGAGGATTGGTTGCGCTTTCCCAGTTCGCGATCAGTATCGTGGACGGGGCTTTCGAAGGGATACGCAGGTTTGTATAGACGCCGCGCGTCATGTCCATTGCGAGCTTAACGTCACCACCGTCGGCGGGCATGGTAAAGAGTTTTTCGTTTCCCGCTTCTTCCGCTGTCAGGAAGATCGTTCGGCTGTCGGGGGTGAACGCGAAGCTGCCGATTGAGCGATCGAATTTCGCGGTGAGGGTTGCCGGCTGGCCGGGGTTGGGCCAGGAAAATTTTGCGAGTCGATCGAGGTTATAGGTCTTGGTGTCGGATTCGATCTCGATCAGCGCGTAGAGTGCTTTGCCGTCCGGCCGGAAAGTGGGCCGAGTGAAACTATCGGCGCTGGTTGTCAGTCGCAGAGGTTCGCCGCCAGTCGCGGATACTTTGAAAAGCGACGTGTTTGTTTGCGCGTAAGCAGCGCGGTCGCGTGTAGTGCTGGCGACGAAGACGAGCGCGTCGCCCTCGGGCGTCCAAACTGCGTCGAGTTCGTCGCCGGAGTCGGTGGTGCGCCCCGCGAAGCCGCGTTCGGCTACCAACTTTGTTCCAGCCAATAAATCTTTGGCTTTCGCGCCGGGCTGCGCCTCTTGAACGAACAGGTGGGCCTGAGTGTCTTCAAGCCATTTGTCCCAGTTGCGAATGGGGAACCTGTCGTAAACGCGCACGCGGTACTTTTGTGCTTTGCGATCGGCGGCGATTTTCTTGTTTGCATCGTCGTCGGCGGTGCCGGGAAAGACGGTGCTGACGAATGCGAGTGCTTTGCCGTCGGGGCGCCACTGCGGGGAGCGTGCGCCGGTCGAAAGGGAAGTCACTCTTACCGCCTCGCCACCGTTCGCCACGTCCAGTATATAAATCTGACTTACTTCGTCGCCCTCGCGTCGCGCCGAAAAAGCGATCTGGCGACTGTCGGGACTCCACGCCACTCCACTCTCGCCGCCTTTACTGAAGGTCAGACGTCTCGCCTTAGTGCTGCCGTCGCTTGCGACGATCCACAGGTCGGAAATCTGCTCCTTTTCGTCGTATGCCGGTTCGACAAGAGAAAAGACCACCCACTTCCCGTCGGGACTCGGCAGCGGCGCCCCAACCCGTTTCATCGTCCACATCGATTCGTGCGTTAACGGAACTTTGTTCGGCGCTGTCTGTGCGGTAGCGATTGAAGCCGCCGAACTCAGGACCGTGGTCAGAACGAGCAGCGACAAGGATGCAAACGCGGATCTGCTGGGACTTTTTATGAACATGGTGATCCTCCTGTTGAGCGGATGGGTTGGCGTCGGAAATAATAACCCAACACTATCGTCATTTTCTTATGAGCGTCTCGAAATCGATTCCGAAGTATAAACTTAGCGTCGGACAGGGGGTAGACATGGCGGAAACATCAGAACGTCGCTCGACTTACAGACGAACAGAAGACATCTACCGCAAGGCAATCGAAGACATTCGTGACTACGCGATCTTCATGCTCAATACCGATGGGTTAGTCACCAACTGGAACGTCGGCGCGCAACACATACTTGGGTACACCGAAGAGGAGATCATCGGCAAACACGGCGCCAGACTGTTTACGGCTGAAGATAGAAGTAAAAACGTACCGGAGCAGGAGATGAGGACTGCTGCGACAACGGGTCGCGCTGAAGACGAGCGATGGCACGTTCGCAAAGACGGTTCTCGTTTCTGGGCAAGCGGAGTCATGACGCCGGTGTTTGATCAGGCCGGCACACTGATCGGCTTTTCAAAGGTCATGCGCGACATGACTGAACGCAACCGGTTGACAGAGGAGCGCGACCGGTTCTTCGCATTATCGATGGACATGTTGAGCATTGTTCATTTGGATGGTCGATTCCAGCGGGTAAATCCGGCTTTTCCGTCTGCGCTGGGCTTTTCTGAGGAGGAATTGCTCACGATGACAGTATTTGATCTGCTCCATCCCGACGATCTTCCCAAGACGTTGCGCGAATACGAGAAGCTTGCGTTAGGCGAGCCCACCCGATCGATGGAGAACCGTTTACGTACTAAGGACGGAGCATATCGGTGGGTGGACTGGAGCTATTTCCCGGTGCCGGAAGATGGTTTGGCATTTGCCGTCGGACGCGACACTACTGAGAGGCGGCAGATGCAGGAGATCCTCCGTCTGCGCGCGGATGAACTGGAGAACGCGAATCGCGTTAAGGATGAGTTTCTCGCAACGATGTCGCATGAACTGCGCACGCCGTTGACGTCGATACTCGGCTGGGCCCGCCTACTGGATTCGGATCAACTGAAGCAAGGAGATAAGGCACGCGCAGTACAGGTGATCCAGCGCAACGCCGAAGCACAATCGAAGTTGATTGAAGACTTGTTGGACGTTTCACGCATCATTACGGGGAAGCTGAGAATCGAGTCGCAGCCGGTGTCGTTTGCCGCGATCACGGAAAGCGTCGTCAGTTCGCTGCGCCCGGCAATCGATGCTAAGCAGTTAAACCTCGAGACGTCGATCGATCCTACTGCTGGTCCAATAATGGGCGATCCCGCTCGACTGCAACAGATCGTCACGAACCTGCTCTCGAACGCGATCAAATTCACGCCGAGCGGTGGAAGCATTTCCCTGTGTGTGCAACGTTTCGATTCTCGAGTTCAATTGAAAGTAAAGGATACCGGCATGGGCATTGCCGCGGAGAATTTGCCTCACGTTTTTGAACGGTTCAGGCAGGTAGACTCGTCGAACGTGCGCGCGCATGGCGGTCTTGGGCTGGGACTGGCGATCGTTGATTACCTCGTGCGGCAGCAGGGGGGCGTTGTCGTGGCTGAAAGCGAGGGCATCGGCAAGGGGGCAACTTTTACAGTCGACTTTCCGTTGACGACCGCTCAGGCAATGCACGGTGATTTGTCGTCGGTCGCTATGTTTGCAAACGCGGCAAATGCGGCGACGCCGAGTGGCGAGCAGTCGGGAGATCAGAAGCTCAAGAACTGCCGCATACTGCTGGTGGAAGATGATGTCGACACTCGGGAGTTACTTAGAACACTCCTGCGACGGCACGGCGCGGAGGTGATTTCCGTCGATTCGAGCGCGACTGCTTTGGAGGAGATCGCGCAGCAAAAACCGCACGTGATCATCAGCGATATCGGCATGGTCGGCGAGAACGGATACGAGTTTATGCGCCGGGTGAGAGCGTTGAGTCGCGAGGAGGGTGGACACATACCGGCGATTGCGGTAACCGCCTACGCCGGTATCGTCGATCGGCGCCGTGCGTTGATGGCGGGTTTCCAAACGCATCTGTCGAAACCGGTGGAGCCCGAGGATCTTGTTGCGGTGATTCGCAGTCTGACGTTTCAGCAGGATGACAGTGCTGAACAAACGAAGTGCTGAACGTTTTCGTTATTCGGATGTGATCTTTCGTTCGGAATCTAAATTTCCATCAGGTCTTTACCGACGACAACACGTCCTTTGAAATGCGTGCGTACGCCTTCGGACCATTGTTCGTCCGTGATCGATGCGTCGTCGCCGGGGACGAAGTGAGATAAGACAAGCGTTTTTACGCCGGCTTGTGCCGCAATTTTACCGACGTCTTCAGGCAGCGTGTGTGCGGCCATCAGGTGTTCGCGCAATCGCTTCGCATTCGGCAGACGCCGGATCAGCGCTTCGATACCCGGCAGGTACATCACTTCATGGACCAACACGTCCGCACCCTTAGCAAACTCTGCCAACTCCGGCGCGTACGCCGTGTCACCTGAGATCACGATCGATCGATCTTTTGCGTCGAACCGGTAGGCGTAAGCCTGTTTGATTGGCGGGTGTCGAACGAGGCACGCGCTGACCTTGACGTCATCGTTCGTCATCACGACACCGGGTTTACTCACCTCGTGCGCCGTTATCAGACTATTCGGGTCGGGCCGGCCTTCATCGGCCATACGCGTTTCGATGTCAAACTTCAGATAGTTGAAGAAATCTCGCGCCAACTGATTCATTCCGGTTGGACCATAGGCGTCAACTCGCGTCGGTTGACCCGTTATCCAGGCGTTGTAGAGCAGCGGGCCGAAATCGAGATTGTGATCCGAATGGTGGTGAGTAATAAAGACGTACCGCACGCGATTGAGTGCGACGCCGGCAGTGATCAACTGTTTCGACGTTCCATACGCGCAATCTACGAGATAAGGAACGTCGTTGATCATGATCAGCGTCGAGGGATTGCTGCGACCTGCTTCGCCGAGTCGTGGCCCACCTTTTGTTCCGAGCAGAATCACGCGAGTCGCCGTCGTCCGCTGGCCGGAAGCATTGCGACGGAGCAACGCATGTGAAACAGCAAACCCGGTGGCGGTTGTCAGAAATCGTCTACGTGTAAGGGACATGGTTCAGCTCTCGTCTGATACGTGTAATCTCGCCTCTTTATAGCGGAACTGAAGAACCGGTGGATGATCTCAAAGTTGACCGCTCAGGTTGCCGGATCCAGTCGGCGAAAGAAGACGGCCGATCAGTTGATTCATACGATCGAGATCGAGCGGCTTGGTTAGATAGCCGGAAACGCCTACGTCGTAAGCGGCGCGCTGAAAGCCCTCGGTGCCAAAAGCCGTAATCGCAATCACCGGCACCTCCCGCAGCGCTTCGGTTTCGCGAATCCGGCGCGTCGCCCCGAGGCCGTCCAGCGTAGGCAAATTGATGTCCATCAGAATCAAGTTGGGCAGCATCTGCGCGGCGATCGTGACGGCGTCCTCACCATTGTTTGCCGTCACGACCCTATAACCCTGGTGCTGGAGATATAAACTGATTACGGCGAGATTATCCGCAGAGTCGTCCACCACCAGGATCAAAAACTTCGGCTCGGTTTGTTGACCCTCTCTCGGGGAATTATTGCGGTTGAGATTTGGGAGCCCCGCGGTTGCGAGAGGGTCTTTCTTTGTCATAGGACTTCGATTATAGCCAGCATCGGTTTGATCTGTGTAATCTTAGGCGCATGAACGCGAAGTTTCATCCCGCAATGAAGGCTGTTAAAGCCGGTGACCTGGAGACATTCAAGGAGCTGATCGCGAAAGATCCATCTTTGGCGACGTCGAGATCGACGAGGAGTCATCCGACGTTGCTTCAATGCGTAGTGCTCGACGGCAAGGACGGTCCCCATAATGTCGAGATGGCCCGGATCCTGATCGACGCCGGCGCGGAACTGAATGAACCCTTCGGCGCGACCGCAAGCATGGATAACCGCGCGTGCGCGGAGTTGTTGCTCGATCACGGCGCCGCGATCGATGGAACCGGCGGCTGGTCGCCCCTCGAAGAGGCTCTTTATTGGAACTCCAAAAACGTGATTGCTTTGTTACTCGAGCGCGGTGCGAAGGTGCAGAACCTGCGGACTGCCGCCGGACTCGGCCGGACCGATCTGATCGAGAGTTATTTCAATGCCGATGGAACGTTGAAACCCGAGGCGGGAAAGATCAACTGGCCCTGGGGTGATCTCGAAGCCATCGAACGATCCAATCACGATCCGCGAGGAAAGCAATCACTGGCGGATTGTGTTAAGTCGTGGTCGCAGGACCAGCAGGGAATCGTCAACAACGCCTTCGTCTTCGCTTGCATGCACGGCCACATCGAGGCCGCGAAACTGTTGTTAGAAAAAGGCGCCGACATCAACGCGATCCCCGGCGGGTTCGACTACGCCGGCACTGGCCTGCACTACGCCGCGCTGAACGGACACCGTGCGATGGTCGAGTTCCTACTGGCCCACGGCGCCGATCGCACCATCAAAGACACGAAAGTCGGCTCGACCGCCGCCGGCTGGGCCGAGTACGGCGGCCACAAAGATCTTCTCGACCTGTTGGCCTGAATCAACACTTACAAAGGACTCATTTTACGATGAAAAAAAACCTCCGATATTCGCTTGCGTTACTCGTTCTAATCGTGTCTCAACAGATGGCCCTGGCCCAGGACCATGCGGCGAAGGTGCAGGAGGTCCTGACGCTGGCGAATAAGTACCGGCAGTTCAACGGCTCCGCGTTGGTCGCGGAGAACGGAAAGATTATCTACAAGGGTGGGCATGGAATGGCCAACATGGAGTGGAACATTCCGAATACGCCGGAGACAAAGTTTCGCCTGGGCTCGATCACGAAACAGTTCACGGCAATGCTCGCGCTGCAACTAGTCGAGCAGGGAAAGCTCAAACTCGACGGCAAAATTTCAGATTACCTGCCCGATTACCGCAAGGACATCGGCGAGAAGGTCACGATTCATCATCTGCTGACACACACCTCGGGGATTCCGAGCTACACGAGCCAGCCGGGTTTCTTCGCAAACGTGAGCCGCAATCCGTTTAAAGTCGCGGACTTCGTGAAGCAGTACGCCAGCGGCAATCTCGAGTTCGAGCCGGGAACGAAGTACGCCTACAACAACTCCGGTTACTTCCTGCTCGGCGCGATCATCGAGCGCCTCACCGGAAAACCGTACGAGCAGGCATTGCAGGAGATGGTGTTCGATAAAGTCGGCATGAAAAACACCGGCTACGATCATCACGACACACTGATTCCGAAACGCGCAAACGGTTACGCAAAGACGGCCACCGGCTACGTCAACGCAGCCTATCTCGACATGTCGATTCCTTACGCCGCGGGTTCGCTGTACTCGACGGTCGAGGATCTGTACCTGTGGGACCAGGCGCTCTACACCGACAAACTCCTCACGTCGCAGTCGAAGGAGCTGATGTACAAACCATTTCTCGAGGAATATGCCTACGGGTGGGTTGTCACAAACGCGTCGTTTAAGTTGAAGGACCAGCCGATACCCGTCATTACGCACGGCGGCGGCATCAACGGTTTCACCACCACGATCGCGCGCTACCCAAGAGAGAAGAACCTGATAGTCCTACTCGACAACACCGGCAGCCCAAACCTGGACCAGTTGAGCGATAAGATCGCGAAGATCATGTACGACCAGCCATATGATCTGCCGAAATTGTCGATCGCCGCGATTGTCGAGAAGACGGTCGGTGAAAAGGGCATCGACGCGGCCGTCGCCGAGTATCGCGATCTAAAAGCAAAACAATCGGCGACTTACAACTTCGCCGAGACCGAGTTGAATGCACTCGGTTACCGCCTGATGCAGACGGGCAAGTTGAAAGAGGCGCTCGAGATATTCAAGCTCAACGTCGAGGCGTACCCGCAGGCGTTCAACACTTACGACAGTCTCGCCGAAGCGTACATGAACATGAACGAGCGTGAGTTGGCGATACAGAATTATAAGAAGTCGCTGGAACTAAACGCGAAGAACACTAATGCGGTCGAAATGTTGAAGAAACTCGAAAGGCCTGCCGCAACGGTAGACGCAAACACTTTCGACGCGTATGTCGGCGACTATGAACTCGCACCCGGATTCGTGTTGCGGGTGTTTCGCGAGGGCGACAAGTTCATGACGCAAGCGACGGGACAGAACAAGATCGAGATCTTCGCCGAGCAGGACGGCACGTTCAGTCCACGTACCTTCGAGGCGAAGTTAACGTTTCTCAAAGACGCCGCAGGGACGGTCAACAGCGTAAAGCTCACCCAGGGTGGAAGAGAAACTATCGGGAAGAAGATCAAGTAAACGCGAGTTGAGTCCGCGGGCTGGCAGGCTTCATCGGATTAGTGAGGCTTAGTCGGTGACCCAGCGCAGGCCTTCCTGCGCGACGTCTACGGGAATCTCGTGATTGCCGTCGAACTCGCGGAACGTGACGTCGTAGCCCCGGGCGGTCAGGCTCACGGCGATGCGGCGGCCGCACCTATCGATGGGAAGAATGTGATCGTGCGTGCCATGCGAGATGAAGATCCGCGGCTCGCCATACGCAGCGCCGCTGACGACGAAGCCAGGCGAGAACGCGACGACACTGTGAAACAGATCGCCGTTGATCAATCCGAGTGAGATCGCGTACGAAGCGCCGTCGGAGAAACCTCCGATCGAAATGCGAGCCGGATCGATCGCTGTAGTTTCGAACACGCGCTTGAGTGCGCGGTTCAGAAATTCAACATCCACGCCAAACGCATCGCCACCGATTGCGTCCCACGTCCGAGTGCGAGAGTTCGGTGCGAGCACGGCGAATCCCGTTTCGACGTGAGTACCTTCGAGATAATCCAGCATGTCTTCGGCGCTTTGACCCGCGCCGTGCAACATCACGAATAAGGGAAGGGCAGACTGGCCCGCCGTGTTTGGTATCTGAAGAATGGCGTCACGGTCGTGGTCCAAACCCAGCTTGATCTGTCCGGTTGCGGAGGTTTTCACGTTGTTTGCGGCACGCGCGTTAAGTCTGCCGGGCCCCGAACGTTCTGTCAGGCGACAGGCATTACCCGCCGCGAGCGAGGCAACGACACTTCCGGCGATAGCACAAAACTCACGCCTGCTGAAAGTCGGGCTCGGTTTCATCAAGGGCCATAGATTACACCGAACTTAATCGACCGCAAGATGACAGCGAACCTGACCCTAGAAAAACGCGGTGAGATGTTTTCCAAATACCGCGAAAACATTTCACCGCGTCGTTCTGAATTAAGCTGCCAGCGATCAGTGATGTGCGTGTTGCGACGGGCTGGCCGGTGCACCACCACCCGGCGTGTCTACCTCTATGACCGTGCGCATCCAGGGATGAATGCAGCACTGAAAACGGCTGGTGCCGACCGGCAGATCCGAACTGCCGGCAGTCGGACCATCTTCGCTCGCACCCGCGGGAATAAAAACAATGCCCGCGAAGTTGAGGCATTCGGGGGCAGGAACCGGGTTGCCGGAAATGCCGTTGAGTTCGTTAACGAATCCGCCTCCAAACTCGGCGACCTTAGTAAACGTGTGGACTTCGCCACCGCGGTTCTCAATCAACGTAGGCCGCCCGACGTTCAGATGCGCCTGGCTTGGTTGATTACGCCACGTGTGTACGTCCTGGGTTTCTTCGAGCTCTTCGATAAATTCAGCAAAAGTCGTCTTGCCGTTACCGATGCACGCGCCATCGCCCAGTACTGCGTTGAAGCTGGTGGGTTCACAATCGTCGTACATCCGGAATTTCTTGTCGCCTTGAACAGCGCCAGCGCCGGCAGTGAGACTCAATAGAGCAACAGCCGCAAACGCCGTCCAGACTACGGTGCGGACACTAAACTTTCTTTTCACGGATCGAAACCTCCTTGACTGCGCCGGCTCGTTCTGGTCTTAGAACACGAGCGGACTTCGTTGGAATGTGAGATAGCGCGGAAGGATATACACCTCGTTAATTGAGATTGTCAATTAATTAATGTGTCGAGTTCGCGGTCTTGCTTACGGCAATCGGAACGCCGCCATCTCTTCGGCGTTGCGTACCAGCAGCATATCGCCGACAAGCACGGGATGGTTCCACGTCTTTCCCTGTATCGCGGGAACCTTCGCCACCTCCGTAAACTGATCGCTGCGGGCCTCGACGAGTGCCAGCTCGCCTTCTTCAGACAACACGAGCAGCAGATCCTGATCGGGCAGCAGCACGAGCTGTCCGTTACCGTAACGCCCGCCTTTCCACTTGCGCTGGCCGTCGTTGAGATCGACGCACGAGAGAATGCGTCCGTCGAAGCCGAACGCATGACCTTTGTGAACGACGAAATCGTTGAAGTAAGGCTTGAGACCGTTTGACGTCCAACGCTCGGCAACGCTCCACACGCCCGCATTGTTCGTGAGCGCGAGTCGGCGAATACCCGCTTCCTGGCTCGTGATCAGAACGTTGTCGCTGGCGATCAACGCCGGCTGCACGATGCTGTTGGCGGCCCACTCGTGTTGCCACAACTGTTTGCCGTCGGCCACGGAAACACTGGTCAACCGACCATCGCTCGTCAGCAGCACTTGCGCGACTCCATTGATCGTCACGAGATGTGGCGAACTGTAGCTGCCGCCACCTGCTGGTCCAACCCAGCGTCGATTTCCGGTGGCAGTTTCGTAAGCGACGAGTTGTCCTGTGGCTGCGACGATTACCAGGTCGCCAACCACCAGCGGCGAACTCGAGAAACCCCAGAACGGAATCTTCGTATTCGTCTCCGCGGCGACATTTCGCGTCCACACAACAGCGCCATTGCGCGCATCGAGAACGTTCAGTATTCCGGTGGCGCCAAAACTGTAGATGCGGCCGTTGCTGAGTGTCGGTGTTCCACGCGGACCGGCGCCTGCGTTTGATTCGAAGAAGCGCGCCTTGTCGCTGTGGGCCCATACCGGTTGTCCGGTCGAGGCTTTGTAGCACGCGACCACTTCGTTATCGCCTCGTTGCTCCTGCGTGTACATCAGATCGGCGTTGACGGCGAATGACGACCAGCCTGGTCCAACCGGACGTCGCCAGATTTGTACGGGTGGCGATGCTGACCAGTCGGTTTTGATCTTCACTCCGCGTACGACGCCGTCACGTCTTGGACCGCGAAAACCGGGCCAGTCGACGCTTGCTTCGGCGGCAGGAGTTGTTGTCTTTGGAGCTTCGCTTGTGGCTGGGGTTAGTGTGGGTTGTGCGTTAGTTGATGTTGCGGCGGGAGTGGACTCGGTCGCAGGCGCCGAAGTTAATGTCGACGGTGCGTTTCCTTCCTGCGCCAGCAGCCGTTCTTCCGCACTCTGCGACCAGCGCCAGCCGAAAGTCGCGTTGTGATCCCCGTTGAGACCGTCTTGTCGGAGCAGTAACCACGCACCGCAGGCGATCAGGATCGTCGCAACCATCGTTGCGTGCCGGACTGTGTTTGGAAGTCGACGTGTGGCCACGGCCCATGTCACGAACGCGAGACTCAAGACGGGAACAGCGTAGGCAAACAACCACTGGAGCCACATCGACTCGTGTTTGAGGAACCACGTCGCGACGACTGCGAACGCCATCAACGCGAGAGTCGCCAGGCGTTCGCGCCACGGCGCTCGGCTGAAAAACGCCCACCACACGACGATGACAAGAAAGAAGACAAGCGAGCCGATGACGGCGTAGCCAAAGCCCTGTATTCCGGGGAAGAGTTCCTTGACACCGAACCGGAATACCCATTGCAGCACGACGGCGACGATGCCCGGCCACACTCTGAGCAGCTTGTGGGGAGACTGTTCCCCGGTCTGGGTGGAAGTCATGCGGGACTATACTGTCCCAACCCGGGAATTGTTTCGTTAATTGAAACGAGAGGGAAGTCTGGACGCTGAACATTCTCTCTCGCGTCCGGCGGAAACACGGAATCTTGCACTTCACAGATCGCGGGTGTTGAAGGTGTCGCCCTGGCGAATGTCGCCGGAGTCGTAGCCGCGTTTGAACCAGCGCAGGCGCTGTTCGGAGGAACCGTGCGTGAAGGAGTCGGGGACGACGTATCCGGTTTGCTGGCGCTGGATCTTGTCGTCGCCGATCGCACTCGCCGCCGTTAACGCCTCTTCGATGTCACCCGGTTCGAGCACGCCCTGATCTTTCACATAACGGGCAAACACGCCCGCGAAGAAATCGGCCTGCAACTCAAGACGTACGGACAGTTGATTGTATTCAGCCTGACTGACTCTGCCGCGCATCGCATCCACGCGATCGGAAATACCCAAAAGGTTTTGCACGTGATGGCCCACCTCATGCGCGATCACATACGCCTGCGCAAAATCTCCCGGCGCATTGAACCGCCGGCGCAACTCTTCATAGAACGACAGATCGATGTAAACCTTCTCGTCACCAGGACAATAGAATGGACCAACAGCAGCGCCCGCTCTTCCGCACGCGGAATCGACTCGATCGGTAAACAGCACCAGCGTTGGTTCTCGATACTGTCGTCCATTCTGCTGAAACACGTTGTGCCAAACGTCTTCGGACTTCGCCAACACCACGGACACAAACTGCTTCGCCTTCTCCTCTTCAAGATTCAGTGGGCGCGAGCTTTGTACTTCAGAAGACGGTTCGGTTGGCAATTGTTCAAGCAGTTGCCGTGGATCAGCGCCGAAGATTAGCGCGATGATTAATAACAACACTGTTCCGAGGCCACCGCCAACAGCAACCTTGCCCGCCGACATTCCCCGTCGATCTTCGATGTTCGAACTCTGACGCTCACCTCTCCAACGCATAGTCGGTTTTACCTCCGCGTGATTTGTATATGCGGAGATTTCCAACGTCGTGTGTCGTTCGAACGATACTTTAGTTATTTTTTAGTCACACCGGAGGAAAAGTGTTTACTTCTCCGTGGCTTGCAATGGCAGGCGTAGCAATTGGCCTTTATAGACCAGGTAGACTTTTTTCTCGCGGGCATCGACCCACATCGACGTGCTTTCGAAGATGAGCTGCGGGACAGCCATTACCGGTTTGAAGGAAAAATCTTTGAGACTGTAGCGACCGATCTGCGTCTGGTTCTTTTTTCCGTCTGAGACGGCGGCCCAAAACTCATCCGCTTTGTCTGTTGCTTGTAAGAAGTGCTCGTCGGTGTGGAACAGCGGCGTGAAATCTCCCGACACCGGGCGCGTCGTGCCAGTCACCGGATCCAGTAGAAAGTATTCCGGACGATCTGGTCCGTTGACTGTAAGACCGGGGTGGATGTACGGCGCTTTCGCGCGTCGAATCAGGACCTTACCAATACCGGGAAGGAACGAAATCGGCTTTAACTCATCGGCAGGCGGCAGGTTCACGCGAAACTCGCGCCCGGAGTGAAGATTCAGGCGAACGATGTGATACGGTTCGTTTTCGTCGCTGTCTGTCTTCGAAACGATTAGCCATTTGCCGTCTCGCGTGGCGATCGGATTTGCGTACGAAGCGTCTTCAACACCGAGTCGCACTGGTTTGCTGCCGGCGAACTGCCTCCACAAGCCGTCGGAGTTTCGCGCGATGACGATCGATTCCTGCGAGAGCACTTGCATCTGAATATCCGGACCGATGTCCCAATCGATTTCGTACTCGTCGCCCATTACGAATCGTGCCCGGTCAATAGTGGGGTAGAAATCAGGGGCAGAAGTGATCGCGCCGAGTTGATTGTTGGCGAAGACGCGCCACGACAAACGTGCGTTTTCAAGTTCAATTCTCCGCCGGCTGAGTTGAATTAGCAGTTCCTCGTCGTCTTCGTCCACCTCATACGACGCTTCACGTTCGTTTTTCTCCTCTTCTGTTGCCTGACGTTCGACAAAAATTCGCAGTTCGCCGTTTTGCTGAGCGACGTGGTTGACGGTCAAGTCACCCGCATACAAAACTTCAAGTCCTTTGATCTCTTGTTCCAGTTTGTAGTGGATTTTGGCGCCATCACCCGCGATGAGTTGCGAGAACTGTTGCTGCAACTCCGCCCAATCCTGGTAACCCCCCTGGCTGAAGACACGACGGCCTTTCTCTTTCGTAAGCATCAACAGTTCCCCTGTGGGACAACCGTGGTGACAATACATAAAAGTTGGACCACGATCAGCGTAGCCGCCCACCGTCAGGAAATCCTTTAGAGCGCTGACTTCCGCCATCGGGACAATCCGCTCACGATACCGCGCCGCGTCTTCAAACTCTGTGTAGACCGCCTTATCGGAATAGATGCGCAGGATCTTTGCTTCGTCCATGCCATGCACGTACGCGAGAATCTCGATTGGACCTTTCTCTTTCAGAAGTTCTTCGCGTAACTTTTCCTCGCTCTTGACGAGATATTCATAACTGTTGACCCCGTATGTGTTCTCACGCCAACCGGTTACGAATGCTTCATTCGGATGGTGCTGCCACAGCAGGTCGCGAGCCTCACGGCTATCTTCGAAGAGCAGGTAGTTTTCAGCGGCAAGTGCCAGCAACGGATCCTTGTGGCCGAGGAATTTACCAATGAGTTCGACTGGCAGAGCCGTTTGGGTAAGCCGCGCACAGGCGAGCAAAGCAATCTGCGCGGTTTGATCCTCAGACGTGAGAATGCCCTGGGCCAACAACGAATCATTGAGCAGGACTGCTCCTATCCCTTGTGCAGCGCCTGCGATTGACGCCAGCCCCTGCAACTCCGTTTGGAGGCCCTCGCGCATTTTGTCCTTCCGTTGTAAAGCGCCGACGATTGTCTTGGAATCCGCTGAACCGTTGGCGATACGTCTAATGATGTCGAGGTCTACTTGCTGCCCCTGCCAGACATGAGTGATCTCGACCAACGCATTCGCCACCGCGGGATTTTCTGACTTGAGTTCTTCGGCGCGCACCAGCACTGAGTTAATCAGCGTCTCGGAAGGCGTTACTCTGGAGACAGCCAGGTATCTTCCCACGCTTAGCGTTGGCGGCAGGGCCTCCTCATGCGGCAAACGGTAGCGCATCACGTCTGCCTGACCTTCCGGCGTCGAGATCTTTGCGGCGTATTCTTCAAGCGCTTCGAGTTGTTCCTTTTCTGGCAGCGCGTTGGAACCAAGCAGTCCTTTAAGAATGCGGAATCGCTGGGATTCGTCTTTTTCCTTGGCCAGCGCTCTCTTGAGTGCGGGCAGTGCGCGAGGATCCTGGTACAGGGCCAGCGATTGGGCAGCGAAGGTACGAGCGAAAGCTCGCTCCGAATCGTCGTTTTCCATCGCCGCGATAAGTCCCGGCACGCTTTCGGGAATTTTGATAGTTCCGAGGGTTTGAATCAGGCGCAGCCTGTGGTTCGAAGGGTCGTTGGCCCAGCCGGGGTTTGTAAGCCATGGCAGCAGGGGTACGAGAGCTTTCTTCGCGGCCTCCTCGTCGTCGTCGACCAACACCAGGCATGAGACGGCCGCACTTCTCACATTTATGTCCTTGCTCTCAAGCAGGCCCACCATAATCGGGATCCACTTTTCCCTGTCGGAGTTGAATAACAAGGTGAGTGGTGTCAGCCCGTAATCGCCGTCGTTCGGCTCCAGCAGCGTCCCGTCCTGAAAGAGGCTGATGTACCAGTCGTCACGACCCGACCATTCAGTGAATGAAAGACTCTGAATTGCCACGTTGCGCGAGTAGAGGGGCTGGTTGCGATTAGACGCGATCGCCTGCAAATCGCGGCGGTAGCGTTCCTCGTTTCCCAGGTCTTTCTCCGTGACTGCATGTTCGTAGAACAGCGACAGCGCAAGAGCGGTTGCGCGTGGCTGGCCGGACGCCATCAGGCCGCGCAGTAATGGTTCGGCGTTGGTCCAACTTACGCGCGCCAGCGCGGAGAGTGCGTCTTCTTTATTGACGCCTCCGTCTCGCTCGTTCTCTTTGGCCTTGTGGGCCAGGGCAATCAACTCGTCGAGAAAGTAGCTCGAGTTGTAGAGGAGCCATTTTCGAACTTGCTCACGCCAGTCCGGAACAAACTTCTCATCGGTCAGCGTTTTGTCGTAAACGTTTTTGACTTTTTCGGGTGTCGATTCGGAGTCAGGCAGAAGATCCAGGAACACAGTAAGGATGCCCGGGTTGGCAACACACTCGTCGAGCAGTCGCTTTTGTACCGCGTCTGATGGCATACGACCACTGTGGGCCCAACGCGCCCAGTACTCGACGAGATCTTTTATCGGCGCGTCGTCTGGCGGAGTATTGTTTCGATAGAAGAAGGTGGGAGGCCGCGGCTCCACGATTTCCGGTGGCGTTGGCAAGGCTGCCTGACGTGGCGCCGGCGCAGGCATCGTCAGTAGCTGTTTCAGCACTTCCGCAGAATCAGTCTTTCGAGGCTGGCCCGCGGAATCAACCGCCGGGCCGCAGCAAAAGACGATCAGGATCGCGAGCAGTATTCGGGACACGGCTTGTTCCTAAGTCGTACCAGACGAGGCTCTTTACTTGCGTACCTTCGACGCCACGAGTTGGTGAAAAGTTCCATTATTTGCGAGGTGCTGGACCAAAAAGAATCTCAAGTGACGAACGTCATTCAGTCCACGCCGCAAAAATTGTCCAATAGGATGCATAAGTTCAATATACTGTTGTTTCCACGCAGTATTGATTCTCCACAAGGAGCGGCTGAATGAAATTCACTTTGCTCGTGTTTGCACTGGTGGGCTTTTGTGCGCTGCACGATCTAATTCCACAAAACACGCATGCGATGACGACCGCGCAGACTCAACTGACCGTGACTGCGGTGAACAGACTCAAGATCGCGCGCGCGGCGGAGACGATCGAGTTAACAGCGAAGCACCTTGCATTGCTCACCGAAAAAGACCTGACGAAGCTGCACGTGCTCGATAGTACCGGAAAGGAAGTGCTCAGCCAGTCTGTTGACACTGATTACGACGACTATCACAAACCGGACACGCTGATTTTCCAGGCTGACTTCGCGGCCGGCGAGACTAAGACGTTCACCGTAACTGCCGGCGCCAAGCGCGAATACCAGAAAGAAGACTTCCGCGCTTACGGGCGTTTCGTGCGCGAACGTTTTGACGATTTTGCGTGGGAGAACGATCGCGTCGCGCATCGCACGTATGGCAAAGCGCTGATCACGTGGAAAGGGGAGCCGCTCACCAGCAGCGCGATCGACATCTGGTCTAAACGCACTTCGAAGCTGGTGATTAACGACTGGTACATGGTCGATAACTATCACACCGATACCGGAGAAGGCGCCGACGCGTACTCCGCCGGACCGACGCGTGGCTGTGGCGGTAGTGGTATCTGGGCCAACAACCAGCTTCACATTCCAACAAACTTTGTCGATTCACGAGTGCTGGCCAATGGTCCGATTCGCGTGATGTTTGAGCTGGTCTACGAACCGTTTGATGCCAACGGCGTGAAGGTTTCGCAGGTGTTGAGAATCTCGCTCGACGCGGGCAGTCAACTAAACCACTTCCAACCTCTGTATCGCGCCGACGCGCCTCTGGCCGTCGCAGTCGGACTGAAGAAAGCGAAAGACGAAAAGAAGGAATTCAACGCCGAGCGGGGCTGGTTGACGGTCTGGCAGCCGATGGACAAGAACCTCGGCATGCAGGGCCTGGCCGTTTTAGTCAACGCCGCCGACGTAGACAAGTCGGCGGAGGACGCGCGCAACAATCTCCTGGTGATGAAACCGAAGACGTCGTTTCCTGTGTCCTACTGGGCAGGCTTCGCCTGGGACCGCGCCGGACAAATCACTTCGGCTGACGCGTGGAAGAAATACGTTGACGAGTTTGGCGAACGATTGCGCTCGCCGATCGAAGTGACGGTGAAATGATCTAATTCGCGTCGTCGAGGTGCCAGCCTACGTTAACGAGCTCGTCACCGCGGCGCACAAACATCTCCGTACCGCGGCCGGTGGTTGTGTTGCGCCGGCCGTCCTTTTCAGTTTCGAAAACGTAAGTTGTGTAGATCAGCACGGTGTTGCCGTAAGCCTGGATTTCGGTTTTTGGAAACTCGAGCCGCACGAGTTTCGCTCCGCTGTCGGCGAATGCCTTTGCCCCCTCAAGGATCGCGGCGCGGTTGGACCACTCTTTTGCTCCTGAATTGATCGCAATCGCTTCTTCGGGAATCAACTTTTCAAGAGTTGGCCGATCGTTTGCGAACCACGCTTTCCAAACCGCTTCTCGTTTTTCCAGGATTCGCTGGCGTACTTCCGGCGTGAGATTACGCGGTTGCGACGTCTGCTCGTCGCGCCATGCGGGATCGACGGCCGTGTGCGAAGCGACTTGTATCCAGCTTCCTTTTCGTTTCGCGTAGATGTCCATAATGCGAAACCGTCGCAGGGTGGTCGTTATGTTGCCGTCTTTGCGAACGAATTCTCCAATGAAGTTCGCCACCGCAAGTTCCGGAGTATAGAAGTGGACGTCAAAGTCGTTCATCTTGTATCCGGTGCCCGGTGGATAGTAAGGATGTGACTTGGGCGCATTGGCAGGCTTGGGCCACTCGATACCGTTCGCGCGCATGTATTCGTCGATGCCTTTGATTGGAGTGGGCGTGCCTTCGAGGAGTCCGCGCCAGTCTTCCGAGTGCGTGTCGTAGATCTTCTGCTCGTCGCCGTCGATGAAGGCCTGGAAGATGCTCCCGATATGCGCGCGAATGGCTTCCGCGTCGGCGGCGCGATCGGGTTGAGTAACGCCGGCGAAACACACCGCGCCAAGGGCGAATGACGTGATCGATATGAGAAGCAGTTTCATGAATGGTCTCCTTCCTCGCAGTTGCCGGGCAGACGATGTCCGAACGAGAGCACGTATCCATGCAGGTCGCGAACGCTGTAGTCGCGTATACCGTAATCGCGGTCGGCGATTGGTTGGACGATCTCGACGCCATTGTTTCGATGAAATTCGTAGAATGCGTCGGCGTCGTTAATCACAAAGTAGAGATAACAACCTTTTGGCGATGGCTCGCCGTGTTCCAGAAATAACTGGACATGGCCCAGGTTGACTCCGGCCATTGTCGGAGGTTCGCCCCACTTGAACGCCAGCCAGAAGCCGAGCTTGTTCGTGTAGAAATCGATCGCCGCATCGAGGTTGCTCGTCAGCAAACCGGTGTGGTGTTGCTCGCATTCAATCTTCGGCGTGGGCTTGATCGTCATGGCCGTCATCCTACGCCTGGCCTTGTTTGAACGACAACGAAGAATACGCGAGCGGTCTATGTTTGGACGCGAACGGTCGGCGTGCGTTCATTGATGTTGCGCGCGATGAGTGGCGGGCGATACTGTGGCCCGGTGCGATTCTCGCCACGCTTGCGACCCTGGATGATCGTGTCAGCCGCCTGGATCCTTCCGGCGGTGTTCGCCGCGATCAACCGCATCGTTCAAGCGCACCTTCGAGGTTGGGAACCGGCGACTATTCGTGACGTGCTGTTTGAAGGCGGCGACTGGTTTCTTTACGCGCTGTTGACGCCCGGTGTTTTTGCAGTCTCGAAGAGATGGCCGTTGACGCGACCGCATCTCGTTCGCCGTGCGCTGATCCATCTGGGGTTTTCTGTTTTGTTTTGTGTCGCATGGGCCAGTTGCGGGCAGCTCCTGCGGTTGGTCCTGGCGTTGATCTTCGCGCCGGAAACAGTTGGCGGCAGTGAATTCTGGCGACAGTTTGGCGTCGAGTGGTTGAGTTGGATCTTCATCACGTTGCCGTTTGGTGTTGCTGTTTATCTGTGCGTCGTCGGGATCGAGCATGCGATTCGATACTTTGTCGAGGTGCGCGAGCGTGAGGTGCAGTTGGCACGGCTCTCGGAGCAACTTGCCGGTGCGCGCTTTGCGGCATTGCAGGCGCAGGTCAATCCGCACTTTCTTTTCAATACCCTGAATACGATTGCCGTGCTCGTCCGTGATGACGATCGTCAGGGGGCGGTGCGAATAGTTGAGCACCTGAGTGAGATGTTGCGGCGCACGCTGAGCCGGCATCGAGCAAATCAGGTTTCGCTGGGTGAAGAGTTGGAGTTGGTGCGACAGTACGTGGCGATCGAACAGGCGCGGTTTTCGGATCGTCTGCGGCCGGAGTTTCGAGTGCCTGACTCGCTGTTGTCGGCTCTGGTTCCGAGTTTCGCGTTGCAGCACCTGGTTGAGAATGCGATTCGGCACGGCATCGCGCGCGCTCCTGATGCCGGTATTTTGATTGTGGCCGCGCGACGCGATGGGGACGTGCTCGAGATTACGGTCATCGATGATGGGGTCGGGATCGATCCGGATGCGCCGATAACCAAAGGCCACGGCATCGACAACACGCGCGAGCGGCTGCGGGCGTTGTATGGCGAGAACGCTTCACTGGAGATCGTGCGGCACGCTGAAGGCGGTACAATCGCGACGCTGCGAGTGCCGTATCTTGAATCGACGGCAAACACGGATGACAACGAGCAACAAAGTGACGTCGAGTAAATGGAGTGCACTGATTGCCGACGATGAACCGGCGGCGCGGCGCGGTGTGCGACAACTGCTGGCGGCGTTTCCCGAGTTTGCCGTGGCAGGAGAGTGTCGCAATGGCGCTGAAGTCCTGGCGGCGCTCGACGTGTCTGCGCCGGATGTCGTGTTTCTCGATATTCAGATGCCGGGTGTTGACGGGTTTGAAGTGATCCGCAGGCGCAGCGTGGAGCGAATGCCTGCGGTTGTGTTTCTGACGGCGTTCGATCAGTTTGCGATCAAGGCTTTTGAGGCTGAGGCGCTCGACTATCTCGTAAAGCCGGTGAGTGAACAGCGCTTCGCGGCAACGATGAAACGTTTGGCGAAACGATTGTCGTCTTCCACGCGGATGGCGCGCGAGGAACGGATCGTAGTCACCACCACGCGCGGGGCGGCGGTTCTACATTTGAGCGAGATTGACTGGATCGAAGCCGCTGGAAACTACGCACAACTCTGGATCGGTCAACGCAACTACTTTCTTCGCGAGTCGCTGCAAACACTTGAAGACCGTGTGAACAAGCATGGATTTGCTCGCGCTCACCGTCGCGCTCTGGTCCGTGTTAGTGGAGTGAAGGAACTGGTGCGCACCCGGGCTGGGGCGCTAATCGCAATTCTGAACAGCGGAGCGCGTATCCCGATCTCCCGCCGCCGCTCCGCCTCCTTCACCGCCGCCATCCGCGACCTCGGCCTTAACGACTGAAAAACAGCCACTTTCGTTATTAAATAGCCACTTTCGACAATTGAAATCTCCTTCGACTCCGGCGATAATCTCCCAGATGGGAGGAACACTTGATGGAAGCGAAAGAGGAGAAGCCTAAGCCGACGCCGTTGTTCAAAACAGAAAGGCGGCCGCCGAGGGTGCGCATTTCGAAAGAAGAATCCATTCGCAGAATGGAGACTATTGGTGAATGGAGAGAAAAACGCCTTGCAGAATTACGTGCCAAGCTACGCACCGAGGGTTCGCGTTGAAGTTTACTTTCCGATCCAGGATGAACATGTATACCAGCATTACCTCAAGTGGTTAATCGATGAACTGACGCTAGTTCATGGGGGTTGTACCGTCCTGGAGAACATGAGCGGTTACTTCGATTCAGAAACCAGGGGATTAATAGCCGACAGGGTAAATGTAGTTTACAGCGACCTGGAGAGGGATTGGTCTGAGCCAACCGAGCGGGAAAAAGTACTCGACTACTGCGCCACGTTAAGAAGGTTCCTCATGGAAAACCTCTGGGAGGAAGAGATTCTGATCAGCGCATACCCCGTTTCACATGTAAGCCCTTAAAGCGATCCGCAAAGCGTGCCCCCGGCGGATCTTCACAACTCTTAACAAATTTTTACGTCCACTTAACATTGCCCGATCCATCTCGTCGTATTATCCCGTTTCCGTAACTAAACTCGCGTCCGGCGCGTGGTAATGGCACAATGATGCGGCCGCTTTAAGCGCAACAAAATAGCATCGGCAGTCGTAAGCCAATCAACCCGAAAATCAGGCTTTAGCCGGAACTTATTAGTGGGTCAGCACGAATCATGAACCGCGAGCACTTGTCTTATCGTCTGAAAAATGTGCTGCTTATTACAGCACTCGCAGCAGCCGCGTCAGGCTGCGTGAACAAGGCGCAACAGAACTTTGAACGGCCCCCTGCGCCGGTGACCGTAACCGCCGCCGTCTCGCAGGACGTGTCGAACTATCTCGACGCGCTCGGCAAGATCGTCGCGCGTGAAACCGTTTCGATTCAACCACAGGTCTCAGGACGCATCACGCAAATCCATTTCACGGACGGCGCCAACGTCCGCAAAGGCCAACTCCTTTTCACAATCGATCCGCGACCGTTCGAAGCGAACCTAAAACAGGCCCAGGCCAACCTCGCACGCGACGCCGCGCTGAAGAAACAGGCCGAAGCCAACCTGGCGCGCGAAATCGCACGCGAAAAATGGGGCTACTCGCAGGTTGAACGATATCGCACCCTGGTCGAGCAAGGTGTAGTTGCCAAGGAGCAGTACGAACAACTGCGCGCCGACTACGACACCCTCCGTGCAAACTCGGAAGCCGCTCGTGCCGTCGTTCGCAGCGCTGACGAAACGATCAAAGTCGATAACGCGGCAATCGAAACGGCTAAAGTAGAACTCAGTTACTGCTTCATTCACTCGCCGATCGACGGCCGCGCAGGCCAGCGTCTGGTCGACATCGGCAACGTCGTCAATCCCGGCGGCTCCGGGAATAGCGAAGGCAACTCGTTGCTGGTGATCGAGCGACTCAACCCGATCTACGCCGACTTCACGATTTCGCAAAACCATCTCTCCGCGGTACAGCGGGAGATGCAGCAGGGAAGCCTCCGGACCGAAGTGCGATTACCCGACACCGGAGACGACGCGGTCACGGGCCAACTGACGTTTGTCGACAACGCGGTGCAGAACGAAACAGGGCAGGTCACTCTGCGTGCAACACTGCCGAACCCCGATCAGCGCTTCTGGCCGGGCCGCTTCGTCAACGTTCGACTCGTCTTAAGCACGACAACCGGCGCTGTACTCGTCCCTGTCTCAGCGCCGCAAATGTCGGCGAACGGCTCCTACGTTTACGTCGTCAAGCCTGACTCGACCGCCGAACAGCGCACCGTCTTCCTGGGCCAGCGACAAGGCGATCTGATCGTCGTTGAAAAAGGCGTAGCCGCGGGCGAACAGATCGTGACGAATGGACAACTCGGCGTCACTCCCGGCGGGAAAGTACTCGTCGAACAACCGCGTGAAGCACAAAGCCCGGCCGCTGCGACAAACGGATCGAAGTCATGAATCTTTCTGAGCCCTTCATTCGCCGGCCAGTGATGACGGCAGTCTTAACGCTGTCTGTCATCCTGTTCGGCTTGATGAGTTATTTCCAACTGCCGGTCAACGATCTTCCGGCGGTCGATTATCCCGTCATTCAAGTTTCGGTTGGTTACCCCGGCGCCAGCCCCGACACGATCGCCAACAACATCGCTACACCGCTCGAGCGCCAGTTCATGCAGATCAACGGCCTCGAAGTGGTCACGTCGCAGAGCACTCAAGGCGTCGCGACGTTCACGCTCCAGTTCTCGCTCGACAAAAATATCGACGCCGCTGCGACCGACGTGCAGACAGCGATCTCGCAGTCAATCGGAAACCTGCCCGCGGATCTTCCTTCGCCGCCGACATACTCGAAGACCAACCCAAACGATCAACCGATCATGTACCTGGCAATGGTCAGTGACTCGGTCACTTCGGGCCAGCTCTACGACTACGCCAGCACAAACGTGGGCCAGCGTTTGAGCATCCTGCCCGGTGTGTCGCAGGTAAACGTTTACGGGACGAAGTCGGCGATTCGGATCAAAGCGAATCCGGCGGCGATGTGGGCGCGTGGCATTTCGATCGACGATCTCGGCAACGCCATCAGAAATGGGACCAGTTACACCGGTGCGGGCCAGTTGGACAGTGCTTCGGGCACTTCAGTGTTGCGTCCGCAAGGTCAACTCGAGAGCGCGGAACAGTACGGGAACCTGATCGTCGGCGGGACCAGCGGCGCGCCTGTTTACCTGCGCGACGTGGCGACGGTGAAAGAGTCAGTGCAGGACGAGCGCGTGAACATGCGTTTCTGGGTGCGCGGCTATTCAGTGCCATCAGCAACGGTGATCGTCGCGGTCAATCGCCGGGCTGGTGCAAACGCCGTCGAAGTTGCGAAGTCGATTTACGGCGTGCTGCCGCAGGTTAGCGCTGAATTGCCGGGCTCGATCCGGATCACGCCGATTTACGATCGCTCGCAGAGTATCGTCCACTCGGTCGCCGACGTGCAGATGACGCTGGTCATCGCGTTCGTACTCGTGGTGATGGTGATCTTCGCGTTTCTCGGCCGGGTAACGGACACGCTGATTCCGGTTGTCGCGTTGCCGTTGTCGTTGCTCATCACGTTCATAGCGATGCGCGGGCTTGGTTACAGCCTCGACAACCTGTCGCTGATGGCGCTGACGCTGGCGATCGGGTTTCTGGTCGACGACGCGATCGTGTTTCTCGAGAACACCGTGCGTCGAATTGAACGCGGCGAGCCGCCGTTTGAAGCGGCGATCAACAGCGCGAAGGAAATCAGTTTCACGATCATGTCGATGACGATTTCGCTCGCGGCCGTGTTCATCCCGCTGGTCTTTATGACAGGCCTGGTCGGGCGTATCTTTCGCGAGTTTGCGGTCACGATCGTGATTGCGATCCTGGCATCGGGATTGGTGTCACTGACGCTGACGCCGCTGATGTGCGCGCGGCTGTTGAAAGACCGCGGACACGGATCGAAGCAGAGTTGGATGGAGCGCGTCATCGGGAGTATCGAGCAACGCGTGCTGGCACTCTACGGAAAATCGCTCTGGTGGTGGTTACTGCGCGAGCGTTGGATCTCGCCGGCGATCTGGGCCATCTGTCTGGCCGGCACGATCTGGCTCTTCATACTCGTCCCCAAGACTTTTCTGCCGCCCGGAGACAGCGGCGTGATTTTCGGCGCGTTTATCGCGCGCGAAGGATCGTCGCCGGAGCAGATGCGCGCTTATCAGGATCGTGTTGACGAAATCCTGCATCAGGATCCGAACGTCGTCACCGATTTCACGATGACGGGCGCGACCGGATTTCTCGCGTCGAATCAGGGCATCATGTTTACCTTCATTGGTCCACCCGGAGAGCGAAAACCGATCGCGGACGTCACGGGCGAGATGATGGGCAAACTCAACACGATACCCGGGATCATGTCGTTTCTGCGGCCGTTTCCGGTGCTCGAAATCAGCACCGGTGTGACGAACCAGAATCAGGGCCAGTATGCGTTTTCCGTATCCGGGGCAAATCCGGAGCAGGTTTATGAAGTCGGGCAAAAGTTGATGGCGAAGTTGATGACGTACGACGGCTTCCTGTCTGTTTCGTCGGACTTTTACAACAACACGCCCAACGTGAACATCGACCTTCGCCGCGATCAGGCGAAGACCTACGGTGTTTCCGAAGCGCGCATTCTGACGCTGCTGCGCAACGCTTATTCGCAAAACTATCTCTACCTGATAAAGAAGCCCGAAGATCAGTATCAGGTCATACTCGAGATGGACGACTCGGTACGACAAAAACCCGAGGATCTGTCGTTGCTTTACATCAAGTCGGACGACGGTCGAAATCTCGTGCCGCTTGACGAACTCGTGACGTGGAAGACCACGCTTGGACCACAAGTGGTAAACCACCTGAACCAGTTCACGAGCATGACGCTCTTTTTCAACCTTAAACCGGGCGTGGCCCTCGGCGACGCGACAAACTTCATCGAGTCTGCGGCCGCGGAGATCGTTCCGACGGGCGTGCGCGGCGAGTTGCAGGGCGAGGCGCAAACGTTTAGCCGAACCGTTACTAGTCTGACGATCCTGATGGGACTGGCGGTGTTCGTGATGTACGTGATCCTGGCAATACTTTATGAGAGTTACGTGCATCCGCTGACGGTGCTGTCGACGCTGCCGACGGCGCTGGTCGGTGGACTATTAACGCTTGTGTTGTTTGGACAGGAAGCTTCGCTTTACGCGTTTGTCGGCATGTTCATGTTGATGGGTATCGTGAAGAAGAACGGCATCATGATCGTCGACTTTGCGCGCCACCGAGTTGAGGCGGGTGAGTCGGCGGTGCAGGCGATTCACGACGCAAGCATGGACCGCTTCCGTCCGATTCTGATGACGACGCTGGCGGCGGTGTTTGGCGCTGTTCCGATCGCGTTGGGTTACGGCGCGGATGGATCTTCGCGCCAGCCGCTCGGTTTGGTGGTCGTCGGCGGGCTGATCGTTTCGCAGTTCATCACGCTGTACATCACGCCGGTGATCTACTTGTATCTCGAGGAGTTTCAGGAGAAGGTGCTGGACCGCACGTCGTTCTTCCGTTCGCGCCGGTCGCAGAAGCCGAGGATTACCCAGGGTCCAAGCGCGCCGGCTCCGCCGTCACCCGCGGCGCCTGAATCAGTGTCGTCGTAAGGCCTCAGAAAGAACTCCCGCAAAGGCGCAAAGACGCAAAGAAAACAAGTACGTGAAGAAAACAAGTACGTGCAGAACTCAACCAATCCTTCGCGCTCTTTCTTTGCGTCTTTGCGTCTTTGCGGGAGAAAGTCTCCTATAGCTCTTTAACTCTCCGCTCAAGCGTGCGCGTGATCTCCTCAGGAGTTTGTCCGTCGCGGAACTCGACAGGTTCACCAAAGGTGACCGTGACCGTTCCGGGCCGGACAAAGAACTGGCGGCGCTGTTTCAATTCGTATAGACCATCCAGACGAATCGGAATCACCGGGACGCTGAGTTCTGATGCGAGGATTCCAATTCCGGTTCTGAACGGTTGCATCGAACCGTCCCTCGTCTCGTGTCCTTCAGGAAAAATCAGCACGCTCCAACCGCGATCGATCGCTTCACCAGCGTAGGCGAAACTCTTGCGAAAACCGCTCTGTCGCGGCAGTGAGAAGATGTTGAACAGCGCGGCGCCGAGCACGTAAGCTAGTTGTTGCCGCACGCGTGTGACGAAACTGGCGGCGGTGGGATGTCGCCACTCGCGTAGTAATTCTCCCGACATCGCAATCGCGACACGCAAGCGCCAGCGGAAGGGCAACGCCGATAAGATCAACGCCGCGTCAACATCCGTGACATGATTCGAGATCAATAATGCCGGCCCTCTTAAATTCGACAGCCGTTCGACGCCTTCGCGACGCACACTACACATGATGCGCGTCAAAGGCAGCAGAAACACGTGATAGACCAGTGGACGAATCCACGTTATCGGAAACCGCATGGCCCATGCGGGGTACGGGTAAGCTACTGTCTGAGACTTGCCCTCGCGCACGAGTCTTTCGAGATCCTGAACAGTGGTTGCTTCCGTGAATGCAGCTTCATCAAGTTCGATCTGGTAGCGATCTTCCAGTGTGCTGAGTAGCTCGACTCTTCCAAGCGAATCGAGCTCCGAGAGTTGGGGCAGAACCATTGATCCCGGCGTATGGTTTTTCAGGCCTTCGGCGATCTGCGTTTTGATTACTTTGCGCGTGCCGATCGTGCGAGGGAAATCGGGTTCGGGCCAGGTTGTCCAGTGACGAATGCGCTGGAACTCGGCCAATGAGTCATTCGCACGCGCGACTGCCACGTTCAAGTCTGCGTTCGTGTCGTGCGGAATCAATACCGCCATCGCTTCTGTGTCGTTCAACGGGATTACTGCGCTTGCTTTGATCTCGGGTTGCCGGTCTAGTACGGCTTCGAGGTCCGATGGGTAGATCTTCATTCCCGCGGCGGTGACGATGGTGTCCTTGCTTCGGCCGCGAAAAAAGATGTGGCCGTTTGGCCCAAGCTCGCCGATGTCGCCTGTGTGGACCCATCCTTCCTCGTCGGCAATGGGTGTGACGTCTCCGCGCCAGTAACCCGGCGAAACGCTGTCGCCGCGCACCAGGATTTCGCCGTTCTCGTTGAGCTTCAGTTCCTGGCCGCGCACGGGTTTTCCAATCGAACCATGGACCAGGCGGAATGGATGTGAAAGGCTCGTGACAGAAGCGGTTTCAGTCATGCCATAGCCCTGGATCACGGCGTAGCCGAGTCGACGCCAGAAAGTCTCCACGTCTTCTTCGAGGGTTGCTCCGCCAGTGATGAAGGCCCACAGTCGCCAGCCAAAGCGGCGATGTATGCTGCGAAACGTCCACCAGTTTCGAACGAAGTGGCGATGTTCGGCGGCTTCAAGTTCGCGCGCGAGATCTGAGTGATCGTGCAGGATCTTTTCGCGTAAGGTCTCGAGCACGCGTGGCACTGTAACGATGGTGTTGATGCGGTGCTTCTTCGATACCTCGACGATCTCCGAAGGCTTGTACGACTCTAGAAAGTGGACTTCACCGCGGACGATCTGCGGAACGAAGATGCCCATCAACTGCCCAAAGACGTGACTCAGCGGCAGCAGGCAGAGAAAACGAAGCGGATGGACCAACCGTTCCCACTTTGCATACTTCCTGAATTCATTTTCGATCGGCGTAAGGTTCGCAAGCAGGTTCCGGTGCGTGAGGCAGACGCCTTTCGGGTCCGCGGTTGTACCGGAAGTGAATACGATCTCGACGAGGTCGTCTGTCTTTGTGTTTTGCGGTGGGTATGGTTCGGCGGAGTGCTGCGCAATAGTTTCTGTGAAAGTGCCAAACGAAACGCAGGGAACGGCAATCCGTCTTTCACTATGATCCGACAGCAGTAGTTTCGCGGAGACCTGTTGCTGGACTCTCGCGGCGAAGTCCGGCGCCGACTTGAGATCGAGTGGAACCACCACGACGCCGCGCAACAGGCAACCAAAAAACGCCGCGATCCATTCAGCGCTATTTTCTCCCCAAAACAGCACCCGGTCACCGCGCGAGATCCCGCGCGCCTCGAGCTCGCGCGCGAACTGAAACGCCCGCGTCGCAATCTCCGCTGCGGAGGAGCTCACAAGTCGCAACCCGCGCCGGCGAACGACTGCTGTTTCCGCGCCGCGCGCCCGACAGTCGTCAAGAAAACTAAGTAACGTCTCCCGCATGCTTCGGAATTGTTATACCACTCCGATAACTGATTGCTGAGCTGCGGTTGTTACACAAAAAAAGCTGCTTCAGGCTTACTGGCAGGGATTGCAGATGCGGAAGGTCAGGGCGTGGCCCCTTGCCGGACGAACGACTCGAACGAGTCGCGTCCGGCAAGTTGTCACAAGTGTGGGTTAAGGTTACCGCGGCTCTTCGCTTTCAACTTTCAGCTCATTCTTGACGCTGAATAACCCGGGCACGCTGCGAGCGCGAATGTTCGCGATGTTCGCGTCACCACGATTCGACACGATCCCTTTCAACGTCGCGTGTCCGCGATTAACGATCAGGTGAATCGACGGCACCGCCTGGTGCGCGTACCGAAACAGCGGCGAGTTCCAACCGTAGATCTGACGATACAACGCGATTCGCAAACGATCGTCTGACGGCGAAAGCGGCAGGGTTTCGATCTCATTAACGACGTTCGACACGCCTTCGATGTCTTTCACTCGCCGTTCGGCGTCCGACTTCGTTGTCGGCCTCACAACCTGGCCTTTCAACACCACCGTGGCCCCATTGTTCTGCACTTCGAACTCGAGCCAGTCAAAGACGCCGTAATACGGCAACGTGACGAGTTCGTGCCTGACCTCGCGCACGATGCGCGGATTGACCTGGCCGCTCACAATTGACGGAGCCTGGACAAAAAATACCAACGCCACTACAGCAATAAACAGCAATCTGCGTATTCTTGCGCACATAGTCTTCTCAACCTCCACTACCTTAGTAGTGATAATAGATTGCATGTCTGTTGGAATTTGTTTTCTATTTGTTAATAAAAAACGCCGGCGACTGCGTATCGCCGGCGTTTCGTCAGGCTGCGAGATTGTTATTGGCCGATTGGCGGATCCGTTGCTGCGGCTGGTTGGCTATCGTTCACGTGGATCGTGTTTGTGTCTGATGACACGAAGTAGTGGTTCCGGCCGGTCGCGCCAACGCCATCAGCAACCTGGGGATCGGCGTTGATGGTATAGCCGGCTTGTGCCGTGGTTGACTTCGGAATCACCTTCATCGTGTAGACGTAACCGTCGACCACCGGGGTCGCGCCGTCAAAACGACCGTCGAGCAGATTTTCCTTGCGCATCTCTTCGAACGTGCCGAAGGAACTGCGCTGGTGGGAGTTGAAATAAAGCATCTGTTGCTCGGCGATGGAGCGCAGCGTCTTGACTGCGGCGGCTTCGTTTGCCGCTCTCATTGCTGCCTTGTATCCGGTTATGCCCACGGCGATGAGTATGCCGATGATGGCGATAACGATCATCAATTCGATCAGCGAAAAGCCGCGCTGGTTTCTTTGCTTTTTCAGTAGGGGTTCCATAATGCCTCCTCGGGCAACTTACACGAAGGGCTATTCCGCGGGTTCCGCTTTTTGCTTCGTCTGCCCGTTTTTCAAACGGTCCTTAGTCTACTACAGGAACGTTCGCAGGTCACATTAGGGGTTGGGCCGTCGTGTCGTGCGGTGAATTATTGTCTTATCGCTATCGTATGCAACAGCCAACTTTTACGTGCGAGGCATGCTCTTAGCATGTAGAATGCAGCCAATTTGATGCGAAACCTCGAAACAGTCGAATCCGGACAACTGTCGAGCGCCCGGGCAGCCGAACAGATCGAAAGGTTGCAGCAGGCGGTCGAAACTGTCATCAAGGGGAAGCCCGAGGCGATTCGCTTCGCGATCGTCACGCTGATTGCTGGCGGGCATCTGCTGGTCGAGGACGTTCCGGGGGTGGGCAAGACGACGCTGGCCCACGCACTGGCACGCGCGCTTCGTTGCAATTTTCAACGCATCCAATTTACGTCCGATTTGCTGCCGTCGGACGTGATCGGCCTCTCTGTTTACAACCAGCACAGCGGTCTTTTCGAATGGAAACCGGGACCGGTTTTCGCCAACGTCGTACTCGCCGACGAGATCAATCGCACGACTCCGAAGACGCAGTCTGCGCTGTTGGAAGCGATGGCCGAACGCCACGTCACCGTTGAAGGCACAACTCATCATCTGCCCGCGCCGTTTATCGTCCTTGCGACGCAAAACCCAATCGAGCATCACGGCACTTATCCGTTGCCTGAATCGCAACTCGACCGATTCATGTTGCGCTTGCGGATCGGGTATCCGGCGCCGGTTGATGAAGAACGCATCCTGCGCGATCGCGAGTACGCGGATCCACTCGACGAACTTGAACCCGTCATGTCGGCGCACGAAGTAGTCGAACTTCAACGCGCTGTCGCCGGTGTTTCAGTTGACGACGCGCTGGTGCAATACCTCATGCGGATCGTGGCCGCCACCCGTGCTTCCGAGATGCTCGACCTCGGCGTCAGCCCGCGCGGCACGCTGTCGCTCTTCCGCGCCTCGCAGGCACTAGCGCTCGGCGAAAATCGCACCTACTGTATCCCCGACGACATCAAGCGCCTCGTGGTCCCCGTTTTTGCACACCGCATCGTGGTCAGTTCGCGGTTCTCGTCTTCGCTTCGCCGCAGTGAAGAAGCTGAGGCGGTGCTGAATGAAATTCTGAAGACTGTCAGCGTCCCGCTGTGAGATTTTCCGATCTGTTTCCCGAAAGAGCCTCGGTACTACGCGTCGTCTTTGGCACTCTGCTGGTCCTTGCCGGACTCGCAGCGGCGTTAGTAACGGTGCTCGCCCGGCGTCAAAACGACGCGGCACTCGCGGGCGCCGCGGCAATCTTCTCACTCCTGATCGCACTGCTGCTCACAATCTTTATCGTTCCGCCGCTGGCGCGTTCCGCAAAAGTCGAAGTAACGAACCTGGATTTTCCTTTCGAACCGACAAGTGGTGGTGGCGTGTTCCTGGTGATTATCGTCGTGGTCGGATTTGCGGCATGGAACACGGGGAACAATCTGCTGTTTCTGGTCTTTTCGTTACTGGTGTCGACGCTTTTTGTCGGCTGGATAGCAGCGCGTGCTTCGTTACGCGACTTGACGGTCTCAGCACGTTTTCCCGATCACATTTTTGCCGCCGAACCGGCGCCGGTGATTGTCACTCTGCGCAACACGAAACGAGTGCTGCCGTCGTTTTCGATACTCGTCGAGGCCCGTGGTCCAACCGGTGACGTTAACAATAGGCGTCGTAAGCGATATGCGAAGCGAGTGTTGGCGTATTTCAGTTACGTGCCGCATCATGCCGCGGCTGAGCAGCGTGTCGAGCAGTTGTTTCCGCAACGCGGGCATGTGCTGATCGACGGATTTGAATTGTCCACCCGTTTCCCATTTGGGTTTTTCCGGCGGCGCCGCCGGTTGCGTGCGCGCAACGTCGACATCATTGTCTATCCGAAGCCGGCGGTGATCAGCGACGAGTTGCACTTGCTGCCGATGTACGCGGGGCGCAATCCGTCGTTGCGTCGTGGCGCTGGACACGATCTTTTCTCGTTGCGCGACTATCAGCCGCAGGACGACTTGCGTCACATCGATTGGAAGGCGACGGCGAGGTCGCGCCGGTTGACCGTGCGCGAGTTTACCTCTGAGGATGAACGCCGGATCACGATCGTGCTGGACACGCGTTTGCCCGCCGCGCCCGATGATGAGATGAAGGAGCGTTTTGAACGTGGCGTGGTCCACGCGGCGTCGTTGCTCAAACATTTCGTCGACGAGCGCGCGGAGGTCAGGTTGGTGCTCGGCGATGAAGCTGGTCCATTTGGTTCCGGCACTGAACAACTCTATCGCTGCTTGAGGCGGTTGGCGCTGGTTACTCCGTTGGCAGACGGCGAATCGCATTCGGAAGAGTTGGAGATCGCCGGCCGCGATGTGGTGCAACACGACTATGCGATCCTGCTCACCGCCGCAGCTCCGGGATCGATCCCGGCTAACGTCTGGCGCACCAGCCACGTGATCTACTTGTGACCTGAATGCAACCTACAACTCGCGGTTATTCAAATCTCACGTTTGTGTTAATCGGTGTGTGCTTCGTTTTCTCCGGTGCGACCGGTCTGATTTATGAGGTGCTTTGGGCGCGCATGCTCGGACTCGTCTTCGGTGCGACGACGCTTGCCGTGAGCACTGTGCTCGCCGCGTTTATGGGCGGACTCGCGCTGGGCAGTGCGATGGCCGGACGGCTGGCCCGTCGTATACGCAAGCCGCTCAGTGTTTACGGTTGGATGGAGATCGGGATCGCGGCTTACGCGCTGCTGGTGCCGTTTCTGTTTCGTTGGGTCGACAATCTTTACGCATTTATCTGGCAACAGTTTCAACCGGGGTTCTTCACGTTTAGCCTGTGGCGGTTCCTGTTGTCGTGCCTGTTGTTGCTGGTGCCGACTACGTTGATGGGCGCGACGTTGCCCGTCTTATCAGCAGCCCTGGTCCGGCATAGTTCGACGGCGGTGACGCGCTTGTACGCCTGCAATCTTGCCGGCGCGATTGTCGGGACGCTGGCCGCGGGGTTTGTGTTACTGCCGTCGTTTGGTGTGCGCACGACGATCATCGTCGCTGCTGTTATCAACGTCATCGTCGGTGTAGTTGCGATAAATCTACAACGTTATTCCATCGTGCCGGCACCCGTGGAACGCGTGGTGGTCGATACGGGCGCGGATAGGAACCGCTTCTGGTATTTCGCCGCGCTGGCGTCCGGGTTTGTGACTATCGGTACGCAGGTTTCGTGGACTCGCATTCTGACGATGGTGATTGGGTCGAGCACGTACGCGTTTAGCATTGTCGTGGCGCTGTTTCTGATTGGTCTCGCCGGCGGCGCCTGGTTTATCGGACGAAAAGATCGTTCGGCGAAGGTGCGCGGAACGCTGATCGTGGTCGAGTTGGTGACGGCGGCCAGTTTGTTCACGAGTTTGTACGTGGTGAACTGGCTGCCGTGGGTACTCTTCAACCTGGGAACGAACCTGCGCATCTCGTCGTGGGCCGGGCTACTCGGTTTGCAGGTGCTGTCGGCGACGTTGTTGATCCTGGTGCCTGCATTGTTGATGGGTATGGTGATGCCGCTGGTGCTTGCGTGGGCCGCCGCGGATCCGGAGAAAGCGGTCGCGCGAGTTGGGCGTAGTTACGCGATCAACACGATCGGCGCGATTGTGGGTGCGTTTCTTACCGGGTTTGTATTGATCCCGAAAACGAGTACGAAGTTTGCGCTGGTGCTTTCGGCGGCAGTGTGCGTGGTAGTTGCCGGTGTTGCTTATCGGCCGGCCGCGACCGTCCGCGATCCGGCGGTGAAGCGCAGCCTCGCGATCGGCGCGATTCCCGTTGTAGTGCTGATCATGATCGTGTTGACGCCGCGCATGAATCTCGCCGACCTTTCAATCGGCGCGTACGACACTCTGGTTCGGGTGCTGGCGCAGACGCGAGAGGGAACTGCGTCGCAGGGTAACGATCAATCAGCGCCGTCCAGTGTTCATCAACTGTTGATGTACGAAGAGGGACCAACGGCGACTGTTTCCGTTCGCCGCGACGACGACACGATCTCGATGGCGATCAATGGCCGGACCAACGCGTCTGACAGTATGTTTGACATGCCGACGCAGGTGATGTTGGGCCAGCTTCCGTTGTTTGTCGCGCCGCGCATCGAGAAGGGACTGATAATCGGGTTTGCTACCGGCATCACGGTCGGGTCAATGCTGCAATCGCCGATACAGTCGGTGACGTGTGTTGAGCTCGAGCCGGGCACCGTCAATGGATCGCGGTTCTTTCAACACGTGAACAATCTCCCGCTCGACGATCCCCGGTCGCGTTTAATTATCGACGATGCGCGTACGTACCTCCGCGTTACGCCCGAGCGTTACGACATCATCGTCAGCGAACCGAGTCATCCGTGGGTGCCGGGAGTTGCGAACCTGTTTACGCAGGAGTTTTTCGAGCTGGGCCGGGCGCGCTTGAGCGACGGTGGGGTCTTCGTGCAGTGGGTGCAGATCTATCAGTTGTCGACCGAGAGTTTGCGATCGGTGCTGGCGACGTATACGGAGGTATTTCCGCATGTGCTGATGTTTCGCGTCGGCGGACTGAACAAGGGCAAGGACCTGCTGCTATTTGGGAGCAATCAGCCGTTGAATCTCGATCGTTTACCGGAGCGATTGATGGACCAGCGGGTTCAGGCGGAGCTGTCGCGGGTGAATTTGAGCACTGAAGCAGACGTGCGGTCGTGGTTTGTGTGCGATGAGACGAAGTTGAGACCGGCGGTCGCGGGTGCGAAGATCAATACCGACGACAACATGCATATCGAGACGACGGTGCCGCGAGAGGCGTTCCGGCCGTTGATGCAGTCGAATGCGCAGTGGGTCGAGGCGCTCGCTATGCCACCGAACTGATTAAGATCTCCGCCGCTGCTTCGCCGCTGCGAATACAATCCGGAATACCCGCCCCACGATACGCGTTTCCCGCCAGCGTCAGTCCCGGCAACTCCTTTGCCGAGTTCTCGATTTTCTGCACCCGATCGAGGTGTCCGACTTCGTACTGCGGCATCGATCGTTCCCATTTCGCAGTTTCAGTAAACAGCGGTCGCCCATCGATATTCAACAACTCACGCAGGTCGGCTTCAATCCGTGGCAACAAGGTTGACTCGTCGAGCGCAAAGATCTCCGGCTGCAATGCGCCACCCGCAAAAGCGCGCAACAACACATGGCCCTCCGGGGCCCGTTTGTCGAACTTGACGTTGCTGAACGTACACGCGATCAGCGATCGCTTCTCAATAAACGGCACGACAAAACCGAAACCATTTAGCGGATGTTTGATTGACGAACGCGGATAAGCGAAGTTGATCGTTGCGGTTGAGGCGTATTTGATCGCGTGGAGTTCAGAAGCTAGACGTGCACTGACACTCCGGAGCAGCCTGGCTGCAGTATAGGCCGGCACTGCAAGACAAATCGCATTCGCTTCGAGAGTCGAACCTGAATTGGTTCTTAATAACCACGTTCCCGAGTCAAAACCAACTTCTTCAATCCTTGTTTTCAACAGAACGTTGGGAATCCTGCTTGCCAACGCATTTACAAGCACTTCCATTCCACGATCGAACGACAGAAACAAACTATACCGCGCGCCGCTTGTCCCGCTCTTCTGCGCGCGACCCTGACGCAGCATCGCCAGGATTAGACTGCGATGGTCGCGTTCCATATCGAGAAATCGTGGCAACGTTGCGCGCAGGCTGAGCGTCTCCGGATCGGCTGTGTATATGCCACCAACCATTGGTTGGGCCATGCGTTCGAGCGCTTCCTGCCCCAATCGGCGCCTCACAAAGCTGGCGAGCGACTCGTCTTGTTTCCCATTCTCGCGTGGCAGCAGTAACTCCGCCGCGATTCGCAGCTTTCCCGTAACACTGAAGATGTCTGTGGTGATGAAAGGCCAAACACGCGACGGCGCCAAAAGTTGAAAGCCTTCCGGCACTGGACGCAGCCGCCCGTCTCTCACGATGAAACTGCGACGATTCTCTTCGTTGGTTTGAATGAGTTGCGACTCGAGACCGAGTCGTTTCGCAAGCGCGACTGCTTCCGGTTTTTCTGAGATGAACGAGTCAGGCCCGCGTTCGAGGAGGAACCCGTCGCGATGCTGCGTCTCGAGTGTGCCGCCTAGCCGCCCGCTCCCTTCAACCAGTGTCAACTGCGATCTTGCGAGGCCGAGTTCGAGAAGACGATGCGCCGCCGCTAAACCCGAAATACCGCCGCCGACAATCACGACACGTTTCGCTGGCATCACTTATACCGCAACACAGCAATCGACCGGGCACACCGAGTGCGCCGGGCCGCGTGAACCGACAAAACGCGCGGGTGCGTTATCTACGCGTTCCAGGATCAATTCCCGGATCATCTTCACAAACAATGGGTGCGTGCCGGCAGTCGCTGAGCGAACCACGTTCAGACCTAATTCCTGCGCGACGCTTTGCGCTTCCACGTCGAGATCGTAAACGACTTCCATGTGATCCGAAACAAAACCGATGGGCGCGATGACAACGTTGGTTATTCCGTCGGACTTGAGCTGTTTCAAGTGATCGCAAATGTCGGGACCGAGCCATGGTTGAGAAGGCGAACCGCTGCGACTCTGGTAAACGACTTTCCAGTTCTTGACGCCAAGGGTCTCGGCGATCAGCCGTGCCGTTTCGTTGAGTTGGGCTACGTATTCGCAATTTGCAGCCATTGATTCGGGAATGCTGTGCGCGGTGAAGGCGAGATGATCGACGACGCCCCTGAGTTGCGAGAACGCACTGCGAATGCGATCGAGATTCGCTTCTATAAACAGCGGGTGATTGTAGAACGCGCGCAGCTTCTCGACGTTCGGCGCGTTGCCCCCTGGTCCAACTTCGGCCTGCGCGTCCGCAATGTTTTGCCGGTACTGGCGGCAACTCGAATATGAACTGTAAGCCGACGTGACAAACGCGAGGGCATTCTTTACTCCGTCCCGCGCCATCTCGCGCAGTGTGTCGGGCAACATAGGGTGCCAGTTGCGATTGCCCCAGTAGATCGGCAGCTCTGGCCCATTCGTTCGCAACTCTTCTTTCAGTGCCGCGATCAGGTTTCGATTTTGTTGATTGATCGGACTTACGCCGCCAAACATTTCGTAATGATGCGCGACTCCAATCAGACGCTCGCGAGGCACATTACGACCGCGCACGACGTTCTCCAGAAAGGGCATTACATCGTCCATCCCTTCGGGCCCGCCAAACGAAACTACTAACAGCGCGTCGTAAACCATCTGTTATCTGCGGCTCATCTCATGGACCATCTCCACGAGCGCAATCACATTTTCCACCGGCGTCTCCGGCAGGATCCCGTGACCGAGGTTAAATACGTGACCCGGCTGTCCGGCGGCCTGATCCAGTATTCGCTTTGTCTGCGTTCGAAGCGCCTCGCGGCCGGCAAACAGTGCAACCGGATCGAGATTTCCCATCACACCAACGTCATGTCCGATCCGTTGCCAGGCTTCATCCAGACGCACACGCCAATCGAGCCCGATGATGTCGCCTCCGACTTCCCGCATCAACTCGAGCAACGCGCCAGTCCCGGTTCCAAAGTGAATTACCGGAACGCCCGGCTTTACACCCTTGATCACAGTTCGCGAATGCGGCAACACAAACTCCCGGTAATCGTCGGGACTCAAACACCCCACCCACGAATCAAACAACTGCACCGCCTGTGCGCCCGCATCGATTTGTGCGTTGAGATACTTAACTAACCCCCGCGCAATCAGCGACATCATCGAATGCCAGGCGCCGCTGTCGTCGTACATCAACTTCTTGGTATGTATGTAGTTTTTCGACCCGCCGCCCTCGATCATGTACGAGGCAAGCGTAAACGGCGCACCTGAAAAGCCGATCAGCGGAACCTCCGGTTTCAACTCACGCCGCGTCACCGCAATCGCCTCATAAACAAAGCCCAATGCGCCAGCGTCTTCGACTTCACGCAGCCGTTTCACATCGCCGGCATTACGAACCGGATTGTGAATCACCGGGCCTTCGCCTTCGGCAAACTCCAGATCGATCCCCATCGGCTCCAGGATCAACAGGATATCGGCAAAGATGATCGCGGCATCGACGCGGAGGCGTTCCGCTGCCGTGACCGTCACCTCAGCCGCGAGCGACGGCGTTTTGCACAGCTCCAGGAAGGTGGTGCGCGCGCGTACTTCACGATACTCGCGCATGTATCGGCCGGCCTGCCGCATCAGCCAGACGGGCGTATACGGCACGGGCTCGCGCCGGCACGCTTTCATAAACACGCTGTTTTCCAGTGATTGAGTCAAGGGACGGTGATTATATATCTCTGGAACTTAATCTCGAACTTTCCGTCTAATACAGACGTTCAACGCAACGTCGCGCCCCCTCGGGACACTTACTAAAGTTCGCCGCTCGAGTCTGTTTCAATCTTGGTGCAAAACAGCGTTACGGACTACAATACACCGCCTAAACGCCGTATAACTGGCAAGTCTGACAAAGTTGTCACAAGTCAGTAACTTGCGGTGTTTGCACTGTTGAGAGAGCGGTGATTGATGAACGGACAAGCTAGAGCTTTGATCGAGTCCATGCCTAACGACATCGAGACTCAAGCGGTTTCTCCGCTTAGTTTCGACGAAGCGTTTACTCTCCATCACCGCGCCGTTTTTAGAACGGCAAGGGCGGTCGTTCGCGACTCTGCCCTCGCCGAAGACGTGACGCAGGAAGTATTTCTGAGACTGTATCGCAATCTCAATGCTACCCCGGGCGAAGATCTGCTCAGGGCGTGGCTTTTGCGTGTGACACTCAACGTCGCGCGAAATACCTTGCGGGGTCAAAGCCGCTCGATGGTTCGCGACAACGAGTATCACAAGACGACAACGGAAAACGGCTCCGCCGCCGCTGAAGCACCGGCTGAAGACTACGAACGCCGCATGGCCATCGAGGAAGCACGCCGGGCTTTGGACAAAATCAAGGAGCCGATGAGAAGTTGCCTGCTGCTCAAACAGCAGGGGCTCTCATATCGCGAGATCGCCACCAGTTTGTCGCTCAAAGAGACGAACATCGGCAGTTTGGTGGCCCGCGGCCGTAAGGAGTTTGCGAGGGTGTACGGTAAGATCGGAGGCAGACGATGACAAGGTGTTTGGACGAGGCAACGCTGCAAAGCTATTTCGACGGCGAGCTTTCCCTGCAGTTGATGGAAAGAGCGTCTTCGCATTTAGCTTCGTGCGTGACGTGCGCCGCGGCGGCGCGGGAGCTGGCGGAAGAAACGGCTCTTTTGACGTCGGCGCTGGCGGTAGAATTTGAAACAACTGTCCCTACACACGCGCTGCGTGAGCGGATCGACGCGGCTGTATTGGGCGTGCGCGTCGCAAACGCCGAACGCGCCGCAAAGTCCGGCTTTTTTGCCTCTCTTGCGAACGTCTTCAGTTTCAACTCTCAACGTAATCTGGGATATGCAAGCCTGGTCGTGCTGCTTGCTTTTGGAGCAATCATTGGAGTCGTGAAGTACAGGCAGTCGGGAACGACGGTTGAAACCACGGGTGTTCAAGCGACTGTTCAGCCAGGTTCTAACGCGTCAGTTTCAAATCCTGAGGATTCAAGCAGAATTGAAGTCGCTTCTGGCGATATAGAATCTGTCGTTCCTGATCAGCGTCGGGCTGCGCCGGTTAAAGTAAAGTTTTCGAACCGTTCTTCGGCTCCGAAAGTTAACCCCGTAAGAGACACCGTACAACTCCTCCCAGGCGAGCGCTCCTATCTGCAAACCATCGCCAGACTCGATACGACTATCAAGTCGAACAAGAACTCGATGAGACCGTCGTTGCAGGTCGAATACGAGCGCAACCTCGCGGTTGTCGATCGCGCCATCGCTGCCACGCGTAATGCAGCGAAGAGCAATCCAAACGATCCTGACGCGGCCGATTTCATGTTTGCTGCCTATCAAAGTAAGGTCGATCTGCTCAACACGATTGCCGATGCGCGTCTTGGTGGAGGTCGGTCTCACTGAAAGGCCCGGTCCTAAGTTGACAATGAAGTTGTTGGTAGTTTCGGCGGTTGCCGGCCTTATCTTCTCCCTCGCAGGTACGACCCCCGCATACGAAGAAAAAACAGAATCCGAACCGGGCGAAAAGATCGAACGGTCGATGCCTGTCAGCCCGCAGGTAACCGTAACGCTGTGCGTCGCTTCCGGCACGCTGACCGTCCGCGGCTGGGAGAAAAACGAGCTGCGAGTGAGATCCTCCGATGCCGGTGAGATCGAACTTCGCCGGCTCGACAAAGGCAGAGATCCTTCGGCGCCTGCGTGGCGCATCGACGTCATGGTCCTGGACTCCAGTTCAAGAACCAAAGCCAAACTCGATTGCCAGGCACTGGCGGATGTCCAGATGGAAGTTCCCACAGGCGCGACGGTCCAGGTGCAGACTCGGGATGGCCACATATACATAGCGGGTGTGGCGGCAGCCTACGCCGGTTCGCAGAATGGAAACATCTCGATCGAGCGCGCGACGAAGATCGTGGAGGCAGGAAGCGTCGGCGGCAGTATTTCTTTAAAAGACTCGAGTGGTCGCGTCAATTTGAGTTCCGCTGGGGGAATTGTCGAGGTCGCGAACGTCAAACCGGCGACGAGTGAAGATACGTTCGAAGTCGGAACAGTGAGCGGCGACATCCAGTTGGATCGCGTCAGCAATCCGAAGGTGATGGCGAAGACGGTCAACGGCAACGTGACGATGACTGGTCCACTGGCGCGCTCAGGTCATTACGCTTTCACGAACATGACGGGCGACGTGATACTCGCGCTGCCGCACGATTCGTCGTTTCAGTTGAATGCGAAAGTGTCTGAAAAGCGCGACATAGTTTCAGATTTTGCGCTGAAGTACGTCGGGATGCCGGCACCGCCGCCGCCTGGAGCCACGGCACCCACGCCAAAACCGGGGGCCGTACCAGCTCCGGCAACCATGCCAAAACCCGGAACTCCGGTTCCGGCAACGCCACCCAAAACCCCCGTTGCGAAGGGCCATCCACCCCCAAAGACCGGACCAATCATTGCGCCGGTCATCGTTGATAAACCCACGATGGTTCCCCATGTTCTGCGGCGAGTGACGGCGATTTGCGGAAGCGGAGATGCGACTATTTCCGTCGCTTCCTTCGGCGGCACCGTCCGGCTAAAAAAACTGAGATCTAAGATTTGAGATCTCAGATTTTTGTTGTCACAACCTTCCGAGGTCTGGTGTTCTTCCTACAGAGCAACGCAGAAGGGCCGAGGGTGGTTGGTAGGGGTTATTCAAAACTGACTGCTCTCGGCCTTAAAACTAAGGGGTCCAGTAATGAACAGCGTGGGTCAAAGCGGCGACCGGAAGTCCTACCGAGTGATTCTTCTTTTAGTAGTCGGACTGACAGCATTCTCCAGCGCCATGAAAGAGTTGAACCTGTTGCGGGAGTTCTCTCGCGACACGAGTAATTTGGTTGCGAGCTGGTCGAAAGCAGTCGCGCCCGTTGTGCCGGAGGCGCCCGAGGTCGTAGTTCCCGCTGAAATCCCGCAGGTGGTTGAAGAAACTGAGGTTTGTGAGAACGGTCATACGTTGAATGCAGTCGAACCGGTGGATCACCTTCAGTTGGGGGGCAGCGTTGCTGAAACAGAAGTAAAGATCAAGGAAGTGGGCAAAACTGTTGTCGCAGGGCGATCGACGCGTCGTGACGCACAGGCAGTCGCGTCAATGAGAAGTCATCGCCCTGCCGGCATTGACATAGTCGAACTGCGGAGACAGGTGCGTCGCGAAGCTGACCTCAAAGTCATGATCCTGGCCGACAGTGACGGCGAGGTGGAATTTGCTGTTCCTTCCAACTTTGAATTCAAGATGCCGAAGGCAAAGAACTTCAGGCACTTGACGATCAAACCGGAAGATCGCGAGATTTTGAAAAATCTGAACCGCACCCTTAATCTACGCAGCGCAGGCTGACGATTTCTCTCGAAGGAACCGAAACGATGTTGACGAAGCGCCTCATCACTACAGTTATTCTCCTGCTCGCATTGGTGAGTGCCGGAACCGGGTTTGCAATCACGACGGGCGCAGCCGGTCTGTTCGGTCAGGACGTCCGGCCGGTGCCGTCCGTACCCGTAACTGAGAATTGCACGGCCAGCCCGGTCCAGCCGGCGCAGGAGCTACGCGAAGAATTCCATCAAACTTACCCACTGTCGGCGACCGGTCGAGTCAGTCTTGAAAATATCAATGGCGGCGTGCAGGTAAAGGTTTGGGACCGAGCCGCGCTCCAGCTAGACGCGATCAAAAAAGCATATCGAAAAGAACGCCTGGATGAAGCGAAGATTGAGGTTACGGCGACTGAAGAGAACATCAGAATCAAGACCGAATATCCTGACGATCAGCAGACCTTCCGCAGTGGCGAAGGACGTTACAACAATCCCGCCGTCGTCGAATACACGCTGACAGTTCCACGTAAAGCCGTGCTCGAATCGATCGAGCTCGTCAATGGTTCACTCGACATCGACGGCGTCGAAGGGGACGTCAAAGCATCTTCAATCAACGGTAAAGTCGTCGCTCGTGGCCTTTTGGGCGAAGCCAAACTGTCGACCATCAACGGTCAATTGCACGCGACCTTTACACGGCTCGACGAATCGAAACCGATTTCGCTCAACTCCGTGAATGGCGGCATGGTTTTGATCATTCCGTCTGACTCGAATGCATCGATTCGCGCGGGCACGGTCCATGGCGGCATCACCAACGATTTTGGTTTGCAGGTGCGGCACGGTGAATACGTGGGCCATAACGTGGACGGGCAGATCGGAACCGGTGGTCCACGAATCAAGCTCGAAAACGTAAACGGCTCCATCCGCATCAGTCACGCGCAGGATGGACGCGCGATCAGTCCTGCAACTTCCGTCGTCATCGACAGGCAGAAGATCCGCGAGGAGATGAGCCGCGAAGGGGAAGAAGGGGAAGTCGACGCCGAACGACGAGTCGAACAGGCAGCGGCCATTGCCGAGGCGGCGCGGGCAAGTATCGAAACGTCACGTTTGACACGCCAGGCGCAACGCGAAGCGCAACGCCAGGTCGACGCCGCATTGCGTGAAGCGCAGCGCGAGATCGAGCAGGCGCAAAGAGAATTGCAACGCCAGCAGGCGCAGCAACTCCGAAACGAAGTCCGGGTGATGAGGAAACTCAAACCCGTAACTTCTGTGGGTGCAGGAACCGGCGCGGGTGCAGGCAGTGGTGTTGGTTACGGAAAATTCTCAGCGCAGGAAACGAAGTCATTTCCAGTCACCGGCTCGCCGCGTGTGAATATCAGCACCTTCGACGGCCAGGTCACTGTACGCGGCTGGGACAAGCCCGAAGTTCAATACACTGCGACGACGCGCTCCGACGAAGAGGATGCACTCAAGCAGATCTCGATCATCACCCAACAGAACGGATCGACGATCATGATCGCTGCGAAGAGTGAATACCACCGGAACGCGAGTGTGGCTTTCGAAGTATTCGTTCCACGCCAGTCGGCATTGCATGTAACGTCGGGCGACGGTGCTGTCACGCTCGACGGAGTTTCGGGAGAGATCACTCTTCGCTCAGGCGACGGTGCGATCGAGGTCTCAAACAGCGGCGGCCAGTTACAGGTCAACACCGGCGACGGCACAATTCAGATTTCCAAGTTTGACGGTCAGGTAGACGCGCGCACTGGCGATGGCGCCATTGCACTCGATGGAAACTTCAAAGCCCTTTCAGCCAGGACTGGCGACGGCGAGATCTCATTGAGGGTGCCGGCCGGCTCCAGCTTCACGATCGAAACTAACTTACCCGACGAGATCAGTAACGAGGGTTTCAAGGTTGTGGAAGACATCACCCGTTCGCCTCGTCTAAAGCGATGGAAGATCGGCGAGGGCGGTCAGATATTCATTCTCAGATCAGGCGACGGAAAGATCCTTCTTCGTCCTCGTAACTAAGTTTTGTGTTCCCCCGCGGCTAGGGACACGGACCAATCAAGCTGATTTTGATGAAAACTCGCACGTGCATTTGCGTGTGCATGCTGCTACTGGCATGCGCCGTTTGCGCAAAAGCGCAGACGCCCGCAAACCCGACTGCGGCGCCTACTCCCACACCGGCACCTTCGCCAAGCCCAGCGCAAGCTAAGAACCTGACGGCTCCCGCGCCGTCCGCCGCCGCTAAAGGCAGTTTTGTGCTCCCTCCCGAAAAATCGAACCCGGTTGTAATCCCAAAATTCGATAAGCCGCCCGTTATTGACGGCAAACTTAACGAAGAAGTCTGGCAGAAAGCAGCGGTCTTGAAAGACTTCTACCAGATCCAACCGGGCGACAACACAACTCCCTCGAAACCAACGGAAGTCTTAATCGGTTTCGATCCGCAGTTTCTCTACGTCGCTTTCAAAGCCACTGACGAACCCGACAAAGTACGCGCGACCGTGGCCAAGCGCGACAACATTTTCCAGGACGATTACGTCGGTTTTTTTCTCGACACTTTCAACGACAAACGAAAGGCATTCGAAGCCTTTTTCAACCCGCTCGGGATACAGGGTGACGGTGTTCTCACCGAAGGTCGCGGTGAAGACTTCAGCGTCGACCTGTTAATGGAGTCGAAAGGCGTGGTCCACGAGACAGGCTATACGGTCGAGATTGCTATTCCTTTCAAGTCGCTTCGCTTTGAAGCAGGCAAGGGAAAGCTCTGGGGCGCGCATTTCTTCCGTCGCATAAAACGCTTTGAAAACGAACTCGATTCGTGGATGCCGTTCTCACGCAGCATCGACAGCAATCTGAGTCAGGCGGGCCATCTGACGGGTCTCGAAGGAATCTCGGTCGAACGCACTATCGAGTTGATTCCGAGTTTAACGGTTTCGCAAAACAGTCGTTTCGTCGGTTCGTTTCCCCCGGTACCAGCGGGTGGCGATCCGGGACGTATCGTCAACGAGCCTGTTGGACTGGATCTCGGACTGACGGCGAGGTTTATTCCGAGTTCCGCGGTCACGGTCGATCTCGCTATCAATCCTGACTTCGCGCAGGTCGAAGCCGATCAACTCGTCGTCACGGCAAACCAGCGTTTTCCGATCTTCTTTCCTGAGAAGCGCCCGTTCTTTCTTGAAGGAATCGATATCTTTCAAACGCCGATCACCGCGGTCCATACGCGGTCGATCGTCGATCCGGACATTGCCGTGAAGACGACGGGCAAACTCGGGCGAAATACGTTCGGCTTGATGGTCGCGAGCGACAATGGACCAGGTAACCTGAGTGCTGACGAACGAGGTTCGTTGGCGTCATGTGTTGAGCGCCGCGCTCTTGTTACACCGGGCGAGATCTGCAACGCCGAACGGTTCGTCGATAAAAATGCCTACATCGGCGTGCTTCGTCTCAAGCGCGATGTCGGCAAAGAAAACTCGCTGGGGATACTGGCCACTACCTACAACTTCATCGAGAAACACAATCAGGTGTTTGGTATCGACGGCCGTCTTCGTCTCGACAAGCAAACTACGACGACCTTCCAACTGCTCGGCACGACTTCGCGAAACTTCTTTTTCGATCCGGATGACGGCGTAAACAGGTATCGCACCGGCAACGGATTCGGCTACAGCGGCAGTTACAACGTTTCTGGCCGCAACTGGGGTTGGGAACTTTACGGCGAAGGCTTCACTCAGGACTACCGCGCGGACGTTGGTTTCTTTCAACGCACCAATTCCAATTTCAACTACGGCTTCATCCGCTACAACTCCGATCCGAACCCAAAGAAGAAGATCATCTCGTTTCACTATCACACGATTGCCCACATTGGTTACGACTGGCAGGGGCGGATGTACACCTGGGAATCGGAGAACCTTGTCGAATTACAGTTGCCCAGAAACAGTTGGGTTGGTGCGTGGTGGGAACCGGGTTATGAACGCTTGTTCGATCGCGAGTTTGGCCCAACGAGAGAAGCCAAACCATGTAATCCGTTTTCGGTCGTTAACAAGTGTACTTTCTATGGCGAGAGTACCGAGCGGGCCTCCGACAAGCAGCATCTGTCCGTCTATGCCGGATCAAATTTTAGTAAGAAGATCCAGTTCAACGGGCAGGTAACGCATCGTTGGGGACATTTCGATCTCGATTTTGGCAGCGGCAGCAGTAAGTATCCGCGCGTGAGTCCCGCAGCGCTGGCGTTAGGTCAGAACGCTCCACTGGATCCGGGCCGCGGCAACTTGCTTCAGTTCAACGGCAGCGTCACCTATCAACCGACAAACGAGCTGCGCGCGTCGTTCAGTATCAACAGCCAGCAGCTTAAGCGTTACGACACCGACCGCTACGCTTTCAAGGTAAACATTCTCACTTTCCGTGGCACGTACCAATTCACGAAAGCGACATTCACGCGGGTCATCCTCGACTACAACACCCTCAATTCCCGGTTGCGTTCACAGGCCTTGTTTGGCTGGACCCCGAGCCCGGGCACGGCCTTCTACGCCGGTTACAATGACGATCTGAACTACGACAGTCCTCATCCGTTTACGAGAGACATCGTGCCCGGCTTTCGCCGCAATTCAAGGACGCTTTTCATCAAACTGTCATACCTGATCCGCCGCGGCTTTTGAACCATCGCTTAGACGGATACGCCATTCCAAATTTGTTCGGCCCACGTGTTAAACTGCGATGGATGTTCCGGACCAGGATTTACTTAACAGGTGTGCCGCTCGTGTTGGCGGCACTCTTTTTCACCGCTTGCAAGAGCGACTATCAAGCGCAACAGCGCCAGGGACAGGGCCGTCCCGAGGCCGCGGCGAGGCAGGTTAGAACTGCTGCCGTTGCGGAAACGCCTTTCGGCGAAACAGTCACGGCGAATGGTACGCTCGCGGCTTACGATCAGACGACGGTCAGCGTGAAGGTTCCCGGACGAGTACGCGTGATTTCAGTGGACCTTGGATCGGTCGTTTCGCGTGGACAAGTTATCGCGAACGTCGATTCGGAAGATTACCGGCTGCGCGTTCAGCAAGCTGAAGCTTCGCTGGCGCAAGCGCGCGCGCGTCTGGGATTGTCCCCCGAAGGAACCGACGACCGCGTCGATCCCGAACAAACTGCGACCGTGCGTCAGGCTCGTGCAGTGCTCGACGAAGCGCGATTCAATCGCGATCGAGCGGCAAGACTGGTGGAACAGGGAGTTATTGCAAAAGCTGAATACGATTCGGCGGTTTCACTCTTCAAAGTCGCGGAAGGTCGATACCAGGACGCGTACGAAGAAATCCGTAACCGCCAGGGCGTGTTGGCCCAACGACGATCCGAACTCGCACTCGCGCGACAGCAATTAAAGGACACCAATGTCGTCGCGCCGCTCGATGGAATCGTCCAGGAGAAACTGACCAGCGTCGGCGAATACCTCGCTGCCGGGGCGCCGGTCGTTAACATAGTCCGAATGGATCCGTTGCGGTTGCGCGCGCAAGTACCGGAACGGGACTCGCAAGCGGTTCACACTGGTCAGGATGTGCGTGTGACGGTCGAGGGCGACACGACTATCTACCTCGGCAAGATCATGCGGTTGAGTCCGGTGATCGCTGAACAAAACCGGATGCTGCTGGTTGAAGCTGACGTGCGGAATAACGGAAGACTTCGGCCCGGATCATTTGCACACGCGGAAATCGTAACGAATGACGCCAAGATGGCTGTCACAGTTCCGAACAGTGCGATTGTCACGTTTGCGGGAATTGAGAAGGTGATAGTTGTTCAAAACGGCAAAGCGCTTGAAAAGCCGATCACCACCGGACGCAGAAATGCCGAATTTACGGAGATCGTTGCCGGGATCAATGTGGGCGAGAAAGTGATCGTGGATCCGGGCAACCTGCAATCCGGCCAGGCTGTCGAAGTGGTTGAGTGAGGGGGCGGTCTTTCGTTTCGTGCGGAAGCAAGGTTCGAATCATTGGTCGAATCATTGGTCATATGTCATTTGACACCTGTCATTTGTCATTTTTTTAGAATTGTTGACGAGCCGAGCTTGGGTCGGAGCAGCATAAATGACAAATGAAAAATGTCAAATGATATATGACCAATGATTCCCACGCCCCAAGACTTAAGACCAAAGTTCAAAGCACAAAGCACTAAGCGCTAAGCACAAACTTACATGCAAAAACTAGCCGAGATATGTATTCGCCGACCTGTCTTCGCGACGATGATCGTGTTGTCGCTGGTCGTGGTCGGAGCGGCTGGTTTTCTCAAACTGGGTGTCGATCGTTTTCCCGCCGTCGATCTGCCGACAGTTTCCGTTCGCGTTGGACTTCCGGGTGCTGCGCCTGAAGAAGTCGAATCGTTAATCGCTCAGCAAGTTGAAGAAGTAATCAATACCGTCGATGGCATCAGCGAACTGCGCTCCATCTCCGGACAAGGCAGTGCGATTGTTATTGCCACGTTCGATCTGGACCGGGACCTTGAGTCAGCCGCGCAGGACGTGCGCGATCGTGTCAACACGCTTGGCCGCCGTTTACCTGACGACGCAACGCCTCCGGTAGTACAGAAATTCGATAACGACAGCACACCGGTGCTCACCATCGCACTGACCGGTGATCGCTCAATCCGAGAACTCACCGAACTCGGAGACAAAACCGCGCGGCCGTTACTCGAACGCATAGGCGGTGTTGGTGAAGTCCGTGTCGTCGGTGGTCTCGATCGCGCCATTAACGTTTGGATCGACGCCGATCGACTTGCCGCTTACCAGATCTCGATCTCCTCGATTCGTCAGGCACTGGAACGGCAGAACGCCGACGTTCCCGGCGGCAACGTAACGACCGGAAAAGAGGAATTAACTCTACGAACGCTCGGAAGATTTACCGATCCGCGACAGTTTGACGATCTGGTTATCGCGAACGTCAACGGCTCGCCAGTCAGACTTCGCGACGTGGGCCGCGTCGAAGACGGCACGAAAGAACAACGCTCGTTCTCGCGACTCAATGGCGTACCCACCGTAACGCTCGACATTCGCCGGCAGTCCGGCGCAAACACGGTCGAAGTAATCAACGGACTGAAAGCAGCACTGCCGCGCATCGCCGCTCAACTTCCGAACGACGTCAAACTCGAAGTCATCCGCGATCAATCCCGCTACATCGAAGCGGCGCTCAAGGAAATCCAGACACACCTGGTCCTCGGCAGTATTCTCGCGAGTCTGGTGGTGCTGGTGTTTATGCGTTCGTGGCGTTCGACGCTCATCGCCGCCGTCGCGATTCCGTGCTCCGTGATCTCCACGTTCGGCATGATGAAAGCGCTGGACTTCACGCTCAACAGCGTCACGATGCTCGCGCTCGTGTTGATGGTCGGCGTGGTGATCGACGACGCGATTGTTGTACTCGAGAACATCTTCCGCTTCATTGAAGAGAAGCGAATCGAAGCGAAGGAAGCGGCGCGCGAAGCGACGAAAGACATCGGTCTGGCAGTTTTAGCGACAACGCTCTCTCTCGTGGTCATCTTTTTGCCGGTGTCGTTCATGTCGTCAATCTCCGGACGGTTCCTTTACCAGTTTGGTATCACCGCCGCCGTCGCCATCATGGTCAGCTTGCTCGTCTCGTTTACGCTGACGCCGATGATGAGCTCGCGATTGATTCGCGTGAGCGACGCGCAGGGTGGGCATGACGCGCCTGCTTCACGTCGCGGTTTCTATCGTTACATCGACTCGTCGTACTCGTGGCTGCTGGCGTTCGCGATGCGACATCGCCTCGCCGTGGCATTGATCTCGCTCGCGGTGATCCTTTCGAGCATTCCGCTGTATCGCGCGGTGAAGCAGGAGTTCATTCCGAGCAACGTCGACGAAGCTGAGTTTGAAGTCGGCGTAACGGGCCCGGAGGGTACGAATCTCGCGGTAATGAACGAGACGATGTCGGCCATCGAAAAAGACCTGCTCGATACGCCCGGTGTGGAGATGGTCCTGGCTTCGGCTGGCGGCGGCTTTCTCGGCGGCGTGAATCAGGGCGATGCTTACATCCGTATCCAGCCGCACGAGAACCGCACCTTGTCGTTCAGCAAGTTGTGGCGCGAAACGAAGAAGGGGAATCCCTTCAACGCGTTCAGAGGAAATTACACGCAACAGGACGTGATGCAGGAAGTCCGGCGCCGGCTGCGGAAGTACGCTCCGATGCGCACCAGCGTACGCAACGGTCGTTCATTCAACTTCGGCGCCGGCGGACGTACCGACATCGATTTCGTTTTTCGCGGTCCGGACATCGTCGCACTCGCCGGTTATGCCGACGAACTGGTCGCACGATCCGAAAAGCTCGGTGGCATCGTCGACGCCGACACGACGCTGAAACTCAACAAGCCTGAACTGCGCGTTCGCATCGACCGCGAGCGTGCTGCGGATCTCGGCGTCGATACTTCCGATATTGCGACCAGCCTGCGCCTGATGGTTGGCGGTGAAGAAGAGGCGTCGCGATTCAGAGACGAACAGATCAACGAAGATTACGACGTGCAACTGCGTTTGACCGAAGCGGATCGACGCGACGTCGACACGATCAGCCGGCTCTACGTTCCTTCGTCGCGCGGTGGACTTGTACGGCTCGACAACGTCGTGAAGATCACACGCGACACTAGCCCGTCGCGAATCGATCGACTCGATCGTGAGCGCCAGGTATCCGTGCGTGCTTCCGTCGCCCCCGGTTACGCGCTTGCGGATCGTATCGAGGCATTGCGCGGCGCTGTCGCCGAGATGAATTTGCCTATCGCGTACACGACAACGGTGTCCGGGCGCGCGCGCGAGTTGGAAAAAACGTTCACCGAGTTTATCTGGGCGTTTATCCTCTCGGTCATCTTCATGTACATGATCCTCGCCTCACAATTCGAAAGCACTGTGCACCCGTTGACGATCCTGTTGAGCTTGCCGCTCTCGGTACCGTTTGCGCTGTTGGCGTTGTGGGGCACCGGCGACACGCTGAATCTTTATTCCGCGCTCGGTGTGCTCGTCTTGTTCGGTGTGGTTAAGAAGAACGCGATTCTTCAGATCGACCACATGAACAACCTGCGCGCCAAGGGAATGGAACGCTTTGAAGCGATCATGCAGGGCAATCGCGATCGCTTGCGGCCGATCTTGATGACGACGCTGGCACTCGTCGCCGGTATGTTGCCGCTCGCGCTTGGCACTGGTCCCGGCGCCGAGGAACGACGTTCGATCGCGATCGTGGTTATCGGTGGACAGACGTTGTCGCTGTTGCTCACGTTGATTGCGACTCCCGTGGTCTATTCACTGCTGGACGATCTAAAAGCGACGTCGCGTTGGCGCAGGTTTGCAGAAAAGGTCGGTACCGTTTCGCACGGGATTGTCGAAAGATTCAAGAAACCGCGGCGTCCGAAACCGGCACCGGAAGAAGTTCCCGCCGAACGCACGACTTCCGGCGATTGAGTAACACAGACTGTAAGTTGCACGGCGGCAGTCAAGTCCGGTCTGATTGCCAACGCCTCCGACCTCGGTAAAACCAAGGTCAGAGGCGTCGGCGCGATCTCGATGGGGATCACGCGCTTTTTGCAGACGCGGCTACACTTCGTTCCTGCCGCATCATCTCCCGCATTGCAGCAATATGGCCGGGCGCGCGGCGCTCACACCACGCTTCATAGCGCTGGGCCGCCTTTTCAAGATTTGCAAGCATGTTTGGCTCAAGGAACCGCTTGCGAAATTCCGGGACGACCGGCTTAAGCGCTTCCCACACACCAAAAAACTCACCACTGGTTTCAAAGAACAGGTCCTCATGAAGCAGACCGTAGTTGAGTAGTGCGCACGCCTGTTCCCAGTAGCCAGTCACCATGCCGACGTAACTGCCTTGTTGAGATCCGAAGGGCGCGATGCGCATCGCGTCGTCGAAGGTTTGTGCTCTGTAGTTCTGTTGGAACCAATCGCGAGCCTCGCGAAGCCTGGCCTCACGCCGCAAATCGTAAACTTGCAGGTGTAGCTGTGCTTGTTCGTGCGTTGGTTTTGATGCCATGTGACTTCCTTTCTACTCTTTCAGTGGTTCTGATTTACGGCTCACTCTTCTTCGATCACTGACAAGATATTGCCGGCCGGGTCCTTGAACCAGGCTATCTGATGACCTGGACCAGAAAAGATGCCTCGTTTGTCGGTCTTGATGTCGGGCAAGTTGTAGTGTTCAAGACTTACACCGACTGCGGCGAGTTGCGTTACTGCCTCGTCGATGTCATCAACCTGAAAATTCAGGACGGTGAACGACGCCGGAGCGTGGTTGGGTTTCGGATACAAGAATATGACGTTGTCGCCAGTGCGAAGCTCCAGTCCCTCTGACGTTTCCGAAACGTCGAGTCCGAGTGTTTCACGATAAAAGTCTCTTGCCTTCTTCACATCGTTCACAGAAAAGCTCGAGAACGAGCTGGCTTCCTTGAAGATGTTCGAGGCTTTCTGTCGGCTTTGCTTCGAAGCCGCTTTCGCTGTCATTAGAGTTCTCCTTTCGTTTGCAGTGATTTGACCATTAGACACCCTGAAACTTGCGAGCATGTAGCGGTTGTTCTATTTCGTTGTTAAGTTTTAGTGGCAGCGCGGTGCAATTCGCCGCTTTGTTGACATTCGTCATTCCGTTTACTTACAAAGTGAGAGCAACTGACTATGGCAGCGACGAAGTGGTCTCCGAATTCAAACGCCCTGCGAGGTCGTATCGCGGTTGTTGCGGGAGCGACGCGAGGGGCTGGCCGTGGAATTGCGTCTGCTTTGGGTGAAGCGGGCGCCACTGTCTACTGTAGCGGTCGCAGCAGCCGCAGTCGTGCTTTGAAATCCGATTACGATCGACCTGAGACCATCGAGGAAACCGCTGAGCTCGTAACCTCGTTGGGTGGCCAGGGCATTGCCGTCGTTGCTGACCATCTCGACCCGGACCACGTTAAGAGCTTGTCCGAGCAGATTCGCGATGCGCACGGGCACATCGACATTTTGGTTAACGACATCTGGGGCGCAGAGGAACTCAAAGGTGGACCAGCAGACTGGAACAAGCCCATTTGGCAACACGATCTTACCAAGGGACTTCGGATTCTTCGCCTCGCCATCGACACACATCTGATAACGTCGCATTACCTTCTGCCGCTGCTGATCGATCGTCCCGGAGGCCTCCTCATCGAAGTCACGGACGGAACCTTGGAATACAACGCGTCACACTATCGACTATCGGTGTTCTACGACTTAGCAAAGGTTGCTGTGAATCGCCTGGCGTTCTCCCAGGGGCACGAGCTGGCGCAGCACCACGCAACGGCTGTAGCGATTACTCCCGGGTGGCTTCGGTCAGAGATAATGCTCGAGGCGTATAACGTGAGTGAACAAAACTGGCGAACCGCAGCTGCTCCGCCAGGGTTCGCCGTATCTGAGTCGCCACGCTACGTGGGACGCGCGGTCGTCGCTCTGGCATCGGATCCTGAGCGCGCGCGATGGAATCAACGGTCAGTAACATCCGGGCAGCTTGCGGCCGAGTACGGCTTCACGGATATCGATGGTTCGCGCCCGGACGTGTGGCGATATGAGCAGGACGTCGAGGAGGGCCGGCAAGTCAATCCGAATGACTACCGGTAACTGTGCGCTGTGGAGCACGATGGTCCCGAGCGAGTTCGCCCCTCCATGGATTGTTGAAGCTCATCACACACTCATAACACGATTGCTTCTAAAAATGCTTCCAGCAACAGCTCGGAGTCCACTCTTGCTCTGACCGTCGGGAAAAGGCTATTGTAGCCATATTCGGGGAGCAGCGATTATGCAGACTGTAAACATAGCAGAGCTAAAGAATAACTTGAGCGCGTACCTGGAACAGGTCAAGAATGGT
>CBFGMX010000002.1:0-76790 GCA_965649955.1 uncultured bacterium
AAAACCAAGACCTGCCCCGACGAGGCAGGTCTTCCTATTGTGACTCTATTGGGTTAAGTGGCGGAGCCGACGGGACTCGAACCCGCGACCTCCGACGTGACAGGCCGGCGTTCTAACCAACTGAACTACGACTCCGCAAAACTGAGGGCTTGGTAGGCACGGAGGGATTCGAACCCCCAACCTCTTCCTTGTAAGGGAAGCCGTCTACCATTGACGTACGTGCCTTTAAACCAGGATCGGCCCTGTCGCCAAATCCCGTTCGCAACCAAACGGACAATCTCCGTCGAAAACTCAGTATGGCACGTCGTTCAAACAACCCTGCTTTACCACTCGCGGCAAGCGAGTCGCCATGCTAAGAGAAGCAGGGAGGAGTGTCAAGCTGCGCACTATCCTCAAAATACGTGTATTTCTCTTTAACTGAACGCCCTAATCCTGCACTACAAATGCGAACCCGGATTTTGCACTTCCCGCGCTCGCGGTTTATATTCTTACCACGAGAGCCCATCCGGAATTGTCGCTATGTCAAGACTTATGAAACGTCGTCGTAGTTTGCTCAGGCGAGTCATTTTTTTGACCGCTCTCGCTGCGATCTCTGCGAGCTGGTTCACGCTGAATCGCCCGCAGGCGCAACAGATCACGAACCAACAAACCCAGCGCCCACGCCGCGTCAACGGCACCGAACAAACGCCGCCAAGCCCGAAGAAGCCGGACTCTCCATCAGCCGGCGACGAGATTGACGAAGGCGACGTCGTCCGCGTCGATACTCAACTCGTTTCAGTTCCCGCAGTGGTAACCGACACCGCGGGACGCCCGATTTCCGGTCTGCGCCTGGACAACTTTCGTCTTATCGAAGACGGCCAGGTGCAGACGATCACCAACTTCGGCACCGCCGAAACGCCATTCGAGATCGCTCTGCTGCTCGACACCTCAGGATCGACGCGCGACGACGTCGCGTTGATTAGATCCGCGGCGAACAGTTTTATCGAAGCGTTGCGTCCCGGCGATCGCGTTGGCGTTGTTGCATTTAACACCGCGCAGACGGTTGCCGAACCCGTTGCTACTGTTGAAATCCTGACGCCGCTGACCAGCGATCGCGACGCGCTGCGCACTGCAATCGAAAACCTCGGCGCGAGCAATGGAACACCATATTACGACGCCCTCGAACGCGTGGCCGACAGCATCTTTCGCGACCCGCCGCGTGAGGAACTTCGCGGGCGTCGCGCTGTCGTTGCGTTAACTGACGGCGTCGACTCCGCAAGCAACTCCGATTTCGCGACAGCGAAGTTGAAACTCGCGCGCGCCGGTATCGCCTGTTATTTCATTCAGGTCAACACGGAAGACTTCGTCGAGGACCGCCTAATGAAAGACTGTCGCGACGACGGGCAACTCACGCTTTCGCAGCGCCAGATCGAACGCTATCGGCGGATGTTCTTTCCTTCGGCCAAGGCGGAGAGCTTCAATAGTTTCTGCCAGATGGGGCCGTTTGAGAGGATGTCGATCAGTCGCGAGCTTTATAACCTCGCGCGGCGCGAGATGAACGATCTGGCGAAAGGTTCGGGCGGGCGAAGTTTTGTCGCGGCGACATTGACTGATGCGCGAGCAGCGTTCGCCCGCGTCGCGGCAGACATCGGCACGTTCTACAGCATCGGCTACTATCCGACGAACAAAGCGCGCGACGGCAAGTATCGCGCGATCAAGTTGGAAGTGCGCGGAGTTAAAGACAAGACTGAGATTCGCGCTCGCGATGGTTACTACGCGCCGAAGCAGTAAGCTTTGATCTTGGTACTTGGTGCTTGGTACTTCGTACAAATCACAGATCTCAAATCGCAGATCTCAGATCACAGATCACAACATGTCATCAGCCACCCCGTTTCGCCGTGTCCTACTGATCGTTCTCGACGGAGCCGGAATCGGGGCGATGCCAGACGCCCCCGAGTGGGGCGATGCCGGATCAGACACGTTCGGCCACATTCTCGAATCGCGTACGGTCCAACTTCCCAATCTTCAACGCTACGGCCTGGGCAATATTCGCCCGCTTCGGGACTTGCCGCCGCTCGACAAGCCTGACGGGTCTTACGGCCGTTGCGCGTTACGCTCGAACGGCAAAGACACTACCACCGGACACTGGGAGATCGCCGGCATCATTCTGAAACAAGCGTTCCCGACGTATCCGAACGGTTTTCCTTCGTCCGTCATCGACAGGTTTGTTCGCGAGACCTCCGTGCCGGGTATTCTCGGTAACATCCCTGCTTCCGGTACGGAAATCATCAAGCAACTAGGCGAGGAGCACGTGAAGACGCGCAAACCCATCGTCTACACGTCTGCTGATTCGGTGTTTCAGATTGCGGCCCACGAGGAGGTCATTCCGCTCGATCGTCTCTACGAGATCTGCGAGATCGCGCGCGGGATTCTCGAGGGTGAACACAAGGTCGGCCGGGTGATTGCGCGTCCTTTTCTGGGCGAGCCAGGTGCGTTCTATCGTACCGAAAACCGGCATGACTATGCAGTGCCGCCGCCGCGTGAGAACCTCCTCTCGGCGCTCGCCGACGAAGGTCTTGACGTCGTTTGTATCGGTAAGATCGCGTCGATCTACGACTCAGTTGGTGTGACCAAGGATCTGACGGCGAAGAACAACGAACAGTCGATCGATCAAACGATCAAGGCGCTCAGAGAAGACTCGCGTGGGTTAATCTTTTCGAACCTTGTCGATTTCGACATGCTTTACGGCCACCGTCGCGACACGGAAGGCTACGCGCGTGCCCTCGAACATTTCGATCGCCGCCTGCCCGAGATCGAAGCCGCCATGCGTGACGACGACCTGATGATCATCACCTCGGACCACGGTAACGATCCCACGTTCACCGGCACCGACCACACGCGCGAATACTCCCCCCTGCTGGTCTACGGCAAAACCGCCCGCTCCGGCCTGAACCTCGGCACCCGCGACTCACTCGCGGACATCGGCCAGACCGTCGCCGAAAACTTCCGCCTCCAGCTCACGGCCGGCACGAGTTTTTTGGAACCGTTGATTAAGGCGAATTCTACTTCCGTGTGAGGCTGATGTGGATTAGTTCGATCCACTGATCGGTTTTTATGAAGCCGGTGCCCCAGGATTTCCATTCGTCGGGCAGTCCTTCACTCTTGATGTCAGCGAGTGTTTTGCCGGCGGCGACCTTTTTGCGAACGACGTCGGTGGTTTCCAGGAGCATGCGGTGATAGAGCTTCAGGTCGTCGATCGTCGATAGTGGACCGTGACCCGGGATGAGTTTCGCACCCGCGGGGATCTTCGGGATGATCTCGCCGATGTTCTTGGCCAACCCGACAACGCTGCCCCCGTTATCCACATCGACAAACGGAAAACGCCCGGCGAAAAAGTCGTCTCCCAGATGGACCACGTTCGAGTTGGTGAAGAAGATGACGCTGTCGCCGTCAGTGTGGCCGTTCGGGAAGTGAATCGCGCGGATCTCCTCGCCGTTGAAGTGCACTGACAACGACTGGTTAAACGTGATCACCGGCAACGCTTCTTTCGGAGCCGCGGGAACAGTCGATTTGAAGAACTCGATACGCTGCTCGCTCGAGAGCCGTTTTCGCACGTTGTCGTGCGCGATGATCGGAGCCTCAGGACCAAACGCGACGTTGCCGCCGGTGTGGTCGCCGTGCCAATGCGTGTTGAGGATGAAACGCAGTTGTCCCTGGTTCAATCCCTTGAGCGCCGCGCGTATCTTGTCGGCCAGCGGCGCAAACTGATCATCGACGATCAGAACGCCGTCACTGCCGACAGAAACGCCGATGTTCCCACCGGCACCCTCGAGCATGTAGACATTTCCGGCAACCTTCGTCGCCTTGATCTCCACTTTCGAGTAGTCAGTTTGGGCTGCGGCGCCGGCAGAAAAGGCGCACAGGAAAAGAAGCGTCAAGAATCTGCGCATGTAAGAGTCTCCAATCAGGTTTGACGATTCGTACTTAATACCTGTTTCGGGATCGAGATATTCCCGTTCGCGGTCACAAGCACTAAGCATTCGGATCTTTCAGCACGGCGATAAACGGAAGGTTGCGATACCGCTCCGCAAAATCCAATCCGTATCCCACGACGAACTCATCCGGTATCTGAAATCCAAGGTAGTCGATCTTTACTTCACGCTGCCGCCGCTCAAACTTATCGAGCAGTGCCGCCAGTTTGACACTCGCCGCCCCACGCGATTGCAAATTGGCGATCAGGTACGAAAGCGTGAGTCCAGTGTCTACAATGTCTTCGACGACGAGTATGTGGCGTCCCTCGATCGGCACGTCGAGGTCCTTCATGATGCGCACTTCGCCAGACGTGCGTGTCGACGATCCGTAACTCGAGATCGCCATGAACTCGACGCTCACCTGCGTATCGATCGCACGCATCAGATCGCTAAGAAAGAAGCAGGCGCCTTTCAACACACCAACCAACAGCGGATTGAGTCCTGCGTAGTCGTTCGTGATCTGCGTTCCCAACTCCTTGATGCGCTCCTGAATCTTCTTCTCAGGCAGCAGCACGTCGAGATTTGGACTTAAGAATTCGGAAGCGAACTGGGCGGAAGACGTGGCCAACTTGTTTCTCCTTCACAAGCGAGTCAGTAAAGCAAAGGCGTTTGCATGGGTGATGCGTGGTGCGACATACTATGCAAGCTCTTCGCTGAGGTCAATCGCTCGCAGTAAAGGATCTGTATTATCCGTGATTACACTTCGCGTCCTGCTTCTCGTACTCGCGTTCGGAGTGTTCGCATCACCGTCGTTCGCCCAGACGGTAATCGAACCGTGTCCGGCCACTCCCGAAGCTCCCAAGCCCGCGATCACGGCAACTCCTGCAAAAACCGGCGCTCGCGTAAAACAAACCACCGTTGACAGGAGCATTCCTGACGATGCTGCGGTCGAGAAGATGCTCGCGCCTTACAGCGAAAAAGTACGCGCGCTGAATCTGGTCATCGGCAAACTTGACGGCGCGCTCAAGAAGGAAGGCGTTGGCGCGGGCTCGCTCGGAAATTTCGTCACTGACGGAATGCGCGCCCAGGCACGCGCAAGACTCGGAAAACCGATCACGCTGGCAATCATGAACAGCGGTGGCTTGCGAAAGAACGAGATCTCTGCCGGCGACCTGCGCGCCGCCGACATCTTCGAGCTGCTACCTTTCGAAAACGCACTCATCGCCCTCGAGTTCAACGGCACACAGCTCTTGAAACTGCTTCAGGTCGCAACGCGCGACGCACAGGCGGGCGCGCGTATTCACTTCAAATGGAACGATCAGAATCGCGCGGAGTTTATCAGCGGCAAACTCGTGAACGACAACGGCCACGAACAGGATATCGACCCCCAGAAAATTTACACCGTAGTCACGATCGATTACCTGTTGAACCTCGGCACCGGCTCGTATGCGCTGTTGCAGGAAGCGAAAAGCAGGACGCCGCTAAACGTAACGCTACGCGAGTCGATCATGGAGTACGTCAAAGCCGAAACGGCGGCGGGCCGAAACATCCGTTCGCAACTCGATAATCGCTTCGTGCAAGTCGGTCCGGATCGAAAAGGACGCGAGGAGCCCAGATGATCAACCGCCGCCGCTTTTTGACAAGTTCAGCCGCGTTCGGAGCGACGCTGATCGGTTTGCCGCGCACTCTGGAACTGATCGCCGCTCACTCAGCGGCAGACACGATCATCACGATCCTGCACACCAACGACACGCATTCGCAGATCGATCCGTTGCCGCCGAACGATGCAAACGCAGGGAAGGGAGGCGTCGCTCGTCGAGCGACACTCGTTAAGCGCATCCGCAAAGAAAACCCAAACACGTTGCTCGTCGATGCAGGCGACGTGCTTCAGGGCACTCCGTATTTCAATTACTATCGCGGCGAAGTCGAGTACAAAGCGATGTCCGCGATCGGTTACGACGTTGGCACGCTCGGCAATCATGAGTTTGACAACGGCGTCGAAGCGCTCGCAGCAGCATTGAAGTTCGCAAATTTCGATCTCGTGTCTGCGAATTACGACGTTAAGGGCACGGTGCTCGAAGGCCGCGTGAAGCCTTATGTCGTGAAGACGCTCGGCGGAATAAAAGTCGGTTTGTTTGGTCTCGGCGTAAGTCCGGTCGCGCTGATTACACCTGCGAACTTCAAGGGCGTTACTTACAACGATCCGGTCGTGTCGGCGCGCGAGGTTGTAAAGACTTTGCGCGAGAAGGAACGATGCGCGCTCGTGGTCTGCATGTCGCACCTGGGTTACTACGCGAGCGGTCAACGCGGCGATTCGCAGGGTGAACGCGGCGATTCGCTGGTTGCGTCGCAAGTTGACGGCATCGATTTCATCGCCGGCGGTCACACGCACACGTTCATGAAAGAACCCGTGAAGCAAAAACAACCGTGCGGCGCGGAGACGTTGATCTTCCAGGTTGGTAAGAGCGGCATCAACGTGGGTCGCGTCGATTTCACGTTCCGTACAGGGAAACTGGTTGCCGCTTCAGGACGGCTGATCGATCTGAGATCTGAGATCCCCAGTCTGAGCTCTGAGATCCCCAGTCTGAGATCCTAAGAATGTCTGACGATTCCACCCGTGACCGAGTCCGCGCTCTCGTGCGTGAGGTGTTGGCCAAAGCCGCACCAGACAATACTGAACCCCAACCAACCGCGAGCCGGTTCGTCAACACAGTCCCAGAACAAGCTGCACCACAAGCGTTCACGCGTGATGAGTCTGCGAAGAGTGTAATCACTGAAGACGACGTGCGTGGATTGGAACCCGGCGCGGTCCTCCGCATCGGCGAAGACGCGCGTTTGACGCCGCTAGCGGCCGACATCGTCAACGAACGAAAGATCGCGATCGTTCGTCGCACTTCGCGCCGTGGATCGAAGGCGTCGAAGCTCGTCGCCATCGGGGCGGACCATGGCGGGTTCAGGATGAAGGAAGAGTTGAAGGGACTGTTGAACGACCTGGGCCATAGGGTGCAGGACTTCGGTACCGATTCCGAATCCGCTGTCGATTACCCGGACTTCGCGCACGCCGTTGCACGAGCAGTTGCGGATGGTGCTTCGGACGTGGGCATTATCATCGATGGCGCAGGGGTTGGGAGTGCAATGACGGCGAACAAGGTGCCGGGTGTTCGCGCGGCCGCCTGTTATTCGGTCGCCGTTGCACGCAACTCACGCGAACACAACGATGCGAATGTCCTCACGCTTGGCAGCAAAACCATCAGTAGCGGCGAGATGCGCGAGATCGTGATCGCCTGGCTTTCGACTGAAATCAGCGAAGACCGCCATCGCAAGCGCGTCGCCAAAATCGACGCCATCCAGCGACAGTATCAGCGATAGACGAAGTACGTAAGGTTTTTGGAATTTTTAAAAATTCTTTTCTACATGTGTCTCCCGCATCCGAGACTGCTAGAATGTTCCCCGTCACATGGGCTACTCAAGCAACGGCGATTACGAGCTACTAATCGAACAGATTACCGACGCGATCGTAGCGCGCCTCAACGGCGACGACGGCAGCGCCGCGGACCAGGCCGCGATGTGCGGCTGCACATCCGAATGCTTTCACCGCTGCCCGGAACGAATGCATCGCATCGTCGACGCAGGCGCCGCGCGTATCGGTCTCGTTTTGGGCCAGACGGCCTCTGCCAAAGCGTGGGCCAGCCTGATCGATCATACGCTTCTGAAACCCGAAGCAACCGACGACGACATCAAGAAACTGTGCCAGGAAGCGGCCACCTATCGCTTCGCATCCGTGTGCGTCAACCCGACATGGGTACGCGTCGCCGAATGCAATTTGCGCGGGACCGGAATCCCAGTCTGCACTGTCATTGGGTTTCCACTCGGCGCAACGTTGCCCGACGTTAAAGCCTACGAAGCGCGCCGCGCGATATTCGACGGCGCACGCGAGGTCGACATGGTCATCAACGTCGGAGCGTTGAAGAGCGGCGACGACTGCCTCGTCGAACACGATATTCGTTCGGTGGCCCAGGTGGCCCACGAGTACGACGCGATCTGCAAAGTGATCATTGAAACGGCCTTGTTGACTGACGATGAAAAGGTGCGTGCGTGCCAGGCGGCAAAGAAAGCCGGCGCCGATTTCGTCAAGACCTCGACCGGTTTCTCAAAAGGTGGCGCCACCGTCGCCGACGTCGCTTTGATGCGTCGCACTGTCGGCGCCGAACTCGGCGTGAAAGCGTCGGGCGGCGTTAAAGGTCTCGACGACGCGCGCAAGATGGTCGAAGCAGGCGCAACGCGCATCGGCGCCAGTGTCGGCGTGAAGATTGCGCAGGAAGCAGCCGGCAAATCCGTGTCGAGTGGACACGGTTCCTACTAATGAACAACGATGCCTGCGGATCCAAAACTCCTGGCGGTAATTCTTGGCGGCGGCGCCGGCAATCGACTCTTTCCGCTCACCCAGCAACGTTCGAAACCCGCAGTTCCGCTCGGTGGCAAGTATCGTCTCGTCGATATCGCACTCTCGAATTGCATTAACTCCGACATCCTGCGCACGTTTGTGTTGACGCAGTACAACTCCGCCTCTCTTAACCGGCACATCGCGCAGACTTATCGCTTCTCGCAATTCTCGAACGGCTTCGTTGAGATCATCGCGGCGGAGCAAACGCCGGAGAGCCCGCAGTGGTTTCAAGGAACTGCCGATGCGGTCCGGCAGGTGTTGCCGCACATCAGAGACTGGGGCATCGATACACTCCTGATCCTTTCAGGCGATCATCTGTATCGCATGGACTACCGCCACTTTCTCGCGCGTCATCACGAATCGGGCGCGGACGTGACTGTTTCTGTGATTCCCTGTGAAGCCCGTTCGGCGAGTGAGTTTGGTCTACTGAAGACTGGCGACAACGGCCGCATCGTCGAGTTCAAAGAGAAGCCCAAAGGTGACGAGTTGACGTCGATGCAGGTCGATACGACGCTGCTTGGATTGACTGCACAGGATGCCGCGCGACGTCCGTATCTCGCGTCGATGGGCATTTACGTTTTCAAGTACGATCACCTCGAACAACTGCTGTCCGAAGATCCGAGGTGGCTCGATTTTGGCAAGGACGTCATCCCGGCGGCGATCAAGTCGCGTCACGTGCAGGCGCACATGTTCGACGGTTACTGGGAAGACATCGGAACGATCGGCGCGTTCTATCGCGCGAACCTCGATCTGACGACTAAGATTCCGAAGTTCAATCTGTTCGATGCCGAAGCTCCTGTCTACACGCGCGCGCGTTACCTGCCGCCGTCGAAGATCGAAGAGACTGAAATCAATGATTCGATCATCAGCGAGGGCTGCATTATCAACGGCGCGAAGATTACAAATTCCGTCATCGGTCTGCGCAGCAGGATTTCGAAAGGCGTGCAGCTCGACGCGTCGTTCATGATGGGCGCCGACGTTTATCAGACGTTTGAAGAGATGGGTAAGGATCTGCGCAACGGCCTGCCGCGTATCGGGATAGGGGAGGGAACTATCATTCGCCGCGCCATCATCGACAAGAACGCGCGCATCGGTCAGAACGTGAGGCTGCTGAACGAAGCAGGCATCACCGAAGCTGAAAGTCCGAATCGCTCCTACTTCATTCGCGACGGCATCATCATCGTTCCGAAAAGCGCTGTCATCCCAGATGGCGCCGTGGTGTAGGTGTTATGGCTCGTGGTTGGGAAAGTAAGTCGGTCGCGGATCAGATCGAAGATGCGGAACTGCGCGAACCGAAGGCTGAGCCTGCATCCCTGGAAGAACGAGAACGAAAGCAGCGGCTTGAATCGTTGTTGCTTTCGAAGTCGCGCCTGTTGCAACAACTCGAACGCGCAAAACATCCGGCGCATCGCGGTGTCTTGCTAAATGGGTTGAAGGCAATTGAGAAAGAGATTGAAGAAACTTTAAAGTGATACCTTAACTAATGCCCACGTCGAAGACCGCGACGCGCACCCCCTCAATCAAGCTCCCAAAAGACAAACGCAACCTCGACGTTGGGATCGGCGAACGCGTTGTGAGGCTCACCAACCTCGACAAGCTGTTCTGGCCGAAGCTTGGCGTAACGAAGCGGGACCTCATTCAGTACTACGTCAACGTCGCGCCCGCCTTACTCCCTCACCTGCGCGATCGGGCGATGGTGATGAAGCGCTATCCGAACGGCGCGGGTGAGGACTTCTTCTTTATGAAGCGCGCGCCGTCGCCGCGGCCTGACTGGATCGAGATCTGCCGCATCGATCACGGCTCGAAAGGCGTGATCCCGTTTCCGATGATCCAGGATCTCGCGTCGTTGATGTGGGTGATCAATCTCGGTTGCATCGATCTGAATGAGTGGTATGCGCGCTGCGACGACACTGATCGGCCCGATTACCTGCATTTCGATCTGGATCCCGTGCCGGGCGCATCGTTTGAAAAGGTGCGCGAGGCGGCGTTGCTCGTGAAGCTCGGACTCGATTCGTTGAAGATTCCGAATTACGCAAAGACGACCGGATCGAAAGGCATTCACGTCTACGTGCCGATCCAGCGCGGGCCAACACAGAAACAGGTGTGGACGTTTGCGAAAGAGTTTGCATATGCGCTTGCCTCGCACTCGCCGAAGTTGTTGACGGCGATCTACCAGGTCGCGAAACGACCGAAGGGACGTGTGCTGGTCGATTACAATCAGAACGCGTGGGGACGAACATTGGCTTCGGTCTATTCCGTGAGACCTAAAGAAGTACCTTCAGTCTCGACACCGGTGACGTGGAAAGAACTCGAGCGCGGAATCAAGATCGACGACTTTCGTATCGACAACGTGCCGGCGCGCGTGAAGCGACTCGGCGACTTATGGAAGCCGATGACGCAGGCGAAAGGCCGGTTCAAACTTGAAGCGTATCTTTAACGGTCGGCGGGCCTACACCTAAGGTGAAACCACAGATATTAACGATCTGGACCGTTGGTCACTCGACGCGCAGCGCTCAGGAATTTGCGCAGACTCTGTTGGCGCATGAGATCGCGGTCCTGGTTGACGTGCGAACGTTTCCCGGTTCGCGCCGGTACCCGCAATTCAATAAATCCGCGTTGGAGGAGTCGTTGGCTGAGTGCGGAATTCGTTATCGACACGAGCCGCGGCTTGGCGGACGACGCACACCACGAAAAGATTCGCACAACACTGCCTGGCGCAATGCCGGCTTTCGCGGTTATGCCGATTACATGGAGACGCCTGAGTTTGACGCAGGGATTAAAGAATTACTTGAACTAGCGCGAACACAGCGTGCGGCGATCATGTGTGCCGAGGCGCTCTGGTGGAAGTGCCATCGAAGTTTGATCGCAGACTATCTTAAAGCTGCGGGTCATGAGGTAATTCACATCGTCGATGCCAGGAAGACGGAAGAGCATCCGTTTACTTCAGCGGCGCGAATCGTGGAAGGTAAGTTGACGTATGCGGGACTGTTTTGAACCTACGGTGCCTGAGCGAACTTGTGTGCGTGAAACGCAACGGCTCCTCCGGATGTGAGGGTGCCCCGCAGTCAGGGTGATGAGTCAACTCGGCCGGTTGCTGTGCCATACTTTCGCTTTCGAACCCTTCTTGCGTCGCTTCACTCCCGTCCGGCGCGGGATCTTTTTCGGATCGCCGGTCGCGGCTTTCTTGATGTTCCCACCCTCGTCCTCTGCAATCTCGGCCAACGAACGTCGCGTCAGAATTGAGACCGGTGCGATCTCCGTCACGTCTTCGGTGGTCGTGTAGTAATCGCGATGTTTGATGAGCAGCCACTGACGATTGCGCGTACGGACCAGCACCCACGAACCTTTCAACTTTTCACCATCAAGCGTGAACTTGAAGTCGCCTTTTTGCAGCGCGGTGCTCGGGTCTTCATCGCCCTCGGGCTTGTACGTGCCGTAGTCCCAAACCATCACGGTGCCGCCGCCGTACTCACCCTCCGGGATCACTCCTTCAAACTTCGCGTAATCAACCGGATGATCCTCAACCTGCATAGCCAATCGCTTGACGGCCGGATCGAGTGATGGACCTTTCGGCACGGCCCACGACTTCAACACACCATCGACTTCGAGACGAAAGTCGTAGTGCAGTTGCGTGGCGCGATGTTTCTGAATCACAAACATGCGGCCGCTGCGCGTGCGTTTCTTCTTTGGACCCGGCTCCGGTGTCTTGTCGAAACTGCGTTTCTTTTTGTATTCGGTTAGAGAAGACATCGCTCACTTAAAGTGATTCATTAAGAGCGGGGGCCTGCTCGTCGAGTGTGAACAAGTCAGTCTGGATCGGATCGAGGCCGAGCGCCTGGCGCACGCGAGCAAAACTGCGACGGTGAATCGGCAGCGCGCCCAGCGACTTCAGCGCCTCGCAATGTTCAGGGGTAGGATAACCTTTGTGTGAGGCGAGACCATATCCGGAGTAGAGACGATCCATTTCGAGCATGTGTGCGTCGCGTGTCGTCTTCGCCAGTATCGAAGCAGCGGCGATGCTGGCCGACAGCGCGTCGCCGCGAATGATCCCGCGTTGCGGTACCTCGCAGTGGGGAATCTTGCGCGCGTCTACCAGAATGAAGTCCGGTCGAGAATTCAAACCCTGCACGGCGCGCTGCATAGCGAGCAAACCGGCGTGATAGATGTTGATCTTGTCAATCTCTTCGACTTCCGCGAAACCGACCGACCAGCAGATCGCATCCTGTTTGATCTGCACGGCGAGTTCGTCTCTCTTCTCAGGATCCAGGATCTTCTTTGAGTCGTTCAGACCGCGCAGCTTGTAATTCTGCGGCAGGATCACAGCGCCCGCGACAACCGGTCCGGCGAGCGGCGCCATGCCCGCTTCATCAACTCCCGCAACCATTCCATAACCCTGCGCCCACAATTCGATTTCGAACCGCAGCAGGTAATGCAGACGTTGACCTTCGGCGCGGTTCTCGCGATAGCGGCAGCGAATGCGTTTCGCGAGTTGTTGCGCGCCCTGCCGGCCATCCACGTCCAGGGCTTCAAGTAATCCTTTAGGTACGGGGCGACGTCGCTCGACGAAGAGCCTGTTCAGTTCGGGTATTGATTTAGCGAGGAGGTCTTCCAGAGAACTCATGATCGATGCGCGTAGTCTGTGTTCCACGCTCGACGCTTGTCAAGATCCTTGTTTGTTTTTTTGCGGGTGGTGCTATGCTTCACGCCCGTGAAGACACTGATGACGCGGATCTCGCATCGCTGGCTTGGTATTTTCCCGTTGATCTTCTTCGTAGCGCAAGCGGTACACTACTGGCGAATCGATCAGCTCGGGCACATGCTGTGGATGTGCAATATTGGAAACCTCATCCTCGCTCTCGGCCTGTTTTTCAATCAACCTGTCGTCGTGCGGCTGGCAGCGATCTGGATGATACCCGGATTGATCGTTTGGTTTGTCTATGTCGTGTTGCCGTTGGGCCTCGTTTTGAGTTCCACTCTTGCCCACGTTGGTGGACTGGCCGTCTCGATGATCGCGCTGAAGTGGTATCGAATGGATCGAGCTGCGTGGCGCTCTGCGTTTGGCTGGTACCTGGTGGTCCAACTGCTCTCGCGCTTTGTCACAACACCGGACTTGAACGTGAATCTCGCCCACGCAATCGCTCCGGGCTGGGAAGGCACGTTTCAGACTTACTGGTCTTTCTGGCTTGTTCTGACGGCGGTTGCAGTGGCGATTCTGTGGTTGTCAGGAATGATTCTGTGGGTGATCTGGCGGCCCGAATCCTTAAGCCTCGAATCCTCGATCAATTCCGAAACCAATTTACACAAGTCGCCGGGTTGAGTTGGCTTTGTCAAGTACGCCTGGGCCCCGCATTGCAAAGCCATCTCATGATCTGACGCATAAGCGGCGGCGGAATAAAACAAGATAGGTGTGGTCTTGTCAAACTCACGAATTCTTCGGCAGAGATCCAAACCTGAGCCATCCGGTAACCACGAATCCAGAAGATACAAGTCAAACTTTTCAGCGTTAGCGAGAGTGATTCCGCTTTCGATCGTGGCACCCGTTACCACATCGTAGCTCCGTTGATTGAGGATCAGGGTCACGAGTTCGCGCGTGTCCTCGTGATCCTCAATGTACAGGACACGTGGTCTCTGAAGTTGCATGGTCGGTAGGGTTTTTGAAGCCACGACTGCCGCCGCCATCCCCGCGTCCCTTGAAAGGTTGATTGCCAAATGGATTAATGAAAAAGGAATTAAAAAGGCCGGGCCGTCATATAATTCTCAAGGTCAGTCGGGAAGGATATAACGACCGCGGCCACCCTGCTTGTCGTGTGTGGCGGCAACCATACGCTTCGTACCTGGCTCGGTCGGTACGCGAGCGAACGTTGGCAAAGAATTTTCGGCGCGCTGAATTTAAACGTCCTTTTGCATTGTCGCAAGTTCATCGGGAATACCCTTATGTACGTTCGGGGACAGAGGATGTACAATTCCTGCGACCTAACGTTTTCATAAATCGTGAGCGTCACGATCCCTTGAATCCCCCTTTCAATATGGAAAGATTAGAAGGGAGCCAAAGTGACTCAAAGTATTTCCGGCGACAAAGCCGTGGCGGGTGCGCCTGTCGCCGTACCTCCTTCCCAGAACAGGCTGCTAAACCATCTGCTCGCCGCTGACATAGACTACCTGCTGCCCCAGATCCGCATCGTCAGATTTTCGTTCAACGACATCATTTATGATTACGGCGATTCTATCGACGACGTCTTTTTCCCGCTCGACTCCATAGTGTCAAACCTGGCGATAATGGAAGACGGCACCACCATCGAGATTTCCATGGTTGGGAGGGAAGGTCTGGTCGGTTTGACGTCTCTCCTTGGTGGTGGTACTGCGCGGCATTGGACACGAATGTGCATCGGTGGGTCTCTCGCCAAGCTCAGCACGGCGGCCCTCGAACACACGTTCACGAGGAATGAACAGGTGGCAAAGCACGTAATGCACGCTTACGGCTCGCTGGTGACGCAAGTGTCGCAGAGAGCGGTGTGCAACGCCCGTCACACGGTGCTGGAACGGCTCGCCTGTTGGTTACTGATGGTCCATGATCGCGTGGGAGGCGACAACCTGAAGCTTACGCAAGAGGCAATTGCGTCGAGGCTCGGAGCGCGGCGCGCTGGAATTACCGTCGCCGCCGGCATGCTCCAGTCCATCGGGGCCATTGAATACCGCCGCGGTCAGTTACACATACGAGATCGTGAGGGGCTAGAGACTGTGGTTTGCGAATGCTATGCGATCGCGAAAGCCGACTTTGAAGGATTGAAGGCAACTCGGGCCCGCCAATGATACGACCCGTGCCTTTCAGGCCTTTTCGCTGTAAATGAATAAGCGCTCCGGCTTTTTGCCCTCGTTGCTATGGATTGGTACGACGCTGTGTACGAACCGATCCTCGGCCTTACCTCCATATTCAGTGGCTCGAACGGACATAGGCGGCGTAGTTACAGGTTTACCGTGCTGCGCAACTTCTCGCAGAGTGTCGGTCAATTTGTGAAGTTCCCTCCCACTGAAGAATTCGGTAACCGGCAGACCGACGACGTCCCGTTTCCCTAACAGCAAAACGTATCCCGGATTAACCGCTTGAATGGTGAGATCGTCTGCGCTGACGACCATGACGTAGTAGGGAAAGCGCTCGAGCAGTTCTGAGAGTTGAAACTGTTCTTCCGTGTTTGCTTTAGCGAGGTGGTGCAGTTCCATCGTGCGTGCCGCCAGCTCATCGTTGGTCGTTTGCAGTTCTTCATTTGTGGCCTGCAATTCCTCGTTATTGGTTTCTAGTTCTTCGTTTGTCGCCTGCAACTCTTCGTTGGTCGCTTCGAACTCTTCGTTAGTGGCCTGTAACTCCTCTTGCGTGAGCATCAACTCTTCGTTCGCCGCCTGAAGTTCTTCGTTCGCGTCCTGAAGCTCCTTATTCATTTCAGCGAAACGCTTGTTTGCGGCGCTGAGTTCGCCAACCAGATCAGCCTGCTCTCGCTGCACCGCCTCGAGACGTTTCCCGGCCTGTGCCCCCTCAGTTGTATCGATAACGGTGATGACAGCTATGTCCGGCCCCCCCACCTCAACCGGCATGAGCATGATGGTCATGTCGATATACCGGCTGCCGGTGCCGACGGATATGTGGTCCAACTCCAAATCCTTCAACGTCGTCGTGGAGCGTTCGCGAAAGGCGAGATCGATTGCCGCGCGTACATCCTGATATGGCAATCCTCTGACACTGTGTAAGAAATCCTGATCGTAAGCCACGTCACGAATTCCGAGCATCCTGCGCGCCGCGGAGTTGATCGTCAGGATGCGATACGAACGATCCATGACGACGACTCCCGCGGTGAGGTACCGGAGCATCATTTCATTGATGCGACGCAGGTGGCCCACGTCAGTCTCGGCTGCGGTGATCTCGTACTCAGACGGAGACGTTGCGGAGCGGGGGCGCGATTCTCTTCGGCCCTCCGTGATCTGCGAGACAGGTTGCGAGGCGTGGTACGTCGGAAAAGACAGCGGCCCACCAAGACAGCGATAGATTTTCCATTTCTTATTTACGAGTTCAAACGAAGCCTTTGTCGGCCGCGTCGTTTCCGCTTTTCCGAGGAACAGATAGCCATGTGACTGATGCAGCGAATAAGCGAAAAGATCCAGTACCGTCTGTTGGAGTTCCGGATTAAGGTAGATGAGCAAATTTCGGCAAACCACCAGATCGATCCGTGGGAACGGGACGCCCCGGCTGATGTCCTGCTGTCCGAAGATCACCGTCTCGCGCAGCATCTTGGAAATCCGATATCCATGATCGATGCGTTCAAAATAGCGCTGCCGGTAATTATTTGGCAGTTCGGTAAGGACGGTCTCCGGGTAGAACCCGCGCCGCGCAAACGCGATGGCGTCCGCGGCCAGGTCCGTAGCAAAGATCTTGACACTCCATTCAGGGAAGTCGGTACCCAACGCGTCGGCAATGAGCAGCGACATCGAGTACGCTTCTTCACCGGTGGCACATCCGGCAGACCACACACGCAGTATCCTGGTTTCCCTGGCCCTGTCGATGAGCTCGGCAAGCACGTTCTGCCTGATGTAATCGAAGGCCTCAGGGTCGCGGAAGAACCCCGTGACCTTGATCAGAAATGCTTTGACTAACTCCGAGACCTCTTCAGGGTGCGTCCGCAGGTAGTCCGCATAATCGCGCAAGGTACCGACATGTGACACGGCCATTCGACGCGTAATGCGTCGCAGTATGGTTGACGTCTTGTAGTTGCGAAAGTCGATATTGGTTTGAGCGCTTACAAGCTGAAGCACTTCCCGGAGCGGATCCCCCAGCTTTTCCGCGGGAGGCAGGGTAACGCGTTTGAGGAGATCGTAAAGTAGAGGACCAATCTGCTCCATTTCCATGACATGGTCCACCACCGTTGGCGGCAATGAGAGCGGCATCGAGGGGTAGGGCGCTGTTTGCGGGTTCTGAATAATGACGACGCCCCCCGCATTCTTCACGGCCACCGCACCGGCAGCGCCGTCCGATCCTAATCCAGTCAGAATTACGGCGATAAGGTGTTCGCCGTACGACTCGGCAGCACTTGATAAAAGTCTGTCTACGGAAGGCGCGGGCCGTTCGGCGTGATCCGATTCGAGATGCACATGTCCGTCGGCGATCCTGACGTGCTTATTTGCCGGAACCACGTAAATGGTGCCGCCTTCGAGGCGGGTCGGTGCGTCTTCACTCACGACGACGATCGGTAACGCGCTGCGCCGATCGAGAATCGCGCCCAGGTGACTTGGCCGCTGCGGGTCCAGATGTTGCGCGAGAACGATTGGAGCCGGAAAGTCCTTACTGAGCGTGCTGACCAGAATGGAAAGGGCGCCGACGCCTCCAGCCGACGAACCTACAACGACGAGATCATTGTCGTCAGACTTCTTTGAATCAGCCATCATTGAGAGTTAGGCCTGTTTAATTGATGAAAACCTTCATTGGGTTGTATGGGTTGTCCTATAGCACCTTTCTGCCCACGCAGCAATAGTCGGCGTTTGCTTCATAGACCCGGAGCGCCAGCGCGAACATGAAGGACCACAACCGTTGTATCGTGTGTTGCCATAATGCTCCCGGTTGCGGGTAGGCTGGCCGAAAACTCAGGGGAGATTTAACAGGGATGCGGGCATCTTAGCACAGTTCAATCAACGCTGCGGGTGTCGAAAGATTGCGCCTATGGCTGCCGGTAAATAGCACGTGTTTGCCATGTTTTAGTGTGCTTTTGGGAATATCGGCGGTCTTTTAGGTACGTCTCCGCACATTGCCAGTGCAAGGCAAATCCACTATACTTCCGCCGTTGAATACCCCTTTCCTCCTGTGGGTATAGTTGGCGCGGCGGACGGCAAAAACCGCCGCGCTTTTTTGTGTCCCGGAGTTAGAATCCGTCTCGCGGATCCAAATAATGAGACGAGTCCCCCTTCCCCCGATTGCCCAGATTCCGCTGCTGGCCCTCGTCTACTTCGCGGCAGCCAAGCTTGGCCTCTCCCTCGCCGCAGTGCACAGCAACGTCACACCTGTTTGGCCGCCGACAGGCATCGCGATCGCGGCGCTTCTGATATTCGGCAGGCGCGTTTGGCCCGGTGTCTTCCTCGGCGCCCTCGCGACCAACGTCCTGACTGATATTCCGGCCGCCTCGGCCATCGGCATTGCGATCGGCAACACGCTCGAAGCCGTGGTCGCTTTCTGGCTCCTGCAACGCGTTCGCTGGCGCAACTCACTCGATTCCGTCGCAGACGTGATGCGTTTCGTCGGTTGCGCAGCGATTCTGGCGCCGATGGTCAGCGCCACGATTGGAATTCTCAGCCTGTATCTTGGAGGCGCGGCCCAATGGTCCAACTTTTGGTCACTGTGGTTGACCTGGTGGATCGGCGACGGTTTCGGTGCGCTCATCGTGACGCCGTTTATTCTCTCGTGGCGATCGCCTCGTGATTTGAATACCGGACACGGGCTCGAAATCGCCGTTCTGCTCGTACTTCACTTGCTGGTGGCGTTGATAGTGTTTGGCGGCTGGTTTCCGGGACCGGTCAAGACTTACCCGTTGGCGTACCTGTGTCTGCCATTCCTCTTATGGGCGGCACTGAAGTTTGATATGAGGTTAGTGACCAGCGCGATCCTGTTGATGGCTGGTGTCGCCGTCTGGGGAGCAAAGCATGGGTATGGTCCATGGGTGCAGGCAAGCCCGAACGTCGCACTGATTCTGTTGATCACGTTCGTCGGCACGAGCTCGTTGATGACACTGGTTGTGTCGGCGGTTACGAATGAGCGTCGCGAAGCCGAGGCTGAGAAGTCGAAACTCGGATCGGAAATCGAGCTACACCGGCGTCGCATAGAGGAACTGGTGGCGCACGTGCCGGGCGTTGTCTGGGAAGCGTGGGGCAAGCCTGACGCCGCTTCTCAGCGGATCGACTTTGTGAGCAGTCACGTCGAGAAGATGCTTGGTTATAGCCAGCATGAATGGTTATCGACGCCGAACTTCTGGCTTTCCATTGTTCATCCCGAGGACAGGGAGCGTGCGGCCCGTGAAGCCTCGGCGATCTTCGCGTCGAGCAAAGGAGGCACAAGCCGGTTTCGGTGGTTGCACAAGAACGGACGTGAAGTTTGGGTGGAAGCGCAATCAGTAGTTTTTTGCGACGAAACCGGACCGGTTGGCATGCGCGGCGTCACAATGGATATCACCGGGGCTGTTCAGGCGGAGATTGAGCGCGCGGAGCTGTTGCAGCGCGAGAGCCATGCGCGTGAGCAGGCGGAGGAAGCCAGTCGTTTGAAAGAGGAGTTTCTGGCGACCGTTTCTCACGAGTTGAGAACGCCGTTGAATGCCGTCGTCGGTTGGTCGCGGCTGGTACGCAGCGGGCAGTTGGACAAAGAAGGGACGTCGCACGCGCTGGAAGTCATCGAGCGCAATGCCTCCGCGCAAAGGCAGATCATCGAAGACCTGCTTGACGTGTCGCGCATCATCACCGGCAAGTTGAGAATAAATACGCAACCAGTTGATCTGTTGCTGGTGATTCATGCTGCGATTGATGCGGTACGTCCTGCGGCTGAAGCGAAGGAGATCGACCTGCGCACGCATTTCGAAGCGCCGGACGCTATCGTTAGGGCTGATGTCGAGCGATTGCAGCAGATCCTGTGGAACTTGCTGGCCAATGCGGTGAAGTTTACGCCGCAACTCGGAACGGTTGATATTCACCTGCGCCAGCGCGGATCGCTGGCGGAGATTAGTATTGAGGATTCAGGACCGGGAATTCCGCTCGAGTTTCTGCCACGGATATTCGATCGGTTTAGTCAGGCGGACGGATCGAGTACGAGAAAACACGGCGGACTGGGGTTGGGACTCGCGATTGTGCGTCACCTGGTCGAGCTGCACGGCGGAACTGTGTCGGCAGGTAACCGAAACGAAAATGGCGGCGCAGTGGTGACCGTCTCACTGCCCGCCCTGGAACTCACGTCCGCGGAACTAATCACCCGCTCACTTCCCATCCCGTGACGTTTTGACCGAAACAAAGTTTCCAGACGTGACCGGGAAGCGGTTTCCAGACGGAACCGGGAAGCAGTTTCGAAAGAGAACCTGAAAGCAGTTTCGAGACGGGACCGGGAAGCGGTTTTTCTTGCAAATGGGATCGGGAAGTAGTTTCGAGACGGAACCGGGAAGCAGTTTCGAAAGAGAACCTGAAAGCAGTTTCGAGACGGGATCTGGAAGTAGCTTCGAGACGGCTGTGCCGCCTGATGTGCGGCGAGGCTGTGCCTCGCCGTCGCCGAGTAAAATGAGAGCGGCTATGCCGCTCGTACGGCCTTTGGCCTAAAAGATTTGGGCAAAGCCCGAACCGGCGGCGAAGCCGCATCGGTAAAGCAACCACAACGGCGAGGCATAGCCCCGCCGCACATCAGGCGGCAGAGCCGCTGCGCACCGGCCGGATAGTAGTTGGGCGTCGCGTAGCAGCGCAGCGGCAGGCGAATAGTAGCTGTGCGTCGCGCAGACGAGACCCGCTGCAAAAGAACTATTCAGACAGAGCTACTCAGTAAGTCCTAACGAGCTTATCGCTTCTCGTTTCGCAACACGGGTGACGCGGACTGCGCTGATTTCTCCGGCGTCGCGTTTCCTGGGTTGAAGATGTAACTCTCACGCGAACGTACGGCCAAATTCGGCTGCTTTGAGCGAACTCTGATCATTCGCCGTTGACCCGCTTGCGGAGATCGCTTCGGGTAGTAGCCGATGCTGTATTGCCGCCGCAGTTCCTCAGCCACTTGTGCGAACGCGAACGACATGTTTTGAAGCGAATCGGCCCGGTATTCTCGCCCGCCGGTGCTGTGTGCGAGTTCCTCCAGGTACCGCCGGCCCACTTCGTAATCTCCCCGGCTTGTACCGCGTGGCCGGCGACCACCTCTTCGAATGCCGCCGCCCCCAGTACCCCCGCCAAAGATGCCTCCCAGGATCTGTCCAAACACATCGATCGTCACTGTCGGAGCCTGGACCACCTGGCCCATATCAAAAGACGTGTTGTACTCGACCGGATAGATCAACGCGTCGAGCTCCTGCGCATCCATCACGGTACTTTCATAACTCGCTTTGTCGCTCGTGGTGTCGACCCCGTCCGTGAACAGCACGATCGCTTTTCTTCCCGACGTCCGGCTCAGGTGTCTATTGATAACTTCGTCGACGGCGTCGTAAATGCTTGTGCCGCTGTCTGTGTTTGCGCGATAGATCGCGCGTTGCAGTTTCGAACGATCGGTTGTGAATTCGCAGAGGACCTTCACGTCCTCGTTGAACGAAACGACCATCACTTTGTCGTCGACCCGAAGTTGATTAACGAAGCTGGTCGCCGCGTCCTGGATCTCTTCGAGTCGAAACTGAGTGGACGGGCTCGTGTCGAGCATCAACACGACCGAAAACGGCTTATCGACTGAAGCAAAGAACGCGACGTCCTGTTCGACGTCGTCTTCCCAGATGCGGAAGTCTTCTTTTCTCAGATTGGGAACGTAACGACCATCGCGATCCATCACGCTAACGGGAATCGTGACTAGCGTGGTGTCGACGCGAATGATGTCGCCGGCGTCCACTTCTTCCGGAGGAGTTGGCGCGGCCTCAGGTTGTGGATCCGGTTTGCGGTTGTTCGGATAGTTCGCGCCGCCCAGGACCGGGGCCTTACCCGAAGGCATAGGCGGCGGTTCCGGTGACGTCGTCTGCGGCACGTTCCGCTGGTCACCGACGCGTCGCGGTCGACCTTGTCCAAAACCAATGCTCGTTACTGTAGAGAACAGGGAGAGGAGCAATAGGAAAGCACAAAACCTTTTCATAATTAGCTCCCAAACAAGTACCCGAACACACCGGGCCTCACTTTGATGCCGTTTAGTCAGACTTGTTGCTTGCGGTTTTTGATTTGGAAATCAGGGGCGAGAAAAACCGTTATTCAGGGGCAAGAATACTCCCGTCCTCGTCATCAGAGCAAGCAAAAGAAGGAGTTTACGAGAACGTGGATTTAATTCATTCAGATGCGTTTACGGCGGCGCTGGACAGGACGTTCCAGATCAACGGAAGCGTTCCCCACGCCTGTCCTCGATGCTGCGGGCGGAAACCGAAAAGAACAACCCGTCCCTTTCCGACCGAGACTTCAGCGAGCGCGATTTGCCCGCGCAGCTTGTCCTCGCCAAGCAGCCACCCGGAACGCAGCACGTTCTCTTTTGCATACCGAGCGACGACTCGAACGTTTGCATCCGCGGAGGTGACTGCGAACGCCGAGCTGTTAATGAAATAGGCGGAGAGGTTCGCCGGCACAGTTGCAGCAAACGGATGCTTGTTATCGACGTCGAGCGCCAGTATCGATCCGGGGCAATAGAATTCCGACGACTTTACGCCTTCGAGCACGTTGCGAACGGGCAGGTTGAACTGCTTCATCGCAAAATCGCATGCATTGTCGAAACACAGCAGCATCCCACCCTGGTTCACAAACTGTTTCAGGTGATTGATACCGGCTTCCGTTATTCCACCGGTGAACTCTGCCGGTAACGTGCCCGCCGCGTTGCCGCCGATGATCTGCGCGCTTGCCTGCGAAGGCAAAAGCAGTACGTCGAACTTCGAGTTGAGTCCGCCCTGCCGCATGTCCGTGTCACGCACAGACGAGTAAGGAACGTTGAAAGTATCGAAGATAAACCGCGTCCAACCTTCGTCCATGTTGCTCAGCGAAGGCTTGTAGATCCCGACGCGAACAGCCTGGCGTACGGGATTCTTGATCGGCGACTGGTCGCCTTTTCTCAACGCCAGCGCCAGATCGGCGCGGACCTGGTTGCCGTCTTTTATGAGCGTAAGTCTTCTTTCGGACGGCGTCTCCTGAATGGCTGTGACGACGGGTGCATCCACACCCATTTGCAGCGGCAGAGTCCAGCCTGCGACGTCGTACGGCCGTTCGGCTTCACCCTGCGCAGTTAAACGGTTTGGATAGATCTGCGGCGCAAACAGGGCGAGAACGTTCGATCGCTGCGGCTGATTCAGGAACACGATGTAACTGCCGAGCGGCACTTCCATCGTCATTGGCTGGTCGATCACGGTCCGGTAAGTGCCGAGCTTCTCCGTCGCCGCGTTTGTTCTTTGCAGGACTTGTGGTCCATGCGTCAGATGAAGCTCTTTGTCGAGACGATAGACTTCAATGCCTTGTCCGACGAGGCTCTCGATCAACTTAGCGACGCTCTCCTCGCGTCCCTGGCCTGCGGGAATCAAGTAAGCGAGCGGTTCGTCTGGTCCATGGGGTGATTGGACGGCCTTTCTTCCCAGTTCATAGAAGTTGCGCAGGTAGTCGCCGCGGAATTTCGCGGCCATCGACAACACGCCGCGAGCGGCAATCATTTCCATGTTCATGATGTCTCGCGGACGCCACGTTCCCGGCGGCCACGGATCGGGAAAGTTCGTGGATGATTCGGTGGCGTTGCGCATGCCGCGCGTTGAGGAGCGAGCGAGCTGTTCGCGATTCACGGTTGCCGGCGTCATCAACCTCGCGCTCGCTGCTTCGGACAGAATGCCGATCGAGTTGTGAAAATAGGGCGCGGTGCGAAAGCCGCCGTGCCACCAGGTGTCGTAAAGTGCGTTGGTCAACACGCCCCGGTAGCCCGCAGCCTGCAAATCCGCGGCGACTTTGTGACCGATCAGTCCCACCTGACGAAGCAACACGGGCGAGATGTGCGGGTTTGCCGGATCGTAGAACGGCGGAATGAAAAAGCGCGATCCGTTGGAACCCTGCTGGTGCACGTCGTAAACAATCTGCGGGAACCACTCGTGCCAGAAAAAGCGCGTGAAGACCTGCGTCTCTTTTAGATTCAACATGAACCAGTCGCGATTGTCGTCGTGGCCGGCGTAATGGTGATAGAGCTCAGGTGGTTCGCGTCCTTCGAAAGGCGTTCCTAACGTCTTGCGATACCAGTTGGCCACGATGTCGATGCCGTCCGGATTGGGCGACGGAATCAGCAGCAGAATAGTGTTCTGGAGAATCTCGCGGGTTTCGGCGTCGTGTGCGGTAGCGAGCTCGTAGGCAAGCTGCATCGACATCTGCGACGCGACGATTTCGGTCGAGTGGATCGAGCACGAGATGGCGACGACGACCTTGCCGTTGGCGATCAATCTGTCGCGCTGCAGCCTGTCGGCGACTTTGCGCGGATCGGCGAGTTGCTGCTGGATGTCTTTGTATTTTTCAAGCGCCAGTATATTCTCTCGCGCACTGATGAAAGCTACGATCAGAGGCCGTTTCAAAGTAGATTGGCCCAAAGTCTCAACCGACACGCGATCCGAGGCGCGGTCCAATCGAGTGAAATAGTCGGTGATCTGCGACCAGTCGGCCATGGTCCGGTCGTCGCCCGGCGTAAATCCGAGGACTGACTTCGGAGAGGGGATGGCGGCGGAATTGGAAACGCGCGGCGCCGTTCGTTGCGCAAACGACTGTGCCGAAAACGCGGCGAGAGACAGTACCACAGCCAGGCCAACCGTTACGGATCGAAGGCTAGTCATTGCGGGTTTCCTTTGCGAAAACAGATGGAAGATAGCGCTGCAATCGAGAAGACTACGGCGGACGAGTCTAGCACAACACCGCGGCGCAGCTTTATGCGGCGTGTGCACTACTGGTGGTCGCTGTTTCTGGCGGGCGCGTTGCTTGGAACGCTCGGGCCACCGATCCTGATCGTGGCGTGGCTCGTCAACAAGCACGACCTCGTGTACCCGTGGGCGTTGTTTGGCGCGAGTGCGTGGCTGCGGTTGAGCGGTGTGCGAGTGAAGGTGACGGGACTCGAACTGCTCGATCCGAAACAGACGTACGTTTTCGTTTCCAACCACCGCTCGTATCTCGACACCGCGGCCATGTTTATCTACACGGGCCGGCGGATCGGTCTGCTGGCGAAGAAAGAGTTGTTGAAAGTGCCGGTGCTCGGGGTCGGAATGGGGTTTGTCAATGTTATGGCCATCGATCGCACCAACCGCGAGAGTGCGATTCGCACGACAGAAGCCGCCGCGCAACGAATTAAGTCCGGCGTTTCGTTCGCAGTTTTCGTCGAAGGAACGCGCGCGAAACCCGGCGAGTTGTTGCCGTTCAAGAAAGGCGCGTTCTACATGGCGCGACAAGCCGGCGTGCCCGTCGTTCCGGTCGCAATTAGAAACTCAGATGTGTTGATGGGAAAGGGAACTGGTGAGGCCAGATCCGGAACTCTGGAAATGGTGATCCTGCCGCCTGTCGCTACGATCGATCGGACCACGGATGAAGCAATTAATTCGCTTGTCTCCGAGGTCCGCCAGTCGATCGCAAAGCAACTCTAATTCTTGATGTCGTAGACCAATTCGCCGGCGACTCTCACGGTAATCCCATCCTGTACTGTCGGCGCAAACGTCGCCTCACGAGCTGCTGCCTCGGCGATTTCCCGCAGCACTGCTGGTCCATTCATAGCAGTCGCGGAAACTACCTTTCCATTCTCGTCAACGATTACGCGGACCGTAATCCTGCCGGTCTGCTTCTGTCTCTTCGCTTCTTCAGACAGCCGTGGCTGTGGCAACGAGAGGGCTTTGGAATTCAGGACTCCACCTTCGATCGGCGCCGCTTCTTTACCCACGGCGGGCGATTCGTCTTCACCGATTTCAGTAACCCTCAAGGTCGCGCGCGCCGGAGCAAAATCTGTGTAGCGCACTTTCATGCGAATGCGCACCGATTGGCCGCTGTCAAAAATGAGCTCCTCGTCAGCGTACGAGTAAGTCGGGAACCAGTAACGGCCATCGATCTGCTCGCGATATGTTTCGACAATCGGATATTTGTTTTGCTTGGTTTCCGGCACGGCCTTGCCGCGAGTCTTCACTATCAGTAAGTCTTGATCGTCGACCCAAACTCGTCCGAGGAACAGGCGGTCCTCGATCTTCTTCGAAGTTGGCATCACTTTCGGAGAAACGTCAAAGACATAGAGGTTCAACTCATCAATCTTCTCTTTGCCGACATACTTGAAGTTGTACCTGGGAATCTTCGCCGGTTCGAGCGCAAACGGATTGATCCCGCCTAGATCTTCAATGTCTTCGGCAGTAACGCTTACCTCCGTCATCGTCGACATTGGAAAGTAACCGATCTTCTCGTATCGAACTCCCTGATCATCGAAAGTGAAGGTCGAGACGCGATGGTATTCGCCAGTGACCTGGCCGCCCATGCCGATAGTTTGAATCAATGCGTCGCGTTTGAACGAGTAGTTATTAAGCGCCGTGCGGAACTGCGTCTCTTTGGAGGTGAACGCCTGGATGATCCTGTCAGCTTCCGCGGAGCTGATCCCGCCTGTGGTTTCTGTTTGGGCCGACACGCTGAACGTGACGGCGGCGATCAGGAGCAGGGCGAAGCTGATAAGGCGTGTGGCCGATAAAATTTTCTTCATTCTCCAACCTGGATAGTGGGTTTACAGGCCCGGGGCCTTGTTAAACTTGCGTGTCTTCAGATGCCGGGAGGAAGAACGACGGTTGTCAGCGGAATGGCCGGTGTGGGCGGGGTAGGCGTGAACGCCATTTTCCTGTTGCAAAGTTTCCTGCAAGTAGTGTAATGTCCCCAAGCTAGAATAAGTTATCGTCGGCCAGCGGCGGATTTGAAAACAAAAGAGCCCGATTGGCCTCGAAATTCTGGGCTCGCTGGTTTGAAAGTTTAGTTTCTCAAGGTCCTCATGTCGGCACCAGGCACTCGTCCTAAATCCGTGGAGCTTTACGGCGCGGGAGCGCAGACGTGACGCCGAGCGGCGGCGTTGCTTACACGGCGGGGACGATAAACCAGGCTTTGGGAGGAGCTTGGTTTTACGTGGTCTGATGTCGATGATGTGCGCGGTGATTAGCTGCTCCTTCTGGGCGGGGTGGCTTAAAAAATCACCGCGCACACCCCAGCTAACGTCACACCCACCCCGTACGTAGATAACACAATAAAAACCGTACTCAGAAACCGGCGTTTCGCCTGCGGCAGGCGTCGTGCTCTGGATTTGTGAGATTTCCCACGCGCCCCTCAAGCCGCGGGAGCGTCGTGGATAAAAATTAAAAAAAGTTTTTCGTACGTGTGTCTCCCGTTTGCGGGAGGTCAATAGCGAGGAAAATAAAAAATTCTTACCCAGAAAATTTCTATATGTGCTGCCGCTAACGGCTAGACGAAGTCGACGGGTACCTCGTTAGGAATGAGGCCCTTTTCAAAACCCTCTGCGAGCAGCCGCCGCACCGCCTCGCGCCCGCGGTCAGTGTAGTCAAGCGTCAACTCGTTCACCCACATTCCAACAAAGCGGTCAGCCAGCGCCGGATCCATGTCCCGAGCGAACTGCATAGCATACTGGAGCGCGTCCTCACGATGAGTCAGCGAGTAGCGGATACTCTCGCGCAGTAGGTTCGAGACTTCCTTCGTCAGCTCCGGCCCGAGATCGCGCTTGATAGCGTTACCGCCCATCGGCAGCGGCAGCCCGTGACGCTGGTGCCACCACTCGCCGAGGTCCAACACTTTGTGCAGCCCCTTCCGGTTGTAAAAAAGTTGCCCTTCGTGAATCAACAATCCTGCATCGCACGAGCCTTCCAAAACAGCGTCGATAATCTTGTCAAACGGCACCACTTCGTACTTGAAATCGGCATTGAACAGCCGCAGCGCCAGAAACGCACTGGTCAACGTCCCCGGAACCGCGATCTTCAGATTCGGGATATCGTCAGGCATCGCTGGTTCGCGCGAGACGACGATTGGACCATAGTTGTCTCCAATCGACGCGCCGTGCGGTAGCAAGGCGTACTTGTCCGCGACGTAGGCGTAAGCGTGAAAGCTGATGGCGGTGACGTCGTAAGTACCGCGCGTCGCTTCTTCGTTCAATGTCTGAATGTCTTTAAGCAGGTGTTTGAAGTTTAGCCCGCCGGTGTCGAGTTTATGAGTGGCGAGGCCGTAAAACATGAAAGCGTCGTCGGAATCGGGCGAATGCGCCAGTGTGATTGTCGTTCGTTCGGTGTCAGCAACCATTTCAGTTCAACCCTATTGTCGTTAGATCTTTCGGCTCGATGCGGTTGTAAACGGTGTCGCGTTCGACAGCTTCGTAACCCGCGTCTTCAATCAAACCGATAAGCTCGGTTTTGCTCATACGGACTTCATTGTTTGCTTCTACTGAGTAACTCGTCGTCAATTCACCGCCTTCGGTGATCGTGCCGTCGATGTCGTTGGCGCCGTAATGCAGCGCGACCTGCGCCAGGCGTTTACCCAACATGACCCAGTAAGCTTTGATGTGGTCGAAGTTGTCGAGCATCAAGCGGGAGACGGCCATCGTCTTGAGTGAATCAACTCCAGATGGTCCCGGCAGATGGGCCAACTGAGTGTCGGGAGGATAGAAGGCAAGCGGTATGAAGCATTGAAAACCGCCGGACTTCTCCTGCTGCTCTCGAAGCTTAACCAGATGGTCCACGCGATCCTCAATCGATTCGATGTGACCGTAGAGCATCGTCGCGTTCGTCTTCAAGCCCGCGGCGTGCACCTTTCCCTGTAGCTCCAGCCAACGCGCGGCATCACACTTGTGGGCGCAGATCATCGAGCGAGTCGGCTCGCGAAAGATCTCCGCACCTCCACCGGGACACGAATCCAGGCCCGCGGCGATCAGTTTGTCGATGACCTCTTCGTCGGCCATCTTGTAGAAGTGTGCAAAATGGTCAAACTCGACCATCGTGAACGCCTTCAGGTGCAACTGCGGATACTCTCGCTTAAGTGACGACAGCAGATCCGTGAAATAACTGAACGGAAGTTTTGTATTCAAACCGCCGGTGATGTGTAACTCGGTCGCGCCTTCCGCGACCGCTTGTGCCGCGACTTTCAAACTGTCGTCGATGTTGTGCGTGTAAGCGTCAGGCTGACGAGGCGTGCGGAAGAACCCGCAAAACTTGCAATCGGCGTAACAGATGTTGGTCGGGTTCAGGTGGCGATTGACGTTGAAATACGTGACGCGGCCATGGCGCCGGCGACGGACTGTGTCGGCGAGTTTACCGAGTGCGGGGAGATCCTCAGTCGCATAGAGCGCGACGCCGTCTTCGAACGAGAGTCGTTCGCCGGCGATGGTGCGTTCGGCGATCTCATTCAGTTTGTCGTCGTGTGAAAAGTTCATTGTCGGAAATCTCGACTTTTAGCGATGCAGAAAAACAGCGCTGCCAAACGTCACCAGCAGAATGACGCTTACAAACGCGTTAGTGGTAAAGAACGCTGCGTTCAGCCGTCGTAGATCGTCGGCGCGCACGAGTCTATGTTGGTATACGAGTAAAGCTCCGGTTGCGATCACTCCCGCGAAGGCGATCGGGCCGAGGCGGGTAACAAGGTACAGCCAGACGAGCGCCAGGAAAGCTCCCGCATGAAGACTGCGCCCAATCCATAAAGCGCGCGCGATACCGAAACGAGCCGGAACCGATCTCAATCCCTCGCGACGATCGAAATCGTAGTCCTGGCACGCGTAGAGAACGTCAAAACCTGCAGTCCAGAGCAGGACAACGAGCGACAGCAACAACGGCACTACACTACCGATCTCGCCCCGCACCGCGATCCACGCTCCGGTCGGTGCAATCGCGAGACACCAGCCAAGGACGATGTGCGAAAACTGCGTCCAACGTTTGGTAAACGAGTACAGCACGATACTCCCGAGTGCCACAGGCGCCAGGACGAGTGTCAACCGGTTCAGCATCGCCGCCGCGAGTAAAAACAGCCCGGCAGAGACCAGCGTGAACGCCCAGACAAATCCGACCGACAACAATCCAGCAGGCAGTGCGCGTGAAGCCGTACGCGGGTTGCGGGCGTCGATGTGGCGATCTGCCAGGCGGTTAAAAGCCATTGCCGCTGAGCGCGCGCCTACCATCGCCACTACGATCCAAAAGATCTGCCGCGCAGACGGAACACCGTTGGCCGCCAGTACTGCCCCGAGAAACGCAAACGGCAACGCAAACAGCGTGTGCTCGATCTTGATCATCTCGAGAGTCAGGCGGGTATTTTTGATAAGTGTGGACACGGACAGCAAATAATACGGTACTGACCGCATTCAGTCGAACTGCTAGAATGGCGACACACATGGATTCGAACGAACTCGAGAGATTGCTGGAGGCTTACAAGAGCGGCGACCTCGACAGCCGGGAGGCCGTCGATCGCATTAAGAACCTTCATTTCGAAGACATCGGCTTCGCGCGCGTCGATCATTCGCGCGCTTCGCGCCTTGGCTTTCCCGAAGTCGTTTTCGGTGGCGGCAAGACGCGGGCGCAGATTGTTGGCATAGTCGAACGTCTCGCACAACGTTCGCCAAACATTCTCGTCACCCGAACCGACGAAGGCGTGTATGGAGAGATTCGCAACGTTGTCACCGACGCTGAATGGCATGAGTCCGCAAGATTGATCCGAATTCGACGCGACAAGAGTGATCGCGGCGTTGGACCAATGGCTGTTGTGACCGCCGGCACTAGCGACATTCCGATCGCAGAAGAAGCCGCCTTGACAGCGGAAACGATGGGCAACACAGTCTCGCGCATCTGGGACGCCGGTGTGGCCGGAATTCATCGTGTGCTGGCAGAGCGCAGCTTGCTGCAACGCGCCCGCGTCGTGATCGTCGCGGCGGGAATGGAGGGCGCGCTGCCGTCAGTCGTCGGCGGTTTAGTAGGCGTGCCCGTGGTCGCTGTGCCAACCAGTATCGGTTACGGCGCATCCTTTGGCGGTGTGGCCGCGCTGCTGGGCATGTTGAATTCGTGCTCTTCGAACGTGACCGTGGTCAATATTGACAACGGCTTCGGCGCCGGCTTCGTCGCGAGCCTGATAAACCGTCGCTGGGAGCCGCCCGTTGAGTAGTCTTGTGAACCGACCTTTCGCCCGACGATCTACAGACAAGCCCTATTTCATCCTCGGCGTTCTACTCCTGTCCGTTGCAACGTCCGGCTGCATCTCGGCGCGCAAGACGCCGGATCTCGAACAGATCTTTGCGACTGCGCGTGCGAGCACCGGTAAGCGGCCTGTTGTTGTTATTCCGGGCATTCTCGGGTCCGAACTGATTAATCCCAAGACGGGAGAAAAGGTTTGGCCGTCGGCGTTTCGCACGTCGCAGGAAGGGTTGCCGATTAGTCCGAATCTCGAAGCGAATCGCGACGATTTAATACCCGGAAGGATCGTCGAGACGGCAAAACTGGCGAAGTTGCTGCCGGAGGTTTACGTCTATCGAGATCTGCTCGAGGCACTACGACGTTATGCCGGTTATCGTGAAGGTGATTGGGAGAATCCCGCCGCCGGCGGTGATCGTGACACGTTCTACATCTTTGCTTACGACTGGCGACGAGACAACGTCACAAATGCGCGCGAGCTTGTCAGACGTTTGCAACGATTGAAGGACAAACTGAAACGCCAGGATTTGAAGTTCAACGTCGTGGCTCACTCGATGGGTGGTTTGATCGCGCGCTACGCGGCGATGTATGGCGATGCGGATCTACCGCCGGGAGACACGGCGATACAGCCGACGTGGAGCGGCGCTGCGCACATCAGCAAGATCGTTATGATCGGCGTGCCGAACGAAGGTTCGGCCGATGCGTTCGCGACGCTTATCGAAGGTTATTCCGTAACGGAAGGCTTACGACGTCGCGTTCCGCTGCTGAACAAGTTGACGGCGGAGGATGCCGCGCGGACGCCGTCGGTTTTTCAGCTTATGCCGCATGCAGGCGCGGTGAAGTTCCTCGATGAGAACTTGAAACCGATCGCGGTTGACCTGTACGACGTCGCGGTCTGGAAACACTATGGCTGGAGCGCGTTATACACGGACGAATTTCGACGGCGTTTTGTCAGCACGAACGGCGGAACAAATGGAGAGGTGGCTGCCGAGCTCGATGCTTATCTCTCCGCAACGCTCAAACGCGCGCAACGCTTTCATCAATCGCTGGACGCGGTCGACGGCCCTGCGTCGCCGGTAGTGCTGCTGGCGATAGGCGGCGATTGCGAAGAGACTTTTAACTCGCCCGTGTTGCTGCGTGATCAGAAGCGCAACCGATGGATGACGTTGACTCGACCGCGTGAGTTTCGCACTTCAACCGGCGTCAAAGTCTCGAAGAAGGATGTGACGGGTGCGATGTATTTGCCTGGCGATGGTCGTGTCACACGTTCGTCGCTGCTCGGCGAGAATCTGTTCAAGACGCGCGACGCGCAGACGGGCTTCACGCTTTCGCGTTACGCTGTCTTTGGTTGTGACTTACACGCGCATTTACCGCGCAACAAGACATTGCAAGACAACACGTTGACGGCGATTGTCGGCGAAGTAATGAGGTAACTCGGATCTTACGGATTGATGATGGCGTTCAGCCTTTCCGCCCAACTCGGATCGATGTTTGTGAGAATCGTGTATTGCTCGAGCGCCGCATCGCGGTTGCCCATCGCCAGAAGACACTTGCCGAGGTTGTAGTAAGCCCTCCCAAAATCAGGTTTCAACCGGATCGATTGGCGAAACGATTCAACCGCGTCGTTCAAGCGATTCAGCTCGACGTACGCCTCGCCGAGGTTGTTCGGCGCGACCGCGTCACCCGGCTTCAACGCCGCCAGTTGCCGAAACACCTCAGCCGCTTCGTTAAACTTCTTCGATTTCATGTAGCGTGAGCCCAGCCGCTCGTAGGCGTCGGTGTAATCGGGCCGCAGTCGAATCGCCTGCTTGTAAGCGTGGATCTCGTCGTCTGCCTTGCCCCAATCGCGATAGACAAGACCAAGCGCGTAATAAGCGTCGGCTGAGTTGTACGGATCCAGCTTGATTGATTGGCGGTAAGCTTCAGCGGCTTCCTTGTACTGCTTGAGATAAAAACTCGCGAGGCCGATGTTGAAATACGACTCGGCCGACGGCCGCAGGTTTACGGCTTTCTTCGACGCTTCCAACGCTTCTGCATGTCTTCCCAGCTTCTCATTGCAGAACCCGCTCTGCGCCCACGCTTCCGCATAGTTACTGTCTGACTCGACTGCCTTCTCAAAATACGGCAGCGCCTTTTCGCAATCGTCCTTCGACAGAAAACTCAAGCCGTCCCGGAAAAACTGGACCGCTTTCGCGCGCTTGTTGCGGCCGGTGTTGGCGACCAGGTCCGGCAGCGACATTATCGTTGTGGCCTGGAGCTGCGAGATACGTTCAGAGGGAATCGCGAAGTTCACACTCTGCCCGCCGGTCACCTGCAAGGTTGCAATGCCGATAACCTGTCCCTGCATGTTCACGACCGGACTGCCACTCGAACCCGACGAAATGGGCGCAGTGATCTGAATGATGCGACCGAAGGTCGGAATGTCGCGGACAGCGGAAACGATTCCGTTCGTGACGCTGCCTTCCAACCCGAGCGGATTGCCGATGACCACCACGCTCTCGCCTTCCTGCGGGGAAGTCTTGTCGAGTGGCAAAGGCCTGACTTGCGGTGTTGGCGGATCGATCTTGAGCAGCGCGATGTCTCCCTCGGCATCGACCGCGAGGACGCCTTTGACTGGCATTACCACGCCCGTCGACGAATGGACCTCTGCGCGATGGGCGCCTTCGATGACGTGCCGGTTTGTGACGATGCGATCGGCGTCGATGAAGAAGCCGCTGCCGCGCGAGAGTTTTTCACCGCGCGCGTCGAACGTTTCGATGGCGACTGCCGATGGTTTGATCCGGCGGACGAGTTCCGGAAGAAGGTCCTGCGACGCGTCAACTTTAACTGAAGCGATTATTAAAACTAGTAGGAGCCAGACAAATTTCATTGCGTCTGATCTATGAAGACCTTAATCACTCGCCAGCGCCAGTTTCTGGACGCGCTCGACAACGTCCGCTAGTTTAGCATCCTCGCTCTGTTTCGCGCGGCGATCGTAGACTTCGACAACTCCCTCCGCGATCTTTTTGCCAACCGTAATTCGATACGGAATACCTATTAGATCAGCATCTTTGAACTTAACGCCGGCGCGTTCGTCGCGGTCGTCAAGCAGGACGTCGAGTCCGGCCTTTTCCAGATCGCGGTAAAGTTTCTCGCCGGCTTCACGCAGATCGTCCTGTTTCATGTTCGTAATCGTGACGACGACGTCGAACGGCGCGAGAGATTTCGGCCAGATGATGCCATCGGCGTCGTGTTGCTGCTCGACGGCGGCGCTGATGATTCGATCGACACCGATGCCGTAGCAACCCATGATCAGCGGCACCTGTTTGCCCTCCTGCGTCAAAACCATCGCACCCATAGACTCAGAATACTTCGTGCCGAGTTTAAAAATGTGGCCGATCTCCATTCCTTTGTAGACTTCGAGGACGCCGCTATCGCAGCGCGGACACCCTTCACCCGATTCAACCGAGCGTAGTTCGAGCCAGCGATCGATTTGAATGTCGCGTTCGACGTCGACGCCGCGGAGATGGTGATCGTCCTTGTTCGCGCCCGTTGTCATGTTGCGCCTGCCCTTCAACGACGAATCGGCGACGACGCGCAGATCGATTTTTGCGAAGCGCGCTTTGTCTTTCGCGCCCACGCCGCCAAGGCTTCCGGCGCTTGCGCCGAGTAGTTCGCGTATCTCTTCTGGCTGCGCGGGTCTCACTGCGGTTGCGCCGAGGCTGTCCGCGAGCTTCGTTTCGAGAAGCTGGTGGTCGCCGCGCAGCAGGACGAGCACTGGCCGTGGCTCGCCGTCGATCGTCGCAAGGTAAACCAGCGACTTGATCTGTCGCGATGCTTCAGCGCCGCCGGGGAACGTGATCAGGTCCTCGATCGTGCGTACGCCGGGTGTGGGAAATTCTTCCGGCGTTGGTAAGCCGGCCTCGTCATGCACGGGTGTAAGCAGCGAAGTCGCCTTTTCGAGGTTTGCGGCGTAACCGCAACTCGGACAACTGACGATCACATCCTCGCCGGCCGGTGTCCGCGCCATAAATTCGTTCGATTCGGATCCACCCATGGCGCCAGACGACGCCTCTACGATCAAAAACTGTAGACCGCAACGCGTGAAGATGTTTTTGTAAGCTTCTCGTTGATCGCTGAATGACTTGTCGAGTCCGGCACGGTCCAGATCGAACGAATACGCGTCTTTCATCGTGAAAGTGCGCACTCGTATCAAGCCTGATTTCGGCCGCGCTTCGTCGCGAAACTTGATCTGAATCTGGTACCAGACCTGCGGCAGTTGTTTGTACGACCGTATTTCGTTGCGCGCGATTGTCGTGACCACCTCTTCGTGCGTCATACCGAGGCACATGTCGGCGTTCTTTCGATCCTTGAGGCGAAACATTTCGTCGCCGATTGCGTCCCAACGGCCTGATTCCTGCCAGATTTCAGCAGGTTGAAGAGCAGGTAGGTAAAACTCCTGGCCCCCGATAGCGTTCATCTCCTCGCGCAGGATCTGTGTGACCTTGAGAGCGATGCGTTGGCCCAGCGGCAGGTACGAATAGATTCCGGCTGACAGTTGCCGGATGGCGCCGGCGCGCAGGAGAAGTTTGTGCGAAATAACCTCGGCATCGGCCGGGTCTTCGCGGAGTGTTGGGATAAAGTAGTTTGACCACCGCATAATCCGGGCATTCTCGCCTAGCGGCTGCGAGTTACGCAAATCCGTGTTTGCTGCGATGTAGAGCGTGATGTACCATCGCGTTCTTCCAAATACTTTCCAAAAGGGTGCACTGAGATGAGAATCGCTCTCGCAAGTGATCACGCGGGTTACGCCGAGAAGGAGCAGTTGAAGCCTCTACTCAAGGATCTGGGTGTGGAGTTTGAGGATCTCGGAACGGCTTCGAACGACTCCGTCGATTATCCCGTATACGCGCGCAAGGTCGCCGAGAAAGTCTCCCACGGCGACGTCGAACAGGGACTGCTGGTCTGTGGATCGGGCACCGGGATGGCGATTGCTGCCAACAAAGTTCCGGGCGTGCGCGCCGCCGTGGCGTGGAACGAGGACGTCGCCCGGCTGGCTCGTGAACATAACGATGCGAACGTGCTTTCGATTGGCGCTCGTGTCACACCGGCAGACGAGATTCCGCGGATCGTGCGTGCCTGGTTCAACGCCAAGTTTGCCGGTGGACGCCACGAAAGACGAGTGGAAGAGATCAGCAAGATGGAACGAGAGTGCAAATGACCACGCCTACCGAGAAAACCTCCGAGGAACGTATGCCCGATTTGCGCAATGCCTCATTGGCCGACGTAGATCCTGTTATCGCCAACGCGATCGACAATGAAGTCGCTCGCCAGGCGAACGGGCTCGAGTTGATTGCTTCGGAAAATTTTGTCAGCGAAGCGGTGCTGGAAGCTGCCGGATCAGTTTTTACAAACAAATATGCCGAGGGTTATCCCGGCAAGCGTTACTACGGCGGTTGTGAGTGGACCGACGTCGTCGAGCAGACGGCGATCGATCGCGCGAAGGAGTTGTTCGGCGCGGAGCACGCGAACGTTCAACCACACAGCGGTGCGCAGGCGAATATGTCCGTCTACCTAGCCGCGATTCAGTATGGAGATCAGATACTCGGGATGAGCCTGGCGCACGGAGGTCACCTGACTCACGGGCATCCGATGAATTTTTCGGGCTTGAGTTACAAAGTCGCCGATTACGGTGTTTCAAAGGAGACGGAGCAGATCGATTACGACGAGCTGCAACGGATCGCAGAAGAGCATCGTCCGAAACTGCTCGTCTGCGGCGCTTCGGCTTATCCACGCACGATCGACTTCGAACGAATCGGCGAGATCGCGCGCAGCGTCGGCGCGCGCATGTTTGCCGACATCGCGCACATTGCCGGACCAATTGCCGCCGGACTGCATCCGTCGCCGGTGCCACATGCCGACTACGTCACGACGACGACACACAAAACGCTGCGTGGTCCGCGCGGCGGTCTTATTCTCTGTAAAGAGGAGCACGCGAAAGAGATCGATCGCAAACTGTTTCCCGGCGTTCAGGGTGGTCCACTGGTCCACATCATCGCCGCGAAAGCAGTCGCTTTAGGTGAAGCGCTGCGCGAGGACTTCAAGGAATACCAGCGACAAGTCTTGAAGAATGCGAAGGCACTGGCGAACGAGCTGCAGGAACAGGGTCTTCGTGTGGTGTCCGGAGGAACTGACAATCACCTGATGCTGGTGGACGTTTGGATGGACGGCAAAGGCATCACCGGCAAGGACGCAGAAAAGGCGCTCGAAGCCGCCTTGATCACGGTGAACAAAAACACCATTCCGTTCGACCAGAACAAACCCTTCATCGCCTCCGGCCTGCGCATCGGCACGCCCGCCGTTACCACACGCGGCATGAAAGAACCGGAGATGCGCGAAATCGGAAGCCTAATCGCGGAAGTCATTCACGCGCCTGAGTCCGAAGACGTGCGTAACAAGGTGAAACGAGGCGTCGCTGAACTCACCGCGCGCTTTCCGCTGTATTCGAAGCGATTGAGAGTGTGACGCGTTCAAACTGCCAGTCGTCATCGACCTCATGCGTAAACGAAGTCTGGCGCTAATTTTAACAGCGGCAGTCTTCATTCTTGCCTCAGTGTCTGACGATCTACCGCTTCTATTCGCTGCGGGCAAGCCACGTTCCAACGAACAGACAGGTGATCATCGATTCAAGAATCATTTTGTCGATTCTAAACGAAAAGGCCGGGATCTGGACGTCCCGGCCTTACAGGTTCTTCACGAACACGGATTCAGCGATTAAGCTTGCGTGGCATGTTATTCTGCTTAACCCTATCGTTACTTACACGGCACAGTAATCATGGAAGAAGTTTTCGGGGCGGAAGGGTTAATAGCCAGGGCGCATCCTGATTATGAATATCGGCCGGGCCAGATACAGATGGCTCGGGCCGTAATGCGCGCGTTTGAAGAGAAGCGACACCTCATTGTCGAGGCCGGCACCGGCACCGGAAAGACGCTCGCGTACCTCGTCCCGGCCGTTGCGGCGGCACTCGGCGGCAACGGGCGCGTCATAGTTTCTACCGGTACCAAGAACCTCCAGGAACAGTTGATGGAGAAAGACATTCCTTTTCTCCAGAGCGTTCTGCCCAAACGCTTCACGGCGACCTACATGAAAGGTCGCAGTAACTACGTTTGTCTAAATCGTCTCTCGCGCGCGCAGTCGGCACCCGTCCTCGACGGACTCGAAGAGGTTGACTATTTCGAAGAAGTCACGCACTGGTCGGGAGAAAGCGAGACGGGCGACCGCGCTGAACTCGCAAACCTGCCTGAGTCGCTCTCTTTCTGGCGTCATATCGACGCCCGTTCCGAAACGTGCCTGGGCCAGAAGTGCCCGGAGTTCGATCCCTGCTTCATCACACGCATGCGCAACCGCGCGCAGGAAGCGGACATCGTCGTCGTCAACCACCATCTCTTCTTCGCCGATCTCAGTTTGCGCAACGGCAATTACGGTTCAGTGCTGCCCGACTACACGGCCGTGATTTTCGACGAGGCGCACCTGATCGAAGACGTTGCTTCCGAATACTTCGGCTCGCAAGTGTCGAATTACCAGATCGAGGATCTCGTTCGCGACCTCGGAATGATCCCGATCGACGATGTGCAGATCGATCAGGAACTCACACGGAGCGTCGCTCGCATGTCGCGTTTTGCCGACGACTTTTGGATGGGCTTTCGCGATGGACGCGGGGAAGAAGGACGTTACCCGATCATTCCCGGCACCTTCGCGCGGCGAAACAAAGACGGCGAGCTTGAAGCGACGCGCCTCGGCGAGTTGTACTCGATCCTCGACAACGCGATCGCGCGCGTAGAGACAACGCTCGACGCAGTGCCGGAGAAAGAACCTGAGGTCGAGAGTCTCATCCGTCGGCTGCGCCAGATCCGTTTCGATCTCGAGTTTATCGTTACCGGCCCCGACAAGAAGTTTGTCTACTGGCTGGAACGGCGTGGCCGCGGCGTGTTTTTGCGTGCGTCGCCGATCGACGTCGCAGGTTTGTTACAGGACAAGTTGTTCGACGAAGTCCCGACAGTCGTGCTCACTTCGGCAACACTGTCAAGCGGCGGAAACTTCTCTTTCATTCGCGATCGGCTCGGACTCGAGGCCGCCGAAGATCTGATCGCGGAGTCGACTTTCGACTACGAGCGACAGGCGATTCTCTACCTGCCTCCGGCGATGCCCGATCCACGTTCACGCGAGTGGCAGGAAGCAGCCGTGTCTGAAGTGATCAAGATCCTCAACGCCACTGAAGGGCGCGCTTTCGTTTTGTCGACAAGCCTCTCCGGAATGCAGTCGCTGTTCGAAAACGTTTGGAGCGAGATCGACTACCCGTGTCTCGTGCAAGGCAGCGCTTCAAAGGGCCAACTTTTGAAACGCTTCCGGGAGACTCCAAACTCGGTTCTGTTTGCGACGTCGAGTTTCTGGCAGGGCGTGGATGTGCGTGGCGAACAGTTGTCGTGCGTGATCATCGACAAGTTGCCGTTTGCAGTGCCGACCGATCCGCTGGTCGCGGCGCGGCAGCGACACATCGAAGACTGCGGCGGATCGAGTTTTTATCAATACAGCGTGCCGCAGGCGATCATCGCACTGAAACAAGGCCTTGGACGATTGATTCGCAGCACGACCGATCGCGGCGTGCTCGCAGTGCTCGATCCGCGTTTGCGCACCAAGGGCTACGGCCGCACGTTCCTGCAAAGTCTGCCGGCCTGCCGCGTTACTTCACAGATCGCGGACCTCGCGAGTATCTTATCTTCAGAAGCGAATTATGCCCGGACAATTTGAAGTAATGATCGAGCGACACTTTTCCAGTGCGCACCAGTTGCGCGGTTACAAGGGAAAGTGTGAAAACCTCCACGGACACAATTACAAGATCGAGATCTACGCGCGCGGACGTGAGTTGGACAACGTCGGATTGCTGGTCGATTTTGTGGAATTGAAAGCGGCAGCCGACGACGTCGTGACTTACCTGGACCACCGGAACATCAACGAGTTGCCGCCCTTCGACGAGTTACAACCCTCAGCCGAGAATCTGGCCAAGTACGTTTTAGAGCGCGTTGCCGAGCGCGTCGGCGACGATCGAGTGCAGATCTATAAAGTCCGTTGCTTTGAAACACCCACCAGCGTCGCAACCTATGAGATCTTGGATTTCAGTTCTGAGATCTAAGAGCCGCTCAGTGGTTCCGGTATGTCGGCGATCGTGTAGGCAAAGACTGCCATCGTCGCGACGCAGAGTTGCAGGTCGCGCGGATCGATCTTGTCCAACGTGTCTGAAGCGGTGTGGTGAATGTCGAAGTAATGCGAACCCTCCACGTCCAGACTCGCGCCCGGAACGCCTTCGCGCATGATTGGACCAATATCGGCGCCGCCGCCACTCGCGGCGATCCCATCGGCATCGATTCCGCTCAGAAGCTTTGCGATCTCGCGCAGGTTCGAACGTAGTTGCGGCGGCGCAGTTGCGGCGAGACCGAGTCCTTCGGGCCTGTAGGTCCCGGAATCAGACTCGATCGCAAAGATGTGTTTCGCCAGTTCACTTCGATGAGCGTCGCGATAAGCATTGCCGCCGCGCAAACCGTTTTCTTCATTCGTGTAGAGCACGACACGAATGGTGCGGCGCGGTCTCAGGCCCAGTTCTTTGAGCAGCCTCACGGCTTCCCAGGCGATGATGCAACCGCCGCCATCGTCGTGCGCACCCTGGCCCACGTCCCACGAATCGAAGTGCCCGCCGATAAGCACCACTTCATCGGGCTTCTCCGACCCGCGCAGCTCCGCGATAACGTTCGCCGACTCAGCGTCAGGCAAAAACTTCGCCTCCATCTTCAGCCGCAGGGTTATGCGTTCGCCCCTGTCGTGCATACGTTGCAACAACTCGGCTGCCTCGATAGAAACTGCAGCCGCGGGGATCTTCGGTTGTCGTTGATCGTAATTCAGCCCGCCAGTGTGTGGAGACTGAAGACTGACCGGCGTAACAGACCGCACGATCGCGGCGAGCGCGCCGTACCGAGCCGCGCGTGACGCGCCATTCGATCGATACTGCACCGTCGCGCCATAATTCGTAAACGGCACGTTATAGACGACGATCTTCCCGCGCACACCTTCGCCCAGCGCGTCGAGCTCCGCGAAGTTACGCACCACCACCGCTTCAGCCGTGATTCCCTGCGCCGGAGTGCCGACACTGTTTCCCAGACCGAGCATCGCGAGCTTCATCGGCCGCGGCGCGGTCATCTCGAGACTCTCTTCGCCGCGCACCCAATGCGGCACCATTACCTTTTCGCCTCGAACATTGTCGAGACCGTCGCGCTTCATCTCGGCTAGCGCCCACTCAATCGCACGCTCTAGGCTCTTCGAGCCGCTGAGTCGATGGCCGATGCTGTCCGTCAGGTGTGCGAGCCGCGTGTACGCATGATTACTGACGAGCGCCGCACCGATGATTCGACCGGCAGTGGCGCGATAGTTATCGATCGAGACGGTTGGCGGCGGCGGTGTTGGCGTCGCTGTCGGCGATGCCTGTGGCTGAGACCGCTGTGGAGGTGGTGTTGCCGGATCCTGTGACACGAATAAAGGTACACAGATCAACGTGGAAATGAGGCCCAGTATCTGTAAATGGCGCACGTGTGAAATTCCCTTCGTGAATGTGTTTTCAAGACGTATGGTTCCCGCAAAGGCGCAAAGACGCAAAGAAAACCCGAAGAGGGAGAGTTTGAGTGCTTTGTCTTGCTCTTGCCTTTGCGCCTTTGCGCCTTTGCGGGAAACTTCAGGTTGATTTTAATCAGAAACCGTGCTTGGTTGCGACTCGGGGATCGCGGTCCAGGCCGATCGCGTGTCCACGGTCTGTATCTCGGCGCGTTTTGCTTTGCGCCTGATCATGAACGGCCGCTCGCAAAACCGGAAGAAGATCCACGCGAAGAAGATCGTCGCGGGCACAGTGAGCAACAGCACATTCACGGACTGCAACCACGCGGGGTTCGTAAACCGCCACGACACGATCACGACGAGCTCATGCGTCAGGTACAGAGAATACGAGAAGATTCCCAACGCTGCGAAGATCGAGATCGCAGACGGAACTCGGGTGCGGCGAATCCAGCTCTGTTCGGCAAGGACGAGCCGGTTGATGACGATGAAGAACCCGAGCCCCCAAAGCGGATGCAGGAAGAACCATGCGACGTGCTTCGCAAACGTGTCTTTCGCAAATCCCGGCATGAAGTAAGACAACGCCGTCGCGCCGACGATCAGTAACATCCCGAGCCGCAGGTCACGCGACCACCGCGGCAGTTGAATCAGTCCAAACATCAGTTCCACGCCGATCGCTCCGAGTGCCCACGTGAACCAGTGCGACAGAGCGGCTTCGGGCACTGGAAGTCCGTAACCCAATTTCACCCAGGCCAGGTAACTTATCAACATCCACGCAACCCGCGCTGCCAAACAGACCGCAATCGTTACACGCCAACCCCAACGCACTCTCACAAACAGCAGCAGAAAATAAGCAAGATAAAGTTGCTCCTCGATCGCGAGCGTCCAGAACACACCGTTTATCGTGTAGCACGTTTGCGGATCGAGGTTGTGCAGCATCAACAGATGCATGCCGATGTCGTAGAAGAAGAAGCGCGTCAAGTTGAGCTCGCCATAGGAATAGGCCACCAACAGGAACAGCGCGAGCGCAATCACGTAAGGCGGGTAAAGCCGGCGCAGGCGTCGTTTCCAGAATGGACCAAAGCGAATGTCAGGTTCGATGCCGGTCGCGCGCGCTTTGGCCCATTGCAAGTGGATGCAAAAACCCGAGATGACGAAGAACAGGAAGACGCCGATGTAACCAAACGAGCTGATGAACTGGAGTAGCCGGATGGGATAGTCGAACAGGTTGTTTGGGAGAACGTTTTTGCCCTGCTCAACAGCGTGATAAAAGACGACGCCTAAAGCCGCGATCCCGCGCAGCGCGTCGATGCTGCGCAGGCGCGGGGATTGGTTTGGGGGAGCGGGCATTCGTGAGAGGGTTCTTTGGTCTTTGATCTTTAGTTTTCGTCTTTGTGCTTAGTGCTTTGTTCTTTGTATCGCTGATTCATGCGCTATTCAGCAACCCGCAAGACCAAAGGCCAAAGACCGAAGACCAAAGACCAGCACAAAGTACCAAGCACAAAGCACAAAGTTTTAAAATCAAGCCGAAACCAGTGAAGGTACGTCGATGTTGTACTTTCGGATCTTGCTGTACAGACGCGGCCGGTAAATTCCCAGAAGATTGGCCGCTGCTTGTTTGTTTCCACCCGTGCGCTGCAACGTTCGTTCGATAACGAGCCTTTCGATATCTTCGAGCGTCATGTTTGGCGGAACGTCCCACGTAACTTGCGACGACGAGCCTTCCGGCACGGTCCCGTTGTCGAACGGCAAATCGATTGGTTCGATCTGCTTGTCTTTCGCGAGCAGCACCGCGCGCTCGATCACGTTTTGCAACTCACGCACGTTGCCGGGCCACGTATGACCAAACAATCGCTGATAGGCAGCCTGTGAAACGCCGGTGATCGGGCGTTCGTATTTTTGAGCATACATGTGCAGGAAATGCTCGGTCAAAAGTTGAATGTCTTCACTTCGCTCGCGCAGCGGCGGCACGTGAATCGTGATAGTCGAGATGCGATAGAACAGGTCGTCGCGCAGCAGCCCGTCGCGAATCGCGTCGGCCGGCGGACGATTGGTCGAGCACACGAGTCGAAAATCGACTGCGTAAGTCTTTTCTGAACCGATCTTGCGATAACTTCTCTCCTGCAACACACGCAACAACTTTGGTTGCAACTCGACCGGCATCTCGGCGATTTCGTCGAGCATCAGCGAACCACCGGCGGCGTGCTGTACGAGTCCTTCCTTGTCGGCGTGTGCGCCGGTGAATGCGCCTTTCGTATGACCAAACAGTTCCGACTCGATCAGCTCCTTCGGCAGCGCCGCGCAGTTTACTTTGATGAACGGTTTCTTCGATCGCAGTGACTGATAATGAATCGCGTTGGCAATCAACTCCTTGCCCGTCCCAGATTCACCGACGATCAAAACATTCGCGTCAGACTTCGCCACTGATTCGATCGTTTCATAGATCGTCTGCATCGGCTTTGAAGCGCCGATGATGTTGAAATACTCGGCACGCGTCGAAAGTTGGCGCCGCATGTTCGCGGTTTCCGCTACGAGTTCCCGGCGCTCGAGCGCCTTTTCGACCAGCGGTTGCAGCTCTTCAAAATCAAACGGCTTCTCGACAAAGTAGAACGCACCGGCTTTCGTTGCTTCGACCGCTTTCTGCACGGTTCCGTATCCCGTCACAACGATCACTTCCGAGGTCGGTCGCGCGTCCTTCATGTGACGCAACACTTCGAGGCCGTCCATATCCGGCAGTTGCAGGTCGCAGATCGCCAGGTGATGCGCGCCTTGATCGAACAGCTCGATAGCGGCCGCGCCCGTTGCCGCGGTGTCGACCGTATAACCTTCCTCGATGAAATTTTGTCGTAGCGAGTCGGCCATCATCGGTTCGTCGTCCACGACAAGAATTCGCACTTCTTTGTTCTCCACCTTTTTCTCCTCCCTCGAAGTAGCCGCGCCTTGGGGCACCATGATGGTTTTCACTCCCTTATCAGAAAGAATCAGTTAGTCAACCGGCTTGAGATCCAGAAAGCGGAAGCTCAACCACAAATTTCTGGTCGGCCAGTTTTGTCGATCCGCCGTGCGCCTCGATAATCTTTTTCGCCAACGACAGCCGGATCTCGTCGCTGCCGGCGAATGTCCGAAACGGATCGTGATCAAGAGGCCCGAGGCCTGACCATTCGATCACCGCGTTGTTGTCCGATGTTTTCACCCACACCTTAATCGCTTCCCCACCTTTGTCGTTGCGCTTGAACTTGATGGCTCCGCTAAACATCGACTTGAACGCGTCAGTAAGTTTGGAATGATCGAATTCACCCTGAATCGAATCGGCGTCTGATTCGCAAACAACCTGCGCTTCGCTCTCCTGGAAACTCGAGCACAGATTACGAAGGACCTTCGTCAGTTCGAACCCCGGTTGTTTCTTCAGTTCGACGTCCCGGCCGATAGCCACAATCATGGAGAGATCGCTGGCCGCGCGGTCGAGTCCACTGATGAGCTTGGCGACAGTTTCCTGTTCGTCGTCGGGTCTTTCGCTCTTCTCAATCCGTCGCCGGAGGAACGTGGCATACAGTTTGAGACCGTTAAGCTGATTCTTGAGGTCATGGACGATTTGGATTGATGCTCGCCCGAGGTCTTGAAGCGATTCTCTATCTTCTGTCCTCGACATTAACGCCTTCATCGATGCGAATCTCTCTCAAGCTCTGTTTCGCGGGGGCCGTCAGGGGAGGGACATCACGCCGGACCGAGTGTACGAAAGCGACTTTGGCCCAGCACCTTTATGTGTTGTATTTCAATGCGGCATGGTAGCAAAAAAGGCGCACGTATTCTAGTGATACAGTAAAATCAACAACTTGGGATGGGTCGGGCGTCCAGATTGCGCTCAGTTTAGGCAGAAAATGCAGAGTCAGGAACAGACCGAAACTGTCTTGTTGGTCGAAGACACCGAAGATAATCGCTTCATGATGCGCCGTCTTTTGGAGATGGCCGGGTACCGGGTCGTCGAAGCAACTAACGGCGAAGAGGCTGTAAGAATGGCTCGATCCGAGCGGCCGCACCTGATTTTGATGGACTTGAGCCTGCCCATAATCGACGGCCTCGCTGCCACACGCGCCATTCGCAAACTGGACGGGTTTGGGAAGACTCCGATCGTCGCCGTCTCCGCGCACGATACCTCCGACTTCCAGGCCGACGCACTTGCGGCCGGGTGCGATAGCTACATTACAAAACCCATCGATTTCAGCCAGTTGGAACTTCTCATTGCGCGGCTACTTGGGAAGTAAGGCGCAGTTTTATACAATTCCCGCACTATGGCTGCTCCGGATCGGCGGCTCGAAACCACCGAGTCGCATCGCACGCTGATCATTGTCGTGGCCGTTGCCGCGGCCGTCTTGATCGCAGTCTTTTTCTACGTCCTGATGCGGGCCGGTGGGAGCGGCAGCAACGTCACACCCACTCTGCAAGGCGCCATTCGTCCGGGGAACCCGGAGTTTGACAAGAACAAGCCGAACATCGTTCTCGAGACAGTGGAAGCGTGGGAAGGCAAACGCGCACTGGGCGACACGACGATGACGCTAAAAACGACGGTCCGGAATCTTACGGGTAAGACGATCAACGGCCTCGAGATCAAGGGCGCGGTTGTCGACTACGAAGGCAAGCCCATCAAAGAGGAAGCACGCGTCGTCATCCCGCTAAAACAGCCCGAACTGCCGCCGAACAAAACGATGCAGGTGCAGATGATGTTGGAAGGATTTAGGGATACGGATCCGCGCGCGAATGTGAGGATGGAAGTATCGGGGTTCAAGTTCAAAGAGTAACGAACTTTATTCCGTACCGTCCATGAACAGTTCTTCCAGCGACTGTTTCACCGGTTGAATCGAAACAACTGTCCCGCCTGCTTTTCTCAACGCTGCAAGCGCATTCTCAATTTCATCCTGGCTTGCGATTTCGATTCGCAATCCACGAGGCGTCGCAGAGACGTCGGCATTCGCGAGATGTTGTAGTGCCGCTACATCGGCGCCCGCAGCCAGGATTTCCATTCGATTCGGACCTTCTGCCCGTTGGCGCAACTCGTCGAGATGTCCAACCTGCGCGAGCCGTCCGCGTTTCAAGATGGCAACGCGATCGCAAAGCACCTCGATGTCGGAAAGAATGTGCGAACACATGAAGACCGTCTTGCCGTCTTCGCGAAGCGACGCGATCAGATCTCGCACTTCTCGACGGCCCACCGGATCGAGCCCGCTCATCGGTTCGTCGAGAAACACGATCTCCGGATCGTTTATCAATGATTGGGCCAGGCCCACGCGTTGCAGCATACCTTTGGAAAACTTTCGGAGCTGCGTGTCCCAACGTTTTTCGTCGAGCTTCACTTGGGCCAGCAGATCGGCAGCGCGTTTCTTTCGCTGCGCAGCGGGATAGCCGAAGAGCTCGGCGCAGTATTCGAGAAACTCACGCGCCGTCAGGTAATCGTAAAAATAAGGATTCTCGGGGAGGTACCCGATACGTTCGTGCATGCGCACATCCTGGATATCGCTGCCCAGGATTCGCGCGCTCCCGCTCGTGGGAAAAATCAGGCGCATCAGGAGCTTGAGCGTAGTGGTTTTGCCGGCCCCGTTTGCGCCGAGGAAACCGAAGATCTGTCCCGCGTCGACGCTGAGCGACAGGTCGTCCAGCGCGCGAACCTTGCGTTTGCGGAAGAAGCCGACTTCGTAATCTTTGGTTAGGTTAGTGATCTCGACGGCAGCCATCGTTCTTATCTCAACACCTCCGACTTCGGATCGAGACTGGTCTCGCACTTGCCGGGCACTAGCTGATACGGCGTATTTGAAGGATCAAGCGGAGCGCCTGACGCGTCGAGTGGCACACGCACCGCGCGCAGCACCGGCTGAATCTCGCGCCAGTTGGACGGACATTGGCCCACGCGCGCCTGGTAAGCCGTCAGGAGTTTCCGCAAATAATCTCGTTGGTCCAGCGAGTCGAGTTGGACCAGCCGCCGGCGCGCCATGTCTTTGACTTTGTCGTCCGCCGATTGTTCGTACATGCGGTTGTAGATCTCGCGCGCCGTGGCACGACTGCCGCCCTCGGCGGCCATTCGTGCCGTCATCGCACCCATCCACTCAGGCGCGTCTTCAACCTGCGAGCCGCGGCGGTACATGTCACTGGCGGCCTGAAAATCTTTCTGCTGCCAGTAGATGTATCCGAGTTGATGATAGAGACGCCACGCCGATGGATTTGCGTCGATGCCTTTCTGCGTAATGCGAATCGCCTGCTGAACATCGATCGACGGGAGGACGACCGCTGCGTACTCGTAGGGGTCGAGAAAATGGGGGTCGAGCGTGGTTGCGGTGTCCAGGAGCGGCGCCAGAAGCTTCAGGTTCAAATCGGCCAGGCTGTCAATGGGAACATCTCCCGGAACGCTGATGATCTTCTTGCCGACGTACTGAAGCGAGCGCATCCAGTACCAGTCGGCCACGAGTCCGTTGAAACCCAAACTCATCCTTCGCGCCATTGCCGGGTTCAGATACAGACTCTCGTCGATCGCTTTTGGATCAGTGGGCGGCCGTTGCGCGTCAATCCTGCGGGCCACCAGAACGCTGAGGCAGAGGCCCACAACCAGGACGGAGAGCAGGGAATACGTTTGTCGATTCATTTGAAGTTACGACGGCTGAAAACGAGTGTTGCCGCCGACAGAATGACCGTTATATACAACAGCGCGTAAAGTCCGGTGCTGAGAACAAAACCTGGCGCGGGCGAACGACCGTGAGCAGCCGGCGTGATGAAACTGTAGTTGGCAAGATTCGGAAGCAGGTAATAAAGGCCGCTGAACAACCAGCGTGCGCTTGTACTTCCGAGCGAGGTTGCCAGGTTCTTCAAGTCGGCGCTGAAGTGGCCGATGATAAAAACGCAAAACGTCAGCAGGGCGGAGAGTGCCGGCGAAGAGAAAGACGAAAACAGCAGCGCCAGGGCGGTGATGAGCATCAGCTCCATGTAGATCATCAGGATCGCAGGCCAGAGCCGCACGATGAGCGGATCCCAGCCCTTGCTGACGTAAAGCAGGGCCAGCGAGACGCCGAGACCCATCACCACAACATTCACCAGCAACGTGAGACAAAGACCGAGATACTTGCCTACGAGAAACTCGCCGCGTCCGACTGGTTTTGAAAAGATCGCGTAAATGGTCCGCCGCTCGATCTCTTTGTAGACCAGGCCCACGCCGACGAAGATCGCGATGAAGACGCCAAACAGCAGCATCGCGCTCAATCCGAGATCGACGATGATCTTCCGTTCCTGTCCGCCGGAGAGTTCGCCGATAAAGATCGCGGCCGCGGTAAGCAGGAGAACAAAGATTACGAGGTTGTAGAGAACGCGATCTCGCAGTGCTTCGCGAAACGCGTTTCGAGCGATGGCGCTTATGCGCCGCAATCTTCCCTGCCTGGTCTCTGTTTTAGTTTCCGATTGTGTGATTGCTGCGATGGTTTCCACTCGGCTCTGCATGTCTAGTCGTAGGATACGTCACGCAAATTTAACCGCTGATACAGCGGTTGTCGAGAATTTAGTTTGTTGGGGAGTACGACGAATTCGAAGCGACGGGAGGCCACTTGCACCGATGCCCCACGCTTGCCGCGTGAGGCGTATGCCAGAACTTGCGGTGATTAAAGCGGAGGCCAGAGGGCCGAATTCAAGACGTCAGCGCGGGCGCCCGCGGCGGTGTCAGTGACTTTACCGCGCACGATGCCGTCATCGGCTATTGCAAAACTTCGGGTGCCGGTTCGGCTGACGACGCCTGTATCGGCGGGTACTGCCGTGACGAAGAATGTCGGGGGTGGACCACCAGTAAGATTAGCCGCGGGACATGAAACTGTATAACCGCTCTTGGTACCGCTGCTGAGCACGGCATCGATGAGATTCTCGGTGCCGAGATTGGCGAGTGTGCCGTAACTGCCGGCGCCTGCCGTGTTGAGATACGTTACCTGGGCGCTGTGAATCGACCGCATTGCTGAAAACGCTGAACCTTCGTTTGCCGCTCGCCTCGACGCCAACAGATTCGGAATCGCAATCGAGGCGATGATGCCGATGATTGCCACGACCAGTAGCAGTTCTACTAATGAAAAACCTTTTTGATGTTTGAGGTTCATGGTCGGAACCCTTTTCCTTAAAGAAAACGGGGTGGGTTTGAAGCCCCCACCCCGCACTTGTGAAGTTACGCTGGGTATTAGTTGCCCAACGGTGGCCAGCTCGCCGGAGTGGTGGCCTCAGCGTGATCGGCTGCTGCCGTATCGGTAACCTTGCCGCGGAGAATGCCGTCTTCCGCGATGGTGAAGCTGCGGTTGCCGGTTCGAGTAACAGCACCGGTGTCAGCCGGAATTGCGGTGGCAAAGAACGTAGCCGGGGGGCCGACGGCCAAATTAGCTGCCGGGCAGGCAAAGGTGTAACCGCTCTTCGTTCCCGCTCCCAAGACTGTGTCAACCAGGTTCTGCGTCTGCAGATTGGCCAGCGTGCCGTATTGGCCGTTGCCGGCGGTCGACTGGTAGACAGCCTGAGAACTGTGGATTGTTCTCATTGACGACTGAGCGGAACCTTCGTTAGCAGCGCGCTTGGAGGCGAGAAGGTTGGGGATAGCGATCGCGGCGATGATACCGATGATCGCAACGACGATAAGAAGTTCGATTAGCGAAAAGCCTTCTTGGCGTTTGGTAGTCATTCGAGTTTGGTGCTCCTTAACAGATATAGGGGGTTTCCATAGTTACTCGCGCCACCGGCTTTCCGTTCCCTGTGAGCCGCGCAAAGCGCGAAGTGTCGCTTTGGTCTTTAACAACCACTGTGCCATTGGCCATTTCGGCTTAAACGGTAAAAAAGAGATCGTTTTTGATCGAAATTCTGCTTATCCGAGGCGGGTCTGAAATAGGCTGACAAATTGTGGCAGATGAGGAATGACGGTTTCCGGCAGCGACAGAGACTGGTCGTTAAACCAGGGTCGGATGAGTCGTTGGATTGGAGTTCGCTGGGGCTAGTTTTCGCCGGCGCCCGCGGCGAACTCGCCCCAATCGTCTTCGCGACGGCGGGTCTGGGGGTCGCTCGAACGGCGGCGCGGGTGCGAGTCTGGACCACGGCGCTCGTCGCGCATTTGCGCCGTCAAACCGCGTATGCCGTGCTTGTCGAGTAAGTGCCTGAGCGAACGCACCGACAGGCGTAACAGTTCGGCAGCGTTGGTCTGATTACCCGACGTGCGGCGAAGCGCCTCGAGAACGTAGGTTTTTTCGAGCTGGTCCAGGTGGGCCGTGAGGTTTATACCCTCGTCGGGAAACTCCATCGCTTCCGCGACGCGATACGGGTTGTAATTGGTGATCTTCTCCGGTAGCCGTTCGGGCTCGATCGAGTTGGTTCGTTCGAGCGCGACGGCGCGTTCAATCGTGTGCTCCAGCTCACGCACATTACCCGGCCATGAGTATCGTTCGAGCAAGCGCATCGCGCTTTCGCTGATGGCCAGGGTGCGTCCGGTGGGCGCGCAGAACTTCTGCACAAAGTGTGTGGCGAGATCCGAAATGTCTTCGGCCCGCTCGCGCAACGGAGGCAGCTCGATCGGTATGACTGAAATGCGATAGTAAAGATCCTCGCGGAAGGAAGCGGCAGTCACCATGCTCGCGAGGTCGCGATTGGTGGCCGCAATCACGCGTGTATCGACAGTGCTTTCCTCCGTCGCGCCAACTGGACGGACTTTTCTCTCCTGCAAAACGCGCAGCAGTTTGACCTGCATCGCGGGCGACATCTCTCCGATCTCGTCGAGAAAGATCGTACCGCTGTTTGCTGCTTCAAAAAGGCCTTTCCGGTTCGCGTTGGCGCCTGTGAAGGATCCCTTGACGTAACCAAACAACTCCGATTCCAGCAGCGTTTCCGTAAATGCGCCGCAGTTTACGGAGACAAAAGGTTTCTCGGCGCGCGGGCTGAGATCGTGAATTGCGCGGGCCACCAGTTCTTTACCCGTACCGGATTCACCCGTGACGAGGACCGTCGACTGCACTTGCGCGACAGTTTCGATCATCTGGTAAAGCGAAAGCATGCGCTGGCTGCGACCGATGATGTTTCCGAGATTGCCGCGCGTCCGCTGGCCCTGGATCAAGGCCTTGTTCGCTTCGAGTAACGCCTCTTTTTCCTTGACCAGCGTGATCTTGTCGAGCGCCCGGGCAACAGTTTCTTTCAGCAGATCGTTGTCGAAGGGTTTTTGAACGAAGTCGTAAGCGCCAAGAAGAAATGCTTCGCGTGCGGTGTCGACGTTGGCGAACGCCGTCATCATGATTACTTCTACTTCCGGAAGTAACTCCTTCGCGGCCCGCAACAGGTCGACGCCGTCCATGTCAGGCATGCGGATGTCCGAGATGATCAGGTCAGGCGCTTGCTCGCGCATCTGGGTCATGGCTTCCTGGCCATTTTCGGCGAGACGGACGGTGTGTCCTTCGCGTTGGAGTAGATGCGTCAGAAACTGCCGCATTCCGAGTTCATCGTCAACGATTAAAAGATTGGCCATTGTTCTTGAAGACTAATGAGTAGTGACGACGGTGTCGCCGTTCGACGTTGTCATCGGAAGTTCGACGGTTATCGTCGTCCCCTGTCCCTCCCGACTGCGGACATTGATTGTACCACCATGCTCGCGAATGATTTGATAAACAATTGAAAGACCCAGGCCGGTCCCGCCGGTAGTGGACGAAAACGGTTCAAACAAATGTTCGACCTGATCGGGCGACATGCCGCGTCCGGTGTCGGAAAAGGCGATTCGCAAACGATTGTTCGAGTTCTTCGCGAGCGTCGCGCGGAGCGTTCCTCCCTGCGGCATGGCCTGTAGCGCGTTGCGCGCGAGGTTCCAAAAGACCTGTTTCAATTGGCCCTCGTCGGCGTTCGCGAAAACCCGCTCCTCCGGCACCTCAGCTTCGATCGTTTGGTTCGCGCTGATCTCGGGGCTGTGTCGGAGCAAGACAAACGTCTGATTCAGGAGGTCTCCGACGTCGACGCGCGCCTGCACGAGCGAACGCGGTCGCGCGTAGCTCAGAAAATCCGTGATGATCTGGTTCAGACGATCCGATTCACGCAGGATAATCTCCATCAACTCGGCCTGTGACGAATTGTTCTCGACTTCCGAATGAAGCATTTGGATCGACCCGCGCATCGCCGCGAGGGGGTTGCGGATCTCGTGTGCGATGGACGCGGCCATGCGGCCGATGGCGGCGAGCCGGTCCTGCCGTCGCGACGTTTCTTCAAGGGATCGCACCTGAGTCAGATCCTGAAAGGTGATCACCATGCCTGTCGTCTCGCCGGCCTCGGAATTCAGCGGCGAGATGCTGTAACCAAGACGCAGCCGCATACCTTCTGAAGTGAGACAACTCGTTTCGAATCGCGGACTCGTTGCGCCCTTTCCCGCGGCGTGCAGCGCTTCGGCGACGTGTTCCTTGATCTCGCCAAAAAGAATCGACGCATCCTGTCCGCGTATCGCTTCTTCGGTGTAGCCAGTGATCTCCCGCGCAGCGGCGTTGAACGTGTAGATGCGGCTTTCAAGATCAGTAGTTACCACACCCGAGCGAATTGAGGCCACGATGCGTTCGTGCAGCGCGCGCAAGTTTGCCAGCGACTTGCGCGCTGCCTGCAAGCGCACGTCCGATCTCGATTGTCGATCGGCGAGACGGCCCGAAAGCAGGCCGACCACCAGGAAGGCAATATCAAACAGCCCAACCCACTGAACGGTTTGCGAGAGCGAATCGCCGATCAGTCGCGAAGACTGACTCGGTCCAAATACACCGGTCAAAGCGAGCGAGCAGGCGGTGAAAGCGACCGCGCAACCGACCGACGTGATTACCGCCTCGCGTTGGCCCAGGAACAAACTCGAGATCGCGATGATGACGATGTAGAGCGCGATGTAAGGCGACTGGATGACGTCAGAGTCCCAAACGAGCCAGGTGACCAGGAAGACGTCGACGGCGAGCTGCAACCTCGCCTGAACGCGAATGTTTTTGGAAACACGAAAGAGAATTGCATAAACGATCGTCATGCACGCGACGATCGTTAACAACAAGAGGTTTTTGTGAATTGACTGTTGAGGTTCTCCCGTGCGAGTCCAAAGCGTTGCGACGACGCTCAGAAGCACGGCCGTGACGAGCCGGCCCACAATCAACCAGCCGAGCTTCGACCCTGCCGACCGACCCGACTCGCTGGTGTGTTTCGCCACCATCATCGGGAGGACAGCGTATCACAGTTTTTTACATCCGTGTTTTACTCGTATCGCAGCGCCATCATCGGATCGATGCGCATCGCGCGACGTGCCGGCAGGTAACACGCGAGCAACGATACGAACACGAGCAGCAGCGAGATCGTCGCAAACGTCGTAGCATCCACTGCTTCGACGCCAAACAACAGGCCCGTCAGCAGTCGCGTCAAGGCAAACGCTGCTGCCAAACCCAAGCCCACGCCGACAATGGTCAACATCAATCCCTGCTTTAAAACGAGCAACAGCACCTGTCGCGGTTGCGCGCCGACGGCGAGCCGCAAACCGATCTCACGCGTGCGCAAGGCGACCGAATAGTTCATCACCCCGAAGATTCCTACGGCCGATAACAGCGTCGCCAGACCCGCGAACAATCCCAGAAGAAGCGTGTTGAAACGCGACCGACTGACAGCTTCGGACATGACCTGGTCCATCGTACGCACGTCGGAAACCGGCTGATTCGGATCGATCGCGCGGATCTCGCGTTGCACTGCCGGGGCGATCGCAGTCGGATCTCCTTCGGTGCGGACGACGAGAGTCATGAATGGGTAAGGCAGTTCCGGATGTGGAAAGTAAACCGCTGGAGGCGCTTCATCGATCAAACTGTCGTAGCGGACGTTGCCGACGATGCCGACGATCTCCGTCAAGACCGGATTTTCGAACATCGCGACGTCGAGCCGTTGTCCGATCGGGTCCTGGTCTGGGAAGTGTTTGCGAGCAAGCGCTTCGTTGATCAGGATCACACGTTTGGCTTCACGCTGCTCGAGGTCTGAAAAGTTGCGGCCTCGCAGCAGTGGGATGCCGAGCGTTTGGAAGTACCCAGCGTCTACAACGCGGACGTCGCAGCTTGGTCCTTGTCCGGGCGGTGGCTCGGGTTGGCCCACGATCTTGAAGCCGGTGGACGAACCCAGTCCTCCATACAACGGCAGGAAGTTGACCATGCCCGCGGAACGAATGCCCGGCACGTTTCGCACGTGCTCCATCGACTGGTTGAAAAACTGGACCAACTGCGCGTCTTCCGGATAACGCGCGCCGGGCAGGCGCACCACCATCGACAGGACGTTGTCAGGATTGAAACCGCGATCCACTTGTTGCAGGCGAATGAAGCTTCGGACGAGCAGTCCAGCGCTGGCAAGCAACACAACCGCCAGCGCGATTTCAGAAACTACGAGAACGCTGCGCATCCGCCGGCTGCCGGTTGCCTGGCCCGAGTCCGCTTTGCCGCCTTCTTTCAGCGAGTCGTTGAGATTAAGCCGCGAGATGTGCAATGCGGGCGCGAGTCCAAAAATGATGCCCGTCAGTATCGAAACGCCGAGCGTCCACATCAGTACCGAGACGTTTACGCCCACGCCTTGCAGGCTTACGAGATCGCGTGGACTAATCAACAGGAGAGCTTTGATTCCCAACCACGCGAACCCCAGTCCCAGCGCGCTGCCGAGTAACGCTAGTACAAGACTTTCCGTGAGTAATTGTCTGACGATTCGCGAACGCCGCGCTCCAAGCGCTGCTCGGAGTGCGATCTCCTTCTCACGCGACGTGGCGAGCGACAGCAACAGGTTTGCGACGTTCGCACACGCGATCAACAAAACGAACCCGACCGCTCCCAGCATCAACCACAGCGGCCGCCGCACGTTGCCAAAGAACTGTTCGCGCAGCGGTAGCACCTCCGCGCTGTAGTTCTTGTTGAACTCAGGCACTTCGTCGGATAGTCGCGCCTCGATTGTTCGTAATTCCGCGGCCGCCTGCTCGGCGGTAACACCCGGTTTCAACTTCGCGACGGTCGAAAGGAAACGCCCGCGCTCGTTCTCCGTGTTGCCACTCGGCATGGGCAAAGTGATCCAGACTTCGGCGGGTCTGCCCGTTCCCGATCGCTGTTTGATGTGAAACTGAAAACCCGGCGGCATCACGCCGGCGATTTCAAACTTTTCTCCGTTCAGAATTATCGGTTGCCCGATCGCGCTCGCCTGTCCGCCGAACCGTCGCTGCCACAGCCCGTGGCTAAGCACGGCGACGAGCGGGCTTTGAGGTTGACCGTCTTCGGGTAACAGCGTGCGCCCAAGAATCGGATCGACTCCAAGCACTTTGAAAATCTCTGGGAGCGCGAGCTGACCTGAAACCTCTTCTGGTTCGAAGTTGCCCGTGAGCGTAAGTCGCTGATCGGAGAACGCGGCGATGTGCTCGTAACTCGTGCTCTGATCGCGCCAGGCACGGAAGTTTGCTCGCGACGTCGTGTTCTGATGCCGTCCCTCGGGCGAGACTTCCCACAACATGACGATGCGATCCGGGTCTCGATAGGGAAGCGGCCGCAACAGCAGTTCATTCACGACTGAAAAGATCGCGCTGTTCGCGCCAATGCCGAGAGCGAGCGTGATCACGGCGATGGAAGTGAATGCTTTGTGTTTGAGCAGGACGCGGACGCCGTAGCGGACGTCCTGCGCGAATGTTTCAAACAGTCCGCCGCCTTTTACATCGTAAGCGGCGTCGAGCGCCCGGTTGAGGTTCCCGAAACTTCGCATTGCTTTCTCGCGCGCTTCCTGGGGCGACATGCCGGAGCGAATATTTGCCTCAACTTGCAAGTCGAGGTGCGTGCGCATCTCGCGGTCGATGTCGTCGATAACGGAGTCGCGCCGGCGTAAGGCGCGCAGGCGGTCGCGAAGAATGTTGAACCACTTCATTTCAAAACCCCTCTGTTCTCTTGCCCGTTTTATCGCTATGTGGCTTTTGTGATTACGTGGTGGCCTGTCGAACTTTGGTGATCGCGAGCACGAGCCGGTCCCAACTCGCCTCCTGAGTCTCGAGTTGCTTGCGTCCGCTGCGAGTGAGCTTGTAGAACTTCGCCTCGCGCCCGGTTTCGTGTATGTCCCACCGGGCCGAAACCCAACCCTTCTGTTCAATGCGATAGAGCGCCGGATACAGCGAGCCCTGTTCGACGGTGAGCATTTCATCCGAGAGTTGGCGGATGCGTTGAATGATCCCGTACCCGTGCAATTCTCCCAGCGACAGCGACTTGAGAATCAGCATATCGAGTGTGCCCTGCAACAGATCGGCTTTGTCTTTTGCCACAATGATCTCCTTGAGACGAGCAACGTAGAAGGGGTGATACCTAGAAACGGTAGGCATCATAGACGCGCATGCCTAGATTGTCAAAGTGTGGGTTGAAATTGTAGTTGCCGTGACCGCGCGTTAGCTCTTGCGGCGCGTGAGACTGGCGGCGACGGCGCAGAGTTCGGTGAGTTCCACGGGTTTCGGAACGTGCATGTCGTAACCGGCGCGCAGCGCTTGAAGGCGATCCTCGACCCGAGTGTACGCGGTCAACGCGATGGCGGCTACACGCTGGCCAGTTTCAGTCTGAAGACTACGGACCTGCCGGATCAGCTCGTATCCATCGACGTTGGGCATTCCGATGTCGCTGATCATAATGTCCGGCACGTCGCCGTTGAGAGCAGCGAGAGCGTCGCTCGCGGAACTGGCGAGGCGCACGCTAGCCCCGCAGTATTCGAGTCCCTGCTTCAACAAGTCGCGTGTATCCGGCTCGTCGTCGACAACCAGAATCGTCAGACCATCGAGCCGATCCGAAGGCTCGTTTGCGGGTAACAGATCCCTCGCGCCCGGATGAACGCGGCCGCCGGACTCGTCGACCTGGTAAATCGGACTGATCGGTAGCTGCACCGTAAACGTTGCACCCTGGCCCACACCGTCGCTGTTGGCACGGACCGTTCCGCCATGAAGTTCGACCAGGTGACGCACGATCGCGAGGCCCAGTCCCATGCCGCCGTGCTGTCGACTCGTCTTCTGGTCCGCCTGACGGAAACGGTCGAAGACATACGGCAGAAAATCCGGCTCGATACCTTGTCCGGTATCGCTCACCACGATCTCGAGATGTGAATTGATACGCTCCGAACGAATCTGCACACGCCCGCCGCGCGGCGTGAACTTTATCGCGTTTGAAAGCAGGTTCCAGACCACTTGCTGGAGACGCACCGGATCGCCGGGAATCGACACGGTGCCCGTGTCCATCACCTTCTGCACGCGAACTCCCTTCGCCTCAGCCGCCGGCCTGACAGCTTCAACGGCTGCATCGATGAAGGAGATAGGATCGGAGGGCCGCACGTCCATCCGCAACTTGCCGGTGACGATGCGCGAGACGTCGAGCAGATCGTCGATCAGTTGCGCCTGTGCGCGAGCGTTGCGCTCGATCGTGTCGAGTGCTTTGGCGTGGTCTTCGCCGGACAATTGGCCCAAGCGCAGCATTCGCGTCCATCCGAGAATCGCGCTCAATGGCGTGCGAAGTTCGTGCGAGATAGTAGCGAGAAACTCTTCCTTCAACCGGCTCGACTCTTCTGCCCGTTGATAGAGCCGCTGGTTTTCCTCCGCGGCCTGTTCAGCCTGGGCGCGGGCGTGTTTCGCCGCTTCGTACGCCGCATCGAGAGCTTTGCGTGCCTGTCGCTGATCGGTGACGTCGCGCGCGATCTTGGAAGCGCCGATGATCTGCCCGTTCGGACCTTTGATCGGCGAGACGGTAAGAGAGATGTCGATGAGTCGCCCGTCTTTAGTGACGCGGATCGTCTCGTAATGCTCGATACGTTCGCCGGCGCGGAGTCGTGCGAGTATCGCCGGTTCTTCATCGGCATGGTCGGGTGGAATCAGCATCATCACGGGTTTGCCGACCGCCTCCTCGGCGGTGTAGCCGAAGATGCGCTCCGCGCCCTTGTTCCAACTGGTGATGATCCCGTCGAGGGTTTTGCTGATGATTGCGTCGTTGGCAGACTCGATGAGCGCGAGTAGCCAGTAGGGCGCCAGCTCGGGGCTTTGCAGGTTCGTTAGTTGATCCGGTTTCGTGCCTTCTCGAACTTCACCGGGCATAAATATGCGGTCTCTGCGTGACGTTTCAGTGGAGAGCCTCTACCGGGGGGACCATAAGGGGTAGGCGGATTATAGCAGGCCACAGGTGCTCAGCGCATCCGCGAGACACGCTCCGGATTTTCGCCGTAAATCAAAATAGAAACACCCTGGGACGCGAATCCCAGGGTGTCGTTTGAAAGCAGTAACGCTCGTCTTTAGTGACCTTGCGAGAGTTTGCCGATCAGTGTGAACAACGGCAGGTACATTGCAATGACGATCGAACCGATAGTTACCCCAAGGAAACCGATCAGCAGCGGTTCGATCAAGGTCAGCAGGTTGGCGATCGCCGAATCGACTTCCGCTTCGTAGAAGTCGGCGATCTTTCCGAGCATCGCGTCGAGGGCGCCCGTCTGTTCGCCGATACCGATCATCTGCGCGACCATGTGCGGGAAAACCTCCGTCGCCTTCAATGGTTCGACAAAGCTTTCACCACGCTCCACGCCACTGCGGACCTTGGTGATCGCTTCCTCGATGATCACGTTGCCCGAAGTCTTCGCCGTGATGTCCAGCGATTGCAGGATCGGAACACCTGACGAAAGCAGCGTCGAAAGCGTGCGTGAAAAACGGGCGACCGCGATCTTTCGGAAGATGTCACCCAGAATAGGAATCTTCAGCAGGATACGATCGATGTTCTTGTGCCCCCCGGGAGTCTTGTAATAGAACTTCACGGCTACGCCAATGGCGATGATAACGCCGAGTATCGACAGTCCTCCCCATCCAGCGAGAAAGTCGCTGATTCCAACCACGATTCTCGTCGGCAACGGCAACTGCTCACCCGGTCCAAGCAGACCGAGGAAGATGTTCTGGAACTGCGGGATCACGACGACCATGATCACGGCCACCGCAACCACTGCCAGCAGGATCACAGCCACCGGATAGATCATCGCCGAGATGATGTCCCGCTTTAACTTCACGATTTTTTCGATGAACGTCGACAGACGTTGCAGGATCAGGTCGAGAATACCGCCCGTTTCTCCGGCCTCAACCATGTTCGCGTAAAGCTGATCGAACACCCGCGTGTGGCGGGCCATGGCGGCAGCCAGCGTCGAACCCTCTTCGACGTCCTGTCGCACCTGCATCAGGATCTGCTGGAAATACTTGTTGTCCTGTTGCTGGGCCAGGATCTCGAGACACTGAACGAGCGGAAGGCCAGCGTCAATCATCACCGAGAACTGGCGCGTAAAGACCGACAGATCCTTTGCACTAACCTTCTTGCGGCCGCCGATCTTGGGAATTCCTATTTCGCGGCCTTTTTCCTTGACTGACGTCAGCGTGACTTGCTCGCGACGCAGAATTTGTCGCAGGGCCTCGCGATTGTCGGCAACGCGTTCGCCGACAACGATCTCGTTCAGTCTGTTGCGTCCTTTAAAGACGTACGTTGGCATGGCTTGAACTCCCGCAGTGTCTTATCGTGCGTTTGGTCTTTGACCAATCGGTCGGGCTTGAGCATAAGGACTCGCATGCGGTTTCCCGTTGTTTGTGTTGACGCCGGCGCCGCGATCGATCAGCTCGCGCAACTCGTCGACGTTCGACGAGCGTTGCAACGCAGTGTCCAAAGTGATCTGGCGCTTGTGATAAAGAGTGGCCAGCGACTGGTTGAAAGTCTGCATTCCGTACTTGTCCTGACCGGTCTGCATCATCGAGTAAATCTGGTGGACCTTGTCTTCACGGATCAGGTTTCGGATAGCGCCGTTGGGCACAAGGATTTCAAGGGCCATCGCGCGTCCGCTTCCTTCGGCACGCGGCAAGAGCGCCTGGCACAGAATGCCTTCGAGCACGAGTGACAATTGCGCGCGAATCTGGGCCTGCTGATCGGAAGGGAAGACGTCGATGATACGGTTGATGGTGGAGGCGGCTGAGTTGGTGTGCAGAGTGGCGAGGGTCAGGTGGCCCGTCTCGGCAATACGCAACGCTGATTCGATCGTTTCGAGGTCGCGCATTTCGCCGACGAGCACCACGTCAGGGTCCTGACGAAGAGCGGTGCGCAACGCGGAAGCAAAGCCGTGCGTATCGGCGTTCACTTCACGCTGGTTGATCAGACAGCCCTTGTGGTTATGAAGAAACTCGATCGGATCCTCGATCGTGAGAATGTGTTCGTGACGATCGCGGTTGATCTTGTCGATCATGGCCGCGAGCGTGGTCGACTTTCCGGATCCGGTTGGACCAGTGACGAGGATCAGGCCGCGCGGTTTGTTACAGAGTTCTTTAACGACCGCGGGCAGACCCAGGTCTTCGAACGCCTTGATCTCGTAGGGAATCGCACGAAAGACCGCGCCCACTGCGCCGCGCTGGTTGAACAGATTGGCGCGGAAACGCGACAGACCTTTGACGCCGAACGAGAAGTCGAGCTCCAGGTTTTCCTCAAAACGATGCTTCTGCGCGTCGGTCAACACTGAGTAAGCGAGTTGCTTGGTGTCAGCCGAAGTCAGGACCCGGTACGACTCGAGTGGACGGAGATGTCCGTCCACTCGAACCTGTGGCGGGGAGCCCGTGGTGATGTGCAAGTCAGAGCCGCCGAGTTCGGAAAGCTTTCTCAGCAGCTCGGACAATGAGATTTGCGGCACGGTTTCGTTCAGTCGCATCTGAATGATCTCTCCTGGAGCGTTTTTGGTAGTGTCCTAATCTGAAAAGAGAAACTACTCCCTGGTCCCTTCCGACTTCGCACGGAGCGACTGGATGAAACGCTCGGCTTCGGTCGACATGCGCTCCGCATATTCAACCGGCGCTTCCGTAGTCAGCCCGTAGACACGACCACCAGCTTCCGTGAAATAGAACGTCCACGCCTTTTCAGGTGTCAGCGCATCCTTTGGAGTGCGCGCCGTCACGACGAAAACACGATTGCCATTCACTTCGCGGACGAAGTCGTTTACTACCCAGCCACCCGAGGCGACCATCTTGTCGATCACCATTCGACGCAGATCGGCCACCGGCACGCCGGCCAGCATCTTTTTCTGTTCGCGCTGGGTTAAGAAGATCGGATTCGGACGGCTGAGCGCCACGACCGACAGGTTCATCTGACCCGGCAGTTTTGCTGCACTTTCGGGCGCGGCAACAGGACGGACAGCGTTAACCACGCGAGGCCTCGTCGCGCTAACCGCGGCGTGCGCTGAAACTATCGCCGGCGCTGCGGTGTTAGCGGTCGTCGCAGGAGCTACAGCAGCCGGAGTAACCGGCGCTGTTTGAGGTATGGCGAGCGTCGGTCTTGTTTGACGGACCGACGGCGTCGTTACCTGGGCCACGGCTGTGTCTGCAGTCTCGATCGTGATCGGTACCTGCAACGGCGGCAATGGCGGTAATTCGTTGAACGACGTGGCGCCGGCGTTTGCCGGCGACGATGGCGAAGCTGGTCCAGCTACCGCCGACAGATCGCCGACCGCAAGGTTTTGCGGCAGCGACATCATGGCATTGCGGTGCGCTAACTCCTCCGCAGCCCGCCTCGCTCGCATGCGGGCGCGATATCGTCGCCACCAGGCGCGTGAACGGTAGCGTTTCGACTTCTTCTGCGTTACCTGTGTGCTCTGCCTGATTCCATGCGCTGAATTCGCAAACGGCAGCATGACGCCCACGGAGAGCAGCAGCACCAGCGTTATGGCAATTGTTCTTAGCATCTTCGGGTTTCTCCTCGATTAGGCGACCGTTTCGCGAACGACTTCTTCGAGCGTCGTCACGCCGCTGCGAATCTTGTGCAAACCTGATTCGCGCAACGTGATCATGCCGTCTTCGACCGCCTTCTTCCTTAATTCAAGCGCGGAAGCACCGATCAAGATCAGCTCACGAATCTCGTCGGTTATTTCCAACACTTCGTAAAGTCCGATTCGGCCTTTGTAACCAGTACTGTTACAGGTTGTGCATCCCCTGCCCTTGTAGGTCTTGATCGTTTTGGCTTCGTCAGCCGAGAAGCCAACTTCGACCAGGGCCTCGGCCGGGGTCTGGTGTTCCTGTTTACAGTCCTTACAAACGCGACGAATCAGACGTTGAGCCTGGATGAGGTTCACGCTAGTGGCGACAAGGAAGGGTTCGATGCCCATGTTCATGAGGCGGGAAATGGTTGAGGGAGCATCGTTGGTGTGAAGGGTAGAGAGTACGAGGTGTCCGGTGAGCGCGGCCTTGATGGCGATTTCCGCGGTTTCGAAGTCGCGGATTTCGCCGACGAGAACAATGTTTGGGTCCTGCCGTAGAAACGCTCTGAGCGCGGCGGCGAAGTTCAGTCCGATCTGCTCTTTCATCTGCACCTGGTTGATGCCGGGCAGATTGAACTCGACCGGGTCTTCAGCGGTCATGATGTTCGTGTCGACCGTGTTTAGCGATTGCAGGGCAGAGTAGAGCGTGTTTGTCTTACCACTTCCGGTTGGTCCAGTAACCAGGACCATGCCGTAAGGTTTCGAGATGTTGCGCTTGAACTTGGTCAGCGACTCAGGCTCGAAACCGAGTTTCGTCATGTCCAACATCAGGTTCTGTTTGTCCAACAAACGAAGAACCACTTTCTCGCCAAACAGCGTCGGCAAGGTTGAGACACGAAAGTCGAGCTCGCGCGAACGCGAATCGACTTTCACTTTGATCTTGATGCGGCCGTCCTGGGGGAGACGCTTTTCCGAGATGTCCAGCTTCGACATGATCTTGACGCGCGAGATCAACGCGTCGCGCATCTTCAGAGGCGGATGCATCACGTCGTAGAGCACGCCATCGATTCGGAAACGGATGCGCAACTCCTTCTCGTAAGGTTCCACGTGAATGTCAGAAGCACCGCGGCGAAGGGCGTCGACCAGCAAGACGTTTACCAGGCGGACCACCGGCGCGTCTTCGCTCATGCGCGACAACGTCGAGAGATCGATCTCCTCGTTGTCCTCGAGCACTTCCACGCCTTCGGCGTCAGTGTCTGCGAAATCGATGCTGTCGAGAGAAACGAGATCCGCGTGAGTGATGGCGCCGTTTGAGCCGTTCGAGCCGTTGCGCGATTCGGCGGCGACATCTTCGGCCGCCATCGCCAGTTCGATCTCGCGCGACGTTCCGTAGTACTTCGCAATCGCCTGTTGCACGCTGCCCTCGGCTACTACAACCGGTTCGACGTTCAGCCCCGTCATGAACTTCACGTCGTCCATTGCGAAGACGTTGGTGGGGTCGACCATGGCCAGCGTGAGCGTGGCGCCGACGCGCGAGAGCGGCAGGACGCAGTGCTTTTGCGCGACTTCCTGGGGGATGAGCCGGAGCACGTTCGGGTCGATGTTGAAGAGGTCGAGGTTGACGGAGGGGATGCCGTATTGTCTGGAGAGGACGGCCGTGATCATGTCGTCGCTGACCAGGCCGAGTTTCACGAGATTGAAACCGAGCCGGCCGCCGTGCTCGCGCTGGTAGTCGAGGGCCTCTCTCAGGTTTTGGGGACTTATTAGATTTTCGCGGACGAGAATTTCGCCTAATTTGGCTGACATTTGTGACTCTGGCTACTAGCGACGTTCGCTAACGTCCCAGTCTCTGTGAAAGGATTGAGGCGCCGAAGTGGCGCGAGGCATGCTCTCGAATCTACCCAGTCAACGATGCGCACAACATCGTTGTGCACTCATAGTACTGTTTGAACGAAGAGAGTGTCAAGCTACGATTTCCAGCAAAAATGGTAGGGAATTTAACAAAAATCCGCGCCGCCTGTTGGTCCAACAGACGGCACGGATTAGGCGAAACTTGGGATGGCTTGCTCCGTTATGGACGCGGTCGCCTCGGAGGCGCTTTCGGGTTCTTCTCCGGAGTGATGTTCTGGCTCGACTTCATCTCTTGCAGGATCAGCTTGGCGTCGTCCTTGAACGGGTGGCCGTCCGGCGCTTTGTCGACGAACTTCTGAAGGTAATTCGCGGCATCCTGAAACTTCGCCTTGTCGTTCGCGGCGTAGAGTGCGAGTCCGGCCCCGAGGTTTGCGTCGGGGTTTTCAGGCGTAGACGCCAGAATTGCCTCATACTCGGTAAACGCCTTATCGGGAGCTCCCGAATCCAGCAGCATCTGCGCCAGGTCGAGCTGGGCCTTGGCCTTCTTCACCGGATCAGTTTCGATTGCGATGTAGTCTTTAAACGCCGTAACTCCCTCGGCCGCTTTTGTTCCGTCAACCTTGCTCACGAAAAGACGCATCGCTTCTGCTTGCGTCAGCATGGCGGCGTATTTGTTGCCGTTGTAACGCGCCAATTCAGCGGGATCGGTAGGCACCGTTTGCGCTTTGAGCAGGGTCACTGCCTTAGCTGAAGCTTCTGCGGCTGCCTTGAAGTCGCCCTTTGCGCCTTCGATTGCAGCAGTTTTACCTGCGTCGTCGAGCGTCTTCGAGCGGATGCTCATGTTGTACTTCTCGACACCCCGGCCTTTCAGAGCGACGGCCTTGTTCGTCAGAATCGCGGGCTGCTCCGGATCGGCGACAAGTCCTTCGTCAAACTGGGTGATGGCTTCGGTGTACTTCTGAATGGCCTGTTCGTTGTTTTGGGCTTTTGTCGCGGTGGTTGCGGCTGCAAGAGCTTCGTTGCCGGCCTTGAACGTGCGGGCGATGGTTGCATTTGCCGCTTCGATCTTCTTGTTGCTCTCTTCGATCTCCTTGTTCTTGCGGAGCAACTCTTCACGTTTCGCCTTTTCAGCTTCGGATTCACCGCCGCCAGTATTGCCTGACGATCCACCGCTGGCGGCCGCCGGCGGCGCGGCGCCACCTGCGCCCTTGATCTCGTCAAACGTCAGTCGCTTTCCGTCTCCCGGTGTGACTTCGATATCGACGGGAACGCCACGACCGGCCTTGACGCCCGGCATGAAATTCGGACGAGCGGTCGGATGGCTCGCGGCAACCACGTACGTGCCGACGAACGGTATACCAGCGAACACGAATTCGCCTTTCTTGTTCGTCTTGGTTTTGTATTCACCTTTGATGTCGACGCGGAAGACGTCGATCTGCGCGTCAGCAAGGGGAACCTTTTGGCCATCGGCCTGCTTCATCATGACCGTGCCACGAAGTTCGCCGACCTGGGCGACCGCACTGATCGAAGCGGTAACAAGCAGTATGGCGACTGCCAGCGCTCCGAAAAAGTATTTGCCAATCATTGAAAGATTCCTCCATCTGCGGGGATTCGCGTCGTCGAGACAGACCCGTAAGATGCGTTCCCACTGTTGGTTCGTTGTAACAATAGCGACTCTAATAAGTGTCCTAAACTTAATAAGCTGAGCGACTACTGTCAAGGAGGTAGCGTATCGGATCCGTCGCGCCCGCCTCGCGAAACGCGCGCAATCGAAGAGCACAGGAATCGCAGTTTCCGCAGGCGCGATCTGAGGCCTGGTAACATGACCACGTCAGATGAAGCGGGGCGTTTAGATCGAGTCCTTTCCGTACGATGTCAGACTTGCGCATTCCGATTACGGGCGTCCTGATTGCGATGTGCGTCTCCGGTTTTGTCCCGACGTCGATTGTCTTTTGAAAAGCGGCATAGAACTCGGGGCGGCAATCGGGATAACCGGATGAATCTTCCGCGACAGCGCCGATGTAGATCGCGCGGGCTTTGATGACTTCACCCCAACTGACGGCGGTTGCGAGCAGATGCGCGTTTCTGAACGGCACGTAGCTCGACGGAATCGCGCGCGTTGCGAGATCGGGCGCAGTCACCGGAATCTGACTGTCCGTCAACGAAGATCCTCCGATCCGCGCGAGGTGTTCGAACGAGACGATCAAGCGCGACGCGACGTTGTAGTAATCGGCAATCGACTCAAAGGCTTCGCGTTCTCTTTGTTCGGTGCGTTGTCCGTACGAGACGTGAAGAAACGCGAGTTCGTCGTTTTCTTCGTGGGCGATGGCCGCCGTGACGCAGGAGTCCATTCCACCTGAGACGAGACAGACGGCGAGACGGCGTTCGTCGGTCTCTTCGAGCCCTTTTTCCATCTCGTCGACTTCAGTCGCGAGTTCCTGTGAGCCGCCCATCAAACTCCCTTCACGTCCGGTCCCCAGATGTATTTGTGCAACTGCAATTGCATGCGCAGTCTTAAGCCGCTGCCGGCGATCCAGTCCGCAAGTTGCTGTAATTCGATTTCACCCCACGCCGGGGAGATCAGAATCGCGAGCGTGCGAGTTTGCAGATCGTGGTCCTCGATTACTTTCTTCGCGTAGTGCCAGTCGCCTTCGTCCGCGATGACAAACTTCACTTCATCGCGGTCGGCGCGGAGACGCTCGAGGTTGGACCAGTCGTTTCTTGGTTCCTCGCCCGACGCGGGGCACTTGATGTCGAGAATAACCTTTGCGCGTGGGTCCAAATCGGCAGTTGAAACGTAACCGCCGGTTTCGATCAGCACCTCGAAGCCTTCGTCGCAAAGACGTTTAATCAGCTCGAAAGCCTCTTTTTGCGCGAGAGGTTCACCGCCGGTCACTTCCACCAGGTTGCAGCCGAATGCGTGCACCTGGTCCATCACCGCGTCGATCGACATGTGTTCGCCGCCGGTGAACGTGTACTCGCTGTCGCACCAAACGCAACGCATGGGGCAGCCCGTCAGCCTGACAAACGTGCACGGACGACCGGCATGGGTCGATTCACCCTGGATCGAACGAAAGATTTCTGTGACGCGCAGCATGGGCAAGATTCGGAGAACCCTTGTTTCTTTGTGAATCTAGCTTAGCGGTAGGTGGGTGTCAAAAGTCTACTTCGTGCATCAAACGAAAGGCGAGAGTGGTAGGATTAGGCGAAATTATTTGAGACTTGCCGTGGATTCCAAAAGCCGCGAAATCGAAACTCTGCTGAACGAAGGCGCGGCCCGGTTGCTTGCCCGGGCCGGGGACAATCGTTCGCTGAGCCGCGAGTGTCTGGTAACACGGATTTTTACCGCAGTGGAGAAGTATCTTCTGCGTGATAACCCCAATACTTCTAAAGATGAAATTCGGAAGTTCATTGATGAATTGCAAGCAGACGATCTTTGTTTGATCGTTGCCTGCGAACGCGGCGATGAAAAGGCGTGGTCGGAGCTGGTCGAAAGATTCACGCCTGCTGTTCGCTCAGCGGCGCGATCGGCGAGTTCGAGCGAAGACGCTGCTGAAGATCTCGCCCAGTCGATCTGGGCGGAACTCTACGGACTTCGGACGCGCAACGATGGTCGCCCCGCAGGCAAACTGGCCTACTACTCGGGGCGCGGTTCGCTCGCCGGGTGGTTGCGCGCGGTTGTTGCCCAACTGGCGATCGACTCGTTTAGAAAACAGGCGAAGCTGGTACAAACGGAAGAGGACGCCGATCTCGATCGACTCGCACAGGAAGTGCACGTTGCCGACGGTCAACCCGCACTCGCCGGGATGCAAAACCCGGAGGAGTCGATGTCGAATCGATTCGCGAGGACGGAGTTGCAGCAGGCACTGAGCAAATCGGTGCAGGAGTTGAACGGTGAAGATCGGTTGCTCGTAAAACTTTACTACTTCGACAACCTGCGTTTGCGCGAAGCAGGCGCCGTGCTGGGTGTGCACGAGGCGACTGCGAGCCGCCGTTTGACCCGCATACAAACCGAGCTTCGCAAGCGCGTGAGCGAGATCCTCGTTAGCGAGCGGGGTTGGACAAAAGCCGAAGCTGAGCGATCTTTTTCGGAGGTTGGGCAACAGTTAGACACGGATGTGGAAGCGCTTTTGAATCAAAGATGATGCAAGGTATGGCTAAACGCACGTTCTTCAATTGGAGATGAAATCGGAACCAAACAACGAGATGGATCTGTTGTTACGCCAGCTAAGCCGGCGTAACGGGGTTCCCGTCTCTGAAATCGACGAGCAGCATCTCGATGCTGACGAGTTGAACTCGTATGTTGCGAACGCGTTGCCGGCGGCGGCCCGTGTTCGTTATATGGAGCATTTGGCTGATTGTTCGACCTGCCGCAAACTAGTGACGCAGCTTGTAGCCGCGCAAGGTCCGGTTCCGGCGCCGCAAACCGTGAGTACAGTTGCGCCTTCAGGTTTGAAGGCTTTTCTTGCGAGTCTGTTTTCGCCGATGGTGTTGCGGTATGCGGTGCCCGCGCTTGGTTTGATTGTGATTGCCGTAGTCGGACTCTTTATGCTTCGTTCGGATCGGCGTGCCACCCCCATGGTTCAAGTTACCCAAAGGGATCAAGGCGGCTCTGTGGCAGCCGTGCCTGGTGCGCCCGAATCTCCAGCTTCGCAGCCGGTTGCTCATGATGATCAGACGGTTACAAAAACGGAGGATCAGAGCGCTTCGAAAACACGAGGTCAGCAACGTCAACCGGTCGCTCCGGTCGGAAAAGATGGTGCAGTTGCGGCCAACCAGCCCGCGGCTGCAGCGGGCGCTGCGGCTGCGCCGCCGGTAGCACCGCCCAAAGTTGCGACGGTCGAAAGCGAAGAGGCGCCGTCGACGGATCTCCAAAAGCAGAAAAAACAAGAAGCTGCGGCGCAGGCCGAAGCTGTTCGGGACGAGATTAAGTCCCGCGCCGAGCAAGCGAATACGAATCGAGCGCCGGCAACCGGGACCGCTTCAGTTACGGTGACGCAGGGTCAGACGGCTCGTAAAGATATAGAGGTACGCAGCGCCAAGAGCCGCGAATCCACGGCTCAGGGGGCGGGCGATTTAAAGCGTTCACCCCTGCCAACAGGCGAATTCGGCGTCGCAGGCGAAATGCGCTCAGTTGGCGGTCGTAGCTTTCGCAAACGCGGTAACGTTTGGGTCGACACTGGCTTCGACTCGTCGAAGGCAATTACGAATGTTGCGCGTGGATCGGAACAGTATCGCGCGCTCGTTGCCGACGAACCGTCGATTCGCACAATCGCCGAACAACTCCCCGGCGAGATCATCGTCGTCTGGAAGGGCCGCACTTACCGCATCCGCTAAACCCGCGGTCCAATCAGTGTTAAATTAGTCCGCCATGAAGCCCACAAAACTGCTTGCTCATGTCTTGTTGTGTGCATTGGCTCCTGGCTTAATTACAAACTCAGTTTCTGCCCAACAAAGAAGACCGCCTGCTACACGCAATCGGACCATCGCGGCTATCGTGCGCGAAATCGACTCGCGCAACATCGATCGATCCATCAAGAAGCTAGTCTCGTTCGGCACTCGCAACACGTTGTCCGAACAGAACGATCCAAACCGAGGCATCGGCGCCGCGCGCGACTGGTTGTACGCCGAGTTTCTGAAAGTAGCGGAGGCGTCGGGCGGACGGATGACTGTCGAAAAGCAGTCGTACGAACAAGCAAAAGCGGCGCGCGTTCCGCAACCGACGATCATCACGAACGTCGTCGCTACGTTAAAAGGCACGCAGCCCGAGTCGAGCGATCGCATCTACGTGGTGAGTGGTCATTACGACTCGATGTGCAACAGCCCGACCGACGCGAAGTGCGACGCGCCCGGCGCGAACGATGATGCGTCCGGCACAGCGGCGGTGCTCGAGATGGCCCGCGTGATGGCGAAGCATCAGTTTGAAGCAACGATCATCTTCATGGCCGTCGCTGGCGAAGAGCAAAGCCTGCTCGGTTCGACTTACTTCGCCGAACAGGCAAAGCAAAAGAACTGGAACATCGATGCGATGTTGACGAACGACATCATTGGCAACACGCTTGGTGGTAACGGGGTGATCGAGCGCGGTATGGTGCGAGTGTTTTCCGAAGGTGTGCCGTCGAACGAAACTCCCGCGGAAGCAAACACGCGACGCAGTGTCGGCGGCGAGAACGATTCGGCGTCACGTCAGTTGGCGCGTTTCATCAAGGAGACGGGTGAGCGCTACGTGCCGCAGATGAAAGTGATGATGATTTACCGGCGCGATCGATACGGCCGCGGCGGCGATCACATTCCGTTTCTCGAACGTGGTTATCCGGCGGTCCGTTTTACCGAAGTGCATGAAGACTTCCGTCGTCAACATCAGAATGTGCGCGTCGAGAATGGCATACATTATGGCGACCTGCCGGAGTATGTCGATTTCGATTACGTAGCGAAGGTGGCGCGTGTGAATGCGGCTTCGTTGGCAGCGTTGGCGCTGGCCCCGGCAAGGCCCAAAGGCGTGACGATCCTGTCGGCGCGTTTGTCGCACGACACGGATTTGCGGTGGGAAGCGAACAAGGAACCTGACCTTGCGGGATACGAGATCGTTTGGCGCGACACCACGGCGGCCGTCTGGACCAATTCGCGGCCTGTGGGAAAGGTCACGACGTTTACGATGAAGGGAATGTCGAAGGACAACTACTTTTTCGGCGTCCGCGCTATAGATAAGGACGGAAACCGCAGCCCGGTCACGTATCCGCGGCCGATGGGGCGCAACCCGCCCGCCAATCGCACGACCTCGACTACTGATGGACCTTAATGAAAGAGTGCAGCAAGCTAGTGACAACACCGAAAAGAACAGGTAAGGAAGGAGGCAACGCCCCCGCTGCGTTGGCAATATTGGTCGATGAGAGCGGGGGCGCGCTGTGCTTGCCCCCTTCCTGACTGTTCTGTCCGAGAGTGTTTTTTCAACCAAGCGCCCGATTGCGGCGTCTAACGGGTTGTTATGAAAAGATCCACTTCAAAAATCGCGGTCCTGTCGTTAATTGCCTCGATCGTTGCAACAACGCTGCCGCTTGTCTCGTCCGCCAAAACCCGTCGCCTGACCGAAGATCAGCGCATCGTTCACGTGCTTAATCGACTCGGTTTCGGCGCGCGGCCCGGGGACGTGGAACGCGTCAAGGCGATAGGGCTCGAGAACTACATCAACCAGCAGCTCAACCCCGAAAAAATCGCCGACACAGTTGCCGAAAACAAGATCAAAGACCTCACGGTGCTCAACATGTCGGTTGCGGAGCTCTACGAAAAGTATCCCCAACCGGGGCAACTGCTCCGCCAACTTCAAAACCGCGGGTTGTTGCCGAAGGATCTCGCAGAAGCACGAGACAATTCAAAGAACCCGCGTGAAAACGCCGAATACCGTCAGTTGATCCAGCAGTACTACAAAGACAACGGCCTCGAACAACCGCAACGCATCATGGCCCAACTGCACGCGTCGCGAATCCTGCGCGCCGTCTACAGCGAACGCCAGTTACAGGAAGTGATGGTCGATTTCTGGACCAACCACTTCAACGTCTTCGCCGGCAAAGGCGCCGACCGCTGGCTGCTGCCTGCTTACGATCGCGACACGATTCGCCCGCATGCGATGGGCAAGTTTTCCGCCCTGCTACAGGCGACCGCGCAGAGTCCGGCGATGCTGTTTTACCTGGACAACTTCCAGAGCGTGAGCCCGCAATCGGCAGTTGCAAACCGCGGGCGTGCGCAGGCGATGCCCAACCAGCCGGTCCAGCAACCACGTCGCGGCATCAACGAGAACTACGCGCGCGAGTTGATGGAACTGCACACGCTGGGCGTCGACGGCGGTTACACGCAGAAAGACGTGCAGGAAGTTGCGCGTTGTTTTACCGGGTGGACCATCTTCCAGCCGCGTGGCGGCGTTGCGGCGATTAACGCGCTACGAGGTGAAGAGACGCGTGCGCGCCGGCCCGCCGGCACATTCTTCTTCAACGCCCGTGCGCACGACGACGGCGAGAAGATCGTTCTCGGGCGCAAGATTCCCGCCGGTGGCGGTTTCAACGACGGCCTGATGGTGCTCGAGATGCTTGCGCACCATCCTTCGACGGCGAAGTTCATCGCGACCAAGCTGGTACGCCACTTTGTTTCCGACAATCCACCGCCTGCGTTGGTCAATCGCGTCGCCGCGGCGTTCACGAAGAGCGATGGCGACATACGTGAAACGCTGAAGGCGATCTTCTTCTCGCCTGAGTTCAACTCTTCCGAAAGCTATCGCGCGAAAGTGAAGCGGCCGTTTGAGCTCGCGATCAGCGCGATCCGCGTCGTCGGTGCCGATACGAACGGTGGACCAGGCACGCATCAATGGATCGCGCGCATGGGTGAACCGCTTTATGGTCATCAAAGTCCGAACGGCTATTCGGATACCGCGGAAAGTTGGGTCAACACCGGTGGTTTGCTCGAGCGCATGAACTTCGGTGTTGCGTTAGCCGCCAATCGGATCCCGGGAACCAGGGTCGACCTGCCGCTAGTCGTAAAACAGACGGATAAAAACAGAATGGTCGACGAATCTTTACGAATGATCCTGGCGGGAGAAGTGTCCGCCGCAACAAAAGAGACATTGCTGAAGCAGGTGGACCAGGCGGACTCAGTCGCGAAGGTAGTCGGCCTGATACTGGGCACGCCGGAGTTTCAGAGACAGTAGGAGTTTACAGATGAATCGCAGGTTTTTTCTGAAGTCGGGGGGCATTGCATTGGCGAGCGTTGGCGTGTCGCTTTCAGCGCCGTCGTTTCTCGAGCGCGTCGTCATGGGCCGGGAAGCGCTGGCCGGTGGCCGCCGTAAGGTCCTGATCGCGATCTTTCAACGCGGCGCGGTTGATGGTCTGAACATGGTCGTTCCGTTTGGTGAGCCGGACTACTACAACGCCCGCCCGTCGATCGCCATTCCGAAACCTGACGGAGGAAGCGAATCGGCAATCAACCTCGACGGTTTCTTCGCACTACATCCGTCGATGCAGTCGTTTAAACCTCTGTGGGATTCCAAGCGGCTCGCGATCGTTCACGCCTCAGGTTCGCCGGACAATTCGCGCTCTCATTTCGATGCGCAGGACTACATGGAGTCGGCGACGCCCGGTGTGAAATCGACGCCCGATGGTTGGCTCAATCGCTACCTGCAAACCAGGAAGGCGCCGCAGAATTCATCGTTTCGTGCCGTAGCGATGACTCGCGAAATGCCGCGCGCGCTGATGGGACGGGCTCCGTCAGTTGCGATGGCGAACCTTTCCGACTTTACGATTCGCGCGGGCAAATCGTCGGCGACCCTGCAAACGACCTTCGAAGAAATATACTCGCAGCAGAACAAAGACGTGCTCGGGAAAACGGGTCGTGAGACGTTCGAAGCAGTGAACAATCTGAAGAATGCCCACCCTGCGAAGTACAAACCCGAGAACGGCGCCGTCTATCCGACAAACCCGTTCGGCAACTCGCTCAAACAGATCGCGCAATTGATCAAATCAGACATCGGCTTGGAAATCGCCTTCACCGACATGGGCCAATGGGACACTCACGTCAACCAGGGCAACAGCCGTGGACAGCTTGCGAACCTTTTGCAGACGTTCAGTTCCGGAATCGCGGCGTTGTACCAGGATTTGGGCCAGCGAATGGACGACGTGGTGATTCTGACGATGTCGGAGTTTGGGAGAACTGTGAGAGAGAACGGCAACCGCGGCACCGACCATGGACACGCGAACGCGATGTTTGTGATGGGGAACGCAGTGCTTGGTGGCAAGGTTTACGGGCGCTGGCCGGGACTCAGAAGCGATCAGCTTTTCGAAGGTCGCGATCTTGCTTTGACCACGGATTTTCGTGACGTGTTCGCTGAGATCTCGAGTCGCCACCTGGGCGCGACGGACCTAAAATCCGTGTTCCCTGGTTACTCGATCAGCGAGTCGAAGTTTAAAGGGCTCCTACGTTAGCAACAAAAAGCTAGCCACAAAGAGGCACAAGGCACTAAGAATTTGGTTAAGGTCAACGGCCAACCAAACTTTCTTCGTGGCTCTTGTGCCTTTTGTGGCTCTTGTGCCTCTTTGTGGTTACCTTTGGTAGCTACCATCCTACTCGACCGTATCGATTGATCACGTAAAGCATGAGAGTCGCGATCACCGACACCGTCACGGCGAGCGTAAACGCCTCGTTATCCCGCCCGGCCTGTACCGCATCGTAAATCGCGACTGAAGCAGTCTGCGTCTTGCCGGGAATATTTCCCGCGATCATTATCGTCACTCCAAAGTCGCCCAGCGCACGCGCGAACGCGAGCGCCGTCGCCGCCAGCACGCCCTTCGAAGCGAGCGGCAACGTCACCCGAAGAAAGATCCGGCGATTGTTGAGCCCAAGCGTGCGCGCTGCTGCTTCGAGATCCGTGTTCACTCCTTCAAACGCAGCGCGCAAACTCTTCGTAACCAATGGCAGCGCGTGGATCGTCGCCGCGATGATCGCCGCTGTCACCGTGAACGTAAGTCGAATACCAAAATTGCGATAGAGAAATCCGCCGACTGCCGAACGCGTGCCGAGTAAAACCAGCAGGTAATAGCCAAGGACCGTTGGCGGCAGAACGAGTGGCAACGTGACGAGCGCATCGATCAAATTGCGTCCGGGAAATCGTTTGCGTGCGAGCACCCAAGCGAGTGCCGAACCGGCCACCAGCGCGATCAATGTGGCAGCCGTGGCCACGGCGAAGGAAAGCCTGATAGGGAACCAGTCGATCACGGGATTCTGGCGACAGAAACTTGCGACTGCTCTAGTGCTGATTTATAGACGGGTTGAAACGTCCGCAACATGATACAGGAAAACATTGTTCCGGCGATGATGCCACAAAGGTCCCACTGAAGATCGGTGGCCGTGTCGTACTTACCCCAGATTCGCTGGCCGCCGAAGTAAAGCTCGTCCCACAGCTCGATGATCTCGTATGCAGCGGACAAACTGAACACGATGCTCGCAGCAAAGAACGCAGTCAGCGTGAGTGGCAGGCGATAGCCAAACTGGTGCAGCAGGCGTGCCACAAACCACACGATGATCGGACTGATTAATACCTGCACCATGAGATGCGAGAACTCGTCGTACTGCATTGGTCCAAATTGTCGCCCGTACATGCGGAAGAAGTTTCCCAGTGCGTCAACCTGCAATGCGGCAAACACGAGACCAAGAAGGACCAGCGGTATACGCACGCCCAGCCGCGCGCGAACGTACCAGTAAAAGATGCCGAGGAACGCGACGATGAAGAGCGTGTTGAATAAGAGTGAGAGGTAACACATCTTCGTCAGAAACGCCGCGCCCGTGACCAGTGCCAGGGTGACCAGCGGTATTTCGAGTTTAGGCAGTAGAGTTGTCTTCACGTTAATATCCTGTAGGCCTTGCATAGAAAGTATTAAGTAGTCTCGAGGCGTCGGCTGTAAGAAAACCTGTCTCGCGCAAAGGCGCAAAGACGCAAAGAAACCTTCCAAAAACCTGGCAGTCCTTTGCGACTTTGCGCCTTTGCGTGAGACAGGTTGCCGGATGTAGCTTCTTCTTGTGCAAAGCAGTCGGTAGCGAGCATTGATGAAATCCCTCAAACCCAGGATCCTGCGATTCGAGTCGTTGCCTTCCACCAACACCGAACTGGCGCGGCAGGCGTCAGAAGGCGCCGGGGAGGGGCTCTCGGTTGTGGCGGAGGAGCAAACCGCGGGCCGTGGCCGTTTGCAGCGCGCCTGGTCGTCACCGCGCGGCGCCGGTCTTTACTTCAGCATTCTTTTGCAGCCGACAATCCCACAGGACCAGTGGTCGCTTATCACTTTTATGGCGGCGCTGGCGGTGGGTGACGCTCTGAGCGAGGTGTGCGATGTAAATACCGACATCAAGTGGCCCAACGATCTTCTTTCAGGTGAACGAAAAATCTGCGGCATACTGGCGGAGTCTGTCGAGACGCCGGCCGCCCGCGCGGTCATCGTCGGCATCGGGATCAACCTGACCGCCGACGCTTATCCTTCAGAGTTGTCGGACGTTGCCACTTCGGTGGCGGAAGCATCGCCGGGCGGGACTCCGGAACGAGAGACGTTGCTGGCGGCGCTGTTGCGAGCGTTGTCGCGGTGGTATTCGTTGCTTCACGAAGTTGATGGCGCTGAAAAGATCGTTGCGGCCTGGACCAGCCGCTCGTCGTACGCAACCGGCAAGCCCGTGCAGGTGGCGAACGGCAATGAGGTCTGGCAAGGTACCACTCGTGGCGTGGAGAGCGATGGCGCGTTGCGCCTAGAAACTGCGGACGGGATGAAATTAGTGAGGGCGGGAGACGT
>CBFGMX010000003.1:0-72429 GCA_965649955.1 uncultured bacterium
GGGAGACACGGAGGTCGCGAATGGCGCGGCCATATGAATCGCGTAAGAGTGACATTACTCCGAGATGGTAACACGGATAAAAACAATATCTTTAGCGAACCGGGTCTCGCATGAACACTGACGGGGGCAAGCGGCGGGCTGTTTCCGGATGTTTGAGGGTGCGCTTGAGGGTGAAATCGAACAAAAGCGGGTTGTACTGGTAGATCTCTTTGAGCGAATCGCCTTCGCCGGCGGTGATGTAGCCGTTTCGCACCAGCGGACGCATTCGGATCAGGAGATTGACAGCGGGCAGTGGGTAGTCGCTACCGTTCACCAGCCGTTCGTGAAGATCTTCGCGTTCAAGAATGGTCCTCAAAGGCCGGCCCGCACGATTGAACTGCGTCATTGCCGACGTCTCGCCAAAGACCAGTCCTTCGTAACGCTTGTCGTCCATCAGCCTCATGAACAGATCGAAATTCTCAACCTGGCGCCGGCTCTTGTCGTCAAGATCGTCGTTCGTGCCCAGGCCGGCGCAGTGCGCGACGATCACTTTCACACCATGGTCCAACGCGCGCCGCAAGAGCAACGGATTGCCGAGTTTCTGATCTTCTTCCGCCTCGACCGCCTTCTCTTCACCACCGTGACTCAAAAGCACGAGATCGAGTTCCTTCATCTTCTGGTAAAACGGATCGCAACGCGGATCGGAAGGATCGATGCCCATCGCGTTCGGCAACCACTTCACAACACGCGCCCCACGCGCGGCCCATTTCTCGAGTTCCTGAATCGCATCGGGCCGGTAAGGATTGACCGAAATGTTTGGCAGGAACATTTCCGGATGCCGATCCGTAACGTCGAAGACGTATTCGTTCGGCACGTAAAACTCGGTCTTTTCGAGATTGACCGTTCCATCGCGGCGATAATGTTTATCAAAGGCGAGTATCCGGTGCTTGCCGTGGTTCGGCATGGTCTCGACGAGACTGGACAATCGCTGGACGAACTCCGCGTCGCTATGTTGCTCGTCCCTGATTCCGGCCGAGCTCATATACACCTTGAATTTCAAACGATGAAAGGGGTGCGTCCATGTGTGCATCTTCGCATTCACGAACGCATTCGTGCCGCCCGCGCCAATGCCTGCGATGTGAACATGATGATCGACGAGTCGTTGAGGATCGACGTCGTCGAAGGCCCGTTTGATAAGGTCGCCGGCCTTTTGACTCAGCGTGGTCGATAGCTCCTGTGGCTTTCGCTTGAAGGCGCCGCCGATGTGATGGATCAGACACATGCAATCAAGCGCTGCGCCTCGGCAGACGCATCATGGTGCCTTGCATTGTCGCAACCAACTGCGGTTCCTCGCTGCCGCTCATCGCAAACACGTCTGCGCGAACGACAGTCAGCGTCCGGCCCGGTTTGATGACCTCGGCACGCGCTACAAACTTCTCGCCTTTTGCGGGTCGCAACAGATTCACTTTGAACTCGACCGCCAGGACTTCCGACTCCGGCGGCATCAAAGTGTACGCCGCGTAACCGCATGCGGAGTCGGCAATCGTGGTTACGATACCTGCGTGAACATAACCATCCTGCTGTGTCAGGTCGCGCCGATATGCGAGCGCGATCTCCACCACGCCCGGGTCGACGCGAGTCAGCTCGCCGCCGATCAGTCCCATGATCGCCTGTTTCGCGAAGCTTCGCTTAACTTCATCCGCGTACGCGGGATTGCTTGGTTGTACCATCGGTTTATTTGCTTCCCGCAATTGGGAGCACATGTAAAAAACCCGAAATCTCCGTTCTTACTTCAACGCCTGGTCCAGGCTCGAAGGGTCGTCGAGCAGAATCCACTCGACGATCGAAAGCGGCAGGCTGCCGTTTTTCAACAAATCGTCATGAAATTGACCGAGTTGAAAACCAGCGCCGCGCTTGTCGCGATACCTCCCAAGTAAACGCATGATCTGCCACTTGCCGGTGATGTACGTGATCTTCTGCGTCGGTATCGAAGCTGCGCCGGCCGCTTCACCTTGGGCAGCTTCGCGGTCAAGACCGCCGGCCTCCATGAAGTAGTTCACCGCCTGGTCGAATGTCCACTTGCCGGTGTGCAGGTTCACGTCGACACCGATCCTTGCCGCGCGATAACGCGAGAGCCGGAGAATTTGACCCTGCGCGGGCGAGTTGTCCGGATAAAACCCGGTGCGCATCAACATCTCCTCGGTGTAAAGCGCCCAACCCTCAATAAGAATCCCGTCGAAGTGCTGCCGCCGTATCTCGTTTGCGACGTGGTTCGCAATTGAGAGTTGAAGGAAGTGACCGGGAATACCCTCGTGGCCCAGGATCGGCCGCGGGTCTTCGATTGCGGCGCGGATGTAGAAATTCTTGCTCGCCGGGTTGTACGTCGGAATGAAATAAAAGCCGCTGTTGTCTTTGTCGTAAACACCGGGCGGGTTCATGAAGCCGCCGGGACTCGTCGGTTTGAAAGCTTCCGGCAACTGCCGGATCTGGAATGGACCAACGTGCGGCGGAATCGTCACCAACCGGCGGCTTTTCAAAAACTCGATCATCTCCGCCTGGCGGCTTTCGTACTTTTTGAGAAAGTCCTGCTGGTCTGTCGGGATGTTCTTGCTGCGCGCGGGATTCGGATCGGCCAGTGCCGGATCGGAAAGCAGAGATTCCAGCGCGCGATATCGTGCGAGTTCCGTCTGGCCCAACATCTCCACCTGATCGGAATCGAGCGGCAACAGGTAAACGTTCTTCAGCAGGTAGTTGTAGTTCTCCAGGCCCATCGGCTTGAAGGGGACCATGCCGGGCAGACGTTGCTCCAACCAATCGGCAAAACCGTGAATCGACTTCAGCGCGGCATCACGCGCGGCGACCAGATTGTTCTTCTCGGCGGGCGTGAGATCTCTCGCCAGCGTCATCAGGCTGTCGTTCAGAAGCCCGTCGATTGAACGCGCGGAGTCGATCGCGAGTCGAGCGTAAAGCTGAACCGGACGCGTAAGATTCGACTTCGCCTTCTCCACCATGAAAGGCACCTGCTTCAAACGGGCCGTGGCGGCGAGCGCCCGCACGCGCGGCGTGTCGTAATCCTTCTTCAATAACGAAAAGATCCCGCTGCTGCACTCGTTCACATAAAGCTGCGGGTCGGTTGCTTCGGAATCCATGACGCGATTGAAGAACGCCACGCCTTCGAGTTGCGAGCGAAACAACAACCAGTCGATCCGATCGTCTTTGGACCAACCGTCGCCCGGCATCGCGCGCACTTTATTCAGCAGATCCGTAACGTAGAGACGTCTCGCTAACACAGCAGATAAGCCGTAATCCGTGAGTTTGTCGTCCCACGTGTGCAGGCCGGCATCACTGGAAGCAACCGGAAAATTCTGATTGCGCCAGCGGTAATACTCATCCGCCATGCGACGAAGATCCGCGGGTGTTTGCGCTGTTGTTGGTGTTAATGACACGAATAATAAGAGGCAGGCGAACAGGGCAAGTTTGAGATTTTTCATTGTGTGCGATCGATCAGGGCCTGTGCATTGCGCTGCAATCCGGAAAGCTTCGCGCGCTTCATCGCGCTCCCACGGAAACGTTCGACGTAACCGTCGTGGCTGAGCTGGACAATATCACGAAGTTCGGCGTTTACGTTTCCCTCGCGCGGGGCGAAGCGCGGTTCATCGGTCACCTGTTCAAAACGGTTCCAGGGACAAACGTCCTGACAAATGTCGCAGCCGTACATCCAACCGGAAAGGTTCTGCGCGATCTCCGGCGGCAACTCAGGCGCGCGCAGTTCGATCGTCGCATACGAGATGCATTTGTTTGAATCGACGACGTAAGGTTCGGTAATCGCCGCCGTCGGACAGGCATCGATGCAAAGGGTACACGTCCCACAATGGTCTTCGACGCGTTCGACGTCGTATTCGAGTTCTAGGTTCAGAAGCAATTCGCCGATGAAGACCCACGACCCGTATTCCGGCGTGATCACGTTGGAGTGTTTGCCAAGCCAGCCAAGCCCCGCACGCACTGCCCACGCCTTGTCCATAACCGGCTGAATATCGACACAGACTTTTCCGTCCGCGCGCGGATCCTGCTGTTTGATCCATCCGAGCACCCCGCGGAGTTTCTCGCCCACGACGTCGTGATAGTCGTCGCCCCACGCATAGCGTGAAACTTTTCCTGTTGCCGGATTCTGTTCGTGCTGATGTGGTGTGTAGTAGTTGAGTGCGACGACGACAACGGAACGAGCTGCGGGAAAGATCTCGCGCGGGTCGGCGCGTTTCTCGACGTCGCGCGCCATCCACGACATGGCGCCGTGGTAGCCACGAGCCACCCACTCTTTCAAGCGCCGCCCCTCCTCGTCGAGCGAGGCGGTGCTGACAATTCCGACCTTGCTAAAACCCTCACTGCGAGCGCGCTGCTTGATCGCGTCCGCAGTGATTGCGTTACGAAATCCCTGCTGGTCAGGAAGAAGCCCGGCGTTGGCCTGAAAACTCATCCGCCAATGATAACGGATTAAGGCCCCATTTGAAGCTTCTGCATCGTTATCGTGATCATCGGCGAATCGCCGGCGGTGCGGCTGTACGACACCCAGTAGCCGGCTTTCGGATAACGCACCAGTTTGTACTTCGATCCATCAGGCTTTGACTCGACGTCACTCCCGAATACCTGTTGTGGCGTAATCGGGCTGTTCGCGCCGTTCATGAAATCAACGGAGATCGCAGTCACCTTGCGGGTCGTCTTGTCGTAAATGACCTGGCACATCTCCTTGTCGTCAAAGACGTAGAGATCCTGTTCGTCGCTCTTGTCTCTGGGTACACCGAGTTTCTTACGCACTTCGTCCGCAAGCCAACCGATCTGAATCCCGCGATACTCGAGAAAGAGCGGATCTTCTTCACCGCCGGCCGCCGTTTTGCGCGTGGTTTGCGCCGTCACCGACATAGCCGCAAGGGAGAGACAGATCCCCACGAGCGCAGCTCGACTTAACATCCATAATTTTGAGGATCTTGCAACGTGAGTCATAGTTACTCCTTTCCAGGAATAATATGTTTCGGAACCAAAACTTGGCAGGGTAAGGGGCCGACTAAAAAGCCAAAACATCCCAACCGGCCCACATGTTGCGAACAATAATCCCAAGAAATGACGATGTCAATGGCCGCAGAGGATTCAAAAAGCCCGCCTGAGTCGTCTCCGAAAATCGCGATCTTTTCGAACAACGCTGTTGACTCGGAAAACGGTTTGGCGTAGAAGCAGGGGGTGTTTTTTGGACCAGAATTTGGGAACCCTGATTGTGCAGCAAAGGAGTTATTACTCGATGAACAGAAACCAGCTATCAATCGCGCTTGCCCTGGCTGTCGCGGTCACCGGACTCGCATCCGTCGCCTGCCAGCCCGGCCGTGAAACCAATTCCACACTGACAACCAACAGAAACTCGACCATCGAACCTGTCGACACAGCCTCAGTCGAAGCCGAAATAAACAAGATAGAACGCGACTGGTCCGCCGCTGCCAAGGCGAAAGACGTGGACACCATCAGACGCATACTCGCCGACGATATCGTCCTGACTTATCCCGACGGAAGTACCGGAACGAAAGCCGACGAAGTGCAACTAGTCGAGACTGGCGCGATCACGTCCGATTCGTGGGACATGTTTGATACCAAGGTGACGGTGCTCGATGCGGACGCCGCATTCATAACTGGGCGGGCCGTTATCAAGAATGGAAAGTTGAAAGACCCGAAATCGCAGCAAACGATAGATATCACCGGTGAGTATCGATTCCTCGACGTTTTCGCGAAACGGAATGGAAGATGGCAAGCAGTGGCTTCACACGTCACGAAGGTTCAGGCGCCGCCAGCCGCGACGCCCCAAAAGTAAACCCAGGTTTACTTCCAGATGCCGGGGATGGTCGTTGAGCACTTCGGGCAGCGACCTTCACTGGTCACGTTTACCTGCCGGATCATGTAACCATAGCGTTCGACCAGCAGCTCATCGCACGACGGACAATAAGTGTTCTCCCAACGTCCGACCCTTCCCGGTAGATTGCCTGCGTAGATGTAATTGAGTCCGGCTTGTTGGCCGATCTCACAGGCGTGGATCAATTGTTCCGCAGTCGTGTTCGCGTTGTCCGTCATTCGATAATCCTGGTGAAAAGCGGTGACGTGCCACGGAATATCGGGAGACACGGAAGCGATGAAGTCTGCCGCGCGTCGCAGTTCATCGATGGAATCGTTAAAGCCGGGAATTACCAGCGTTACGATCTCTTCCCAGAAACCGCGCTCATGGACCATCTTCACCGTTTCGAGGATGTTGTCGACAACGCCGCCGAGCTGGCGGTAATTCTTATCGTTCATCGACTTCAGATCGATCTTGTAACAGTCTGTCCACGGTCGCAGGTAATCGAGTACTTGTGGCGTTGCATTCCCGTTCGAGATGAACGCCGTTCTGAACCCTTCCGGCCGCGCTTTTTGAAACACGGAAACTGCCCATTCAGCAGTGATCAACGGTTCGTTATAACTGCTGCCGACCATCGCCGCGCCATAAGCTTTCGCCATCGTGACCAGCCGTTCGGGTGAAACCGGTGTCGGGTTCGTGCCGGCGGAGTCGTCGCGCAGCGCCTGGGAAGTCAGCCAGTTCTGGCAATACGCGCAGTGAAGATCGCAACCCAACATTCCGAAAGTCAGCGTGTCGGAACCGGGCAGAACGTGGAAAAACGGTTTTTTCTCGGTCGGATCGCAGGCGAGCGCCGCGACGTAGTTTGCGGGGACGCGAAGTTGCCCGTTTTCGTTGAATCGCACTTTGCAAATGCCTCGTTTGCCCGGCTTGATCAGGCATCGATGGCCACACGCGTAACACTTCAGCGCACCGCCTTCGAGCGATTCTGTCAATTCGGGTGCGCCTTCGACGGTCATCGAGTCGAGCTTCGTTGCGAGTGGCGCTAATGTAGTGGCGATAGGCATTGCTTTTTAATCCGTGCTACAAATTATACGGTAATGATCATCGAACAAATAACCGTCACGGCGTTTCAACAACACTCTCGCATCGTCGGCTGCGAAACTACCAAACGCGCGATCTGCATCGATCCTGGCGACGAAGCGGATCGGATCGTCGAAGTCCTTGACAGCCACGGTCTGACGCTCCAGGCAATCGCGCTGACTCACGCGCACCTCGACCACGTCGGCGGCGTCGCCGCACTGAAAAAACTCAAACCGGAAGCGAAAATCATTTTGCACAAAGGCGACGAGTTGATGTTTCGGGAGCTGCCGGAACAACCAGCGTGGATCGGCGTTCCGCGTTCGCAGTGGGCCAGGATGGGCATGGAGTTCGAGCCGCCGCCTCCGGTTGACGAGTATTGGACGGACGGGCAGAAGTATGCGGTCGGCGAACTCGAGTTTGAGGTGATCCACTGTCCGGGACATACGCCGGGTCACGTCGTGCTGTTTGAACCTAAGGAACGAAAGGTGTTCGTGGGTGACGTGCTGTTTGCCGGTTCAATTGGCAGAACGGATCTGCCGGGTGGTTCGACCGAGCAGTTGCTCGCGTCAATCAAGAACAAACTGTTGACGATTGGCGATGACGTCGAGGTCTTTTCAGGGCATGGTCCAACGACAACTATCGGCGAAGAACGGCTGACTAATCCATTTTTGATTGGAAACTACTGGCGCGGCGGTGGGCCTTTTTAACGTTCAACGCAGGCGCTTGGCTTTCATCTGTTCCCAGAGGTCTTTCTGATCGTTGGTCAACTGGCTGGGCAAGGTATCGACTGACAGTCCCTGTTGCGCGCAAAATTGTCGCCACAGCACGAACCGCAGGTCGTACTGACCGGTGGAATCTGAAACCGAGTTATCCAGTTCCGGCTGTTTCTTCCGCTCTCCCGTATCCATCACAATTACCCTACTTACGTCTAAGTCTATGGCGGAAAGTGTAACAGCTTTACCCAAGATGTGCGATCCGCGTCTGTTCGCAACCAGACGCAGATCGCTACATCCTAATTGTCATTGTTTCTCGACGATGTCTTTCTTCAGACTGGTGACGAACGAGAGAATCTCGCTTTTCTCTTTTTCCGGTACTTTGAACTTGTCGAGTGATGCGACGAGGTGCTTTGCGGCTGCGTCCCATTCGGCGTTGGTGATGCCCAGGCCGGCGTGCGATGTTTTCATTTCGCGTCCCGTGTAGACACACGGACCGCCCGTTGCGGCGCAGAATTGATCGAGAATATGTTGGCGAATTCGTTTCTTTGAATCGTTGCTCTGCCCGATGAAGAACTTCTCAAACTGTTTGTCGCTCACCAGTCGAACGATGAAATCATCGACTACCGCGGCAAGCGCGTTGTAACCGCCGACGCGGTCGTAAAGCGATTTCTCCTGCGTTGCGGCACTCGCAGTCGCACTCATCGTCAACAGCAGGGAAAGAACCAACCCAAGAACCGTTGTTCGCTGAAAACGTCTACTCCTTTGCATGCCATGTCTCCTTTGTTGGTTGAGAACTACAAAGGCAATTACGGACGAGCCCACGAGGTTGGATTTGTAAAGCGGATTTAAAAATTTCTAGAGGCTGCCGCGAAGATAGATTTGGCTGGTGGGAGCGCTGACGCCGCCCGCCCGTTCCAACGTCACAGCAAACACTGCGGAGTCCCTTGCCTGCCGAGGAATTTGATCCGACAACTCGCCTCGCCCCGAGTTGTCAGGCGCGAACGTTTTACCGGGAATCGGCGGATTCTTTCCGACAATAAACCAGAGCTGATACTCCTTGCCCGCCGGAGCAGGCGGAAGCCCCCTGGACAGCAACAGCGCGCGCCCGGTTGTATCGTAAACAAGGTACGCACTCCAGTAGGCGCCCTCACCACCCCCCTCCAGAGTCGTGAATCTCGCTCCCGGCTTGCTCAGAATCGTGACGAACTCCTCCGAGCGACTGATTTCTCTATCCAGCCATTGGACCTGGCCCGCCAGAACTTCATTCTCGCTTCGCAGCTCACGATTCTGTTGCCACAGCACGATGATCCAAATAATCAGGACCAGACAGAGAACCGCCGCGGCGATCGCACCGACCTGTCCGAACGAGGTCCAAATGTTTTTCCGGCTCACTGTCGACGGGAATGGAACAACGCGCGACTTCTCTTGCGTTTGCCGGTCGCTTCGAACCGCGCCCATGATCCGATCGCGCACCTGAGGTGAAGGCTCGACAGGATTGGAGCTGAGGGCCAGCGCGGCCGTAGTGCTTTCCCAATCCGCGAGTTCTCTGCGGCACTCGGCACACTCCGAGAGATGCTGTTGCAACACGCGCGCGTCTTCCGCGTCGAGCGCGGAAAGCGCCAGCGCCGGTAACATCTCTTTGTACTCTTCGTGCGCCATCGTTAATCGAAGTATTGGCTCTTAGCCGAAAGCAGTTCGCGCAGCTTCATCATGCCACTGCGCATACGCGTTTTCACTGTCCCGAGCGGCGCTCCGAGTTGCGTCGCAATTTCCGACTGCGTGAGGCCGTCGAAATACGCGAGCATCAAGGGGCGCTTTTGCTCTTCGGGGAGTTGCGACAGGGCGTTGTTTACTACGCCGCGTTGTTCGGACCGGATCGCGTCGGAGGCCGCGTCCGACACCTCGTCAGATTCGTCGTCGCCAGCCATGACCGCTACGCGCTCTCGCGAAGCGATGGAGCGCAGCCGATCGATGCCGCGGCTGCGCGCCAGCGTCACGAGCCACGTGAACGGTCTCCCGCGATTCTCGTCGAAATCCGCCGCACGCCGCCAAACTTGCAGAAAAACTTCCTGCAAAACATCTTCCGCTTCCTCGCGGTTATTCAATATACGCACGAGCACGCCGAACAGGATGAGCCGGTAGTGATCGTAGAGCTGTCCCAGCGCAGCTTCGTCCCGGCGGGCGACAGCCTTCAGCAGTTCGACGTCGTGGTCGTTTGCCTGTTCGGATCGCAAGGAGGCAGAAAAGAGGCCCGTGTATCGCGCGGGTTCAGGCGCGATACACGGATCAGGGATTGTTAAGCGACGGTAATTTCGTCGGAAAGGTAGACGTCCTGAATGGCGTTCAACAGTTGCACGCCTTCATTCATCGGACGCTGGAATGCCTTGCGGCCGGAGATAAGTCCCGTTCCGCCGCCACGTTTGTTGATGACTGCTGTGCGCACCGCTTCGGCCAAATCGCTCGCGCCCTTCGACTCACCACCCGAATTGATCAACCCGCAACGGCCCATATAACAATTCGCTACCTGATAACGAACGAGATCGATCGGATTGTCGGTCGTGAGTTTTTCATAAACGATCTTGCTGGTCTTGCCGTAGGAACCACCCAGCGCGGCTTCGACGGCTTTGTAACCAGCGTTCCGCTCCGGAAGTTTTTGTTTGATGATGTCGGCCTGGATCGTGACCCCAAGATGGTTCGCCTGACCGGTCAGATCGGCTGACGCGTGCATGTCGCCTTCCGAGGTTTTGAACTTGGAATTACGCAGGTAGCACCAGAGTATGCAGCCCATGCCGAGTTCGTGCGCCTGCGCAAAGGCTTTGCTGATCTCCGTGATCTGGCGCGTCGATTCGTCAGAACCGAAGTAGATGGTGGCGCCGATTGCAACGGCTCCCAGGTTGTATGCTTCCTTCACTGTTCCAAACAGCACCTGGTCAAACTTGTTAGGCAGCGTGAGCAGTTCGTTGTGGTTGATCTTCACGATGAACGGGATCTTGTGCGCGTATTTCCTGCCGACGGTGCCGAGCACGCCGAAAGTGGAAGCAACTGCGTTACAACCGCCTTCGATTGCGAGCTTGATGATGTTTTCCGGATCGAAGTACTGCGGGTTTGGCGCGAAGGACGCACCCGCCGAGTGCTCGATACCCTGGTCCACGGGAAGTATCGACAAATAACCCGTGCCCGCAAGACGGCCGTTGTCGAAAAGTGACTGAAGTGAACGCAAGACCCGTGTGGGACGATCGGATATGGCCCAGACGCGGTCGATGAAGTCGGGCCCCGGCAAATGCAAAGTGTCCTTCGGGATTGCCTGCGACGTGTAATCGAGTAGCTTCGAAGCGTCTTGTCCGAGAAGCTCTGCGATTCGATCGAGCGAAGCTGAGCGCTGTAGTTCGGTGGCCATTCGTTGTCCTCCTTGATGTGCCGGGTAGTGATTTGATTGCCAGTAAATGAAACTGCCGGAAATTATACTTAGCCGCCGATCATCCGGGCAATGCCAAAGGCAGCGCCTGCGGCAACGCCGCCGATGAGTGCCGTTTGTAAAGCACTGCGGAGGGGCCTGGTTCCGGTAAAACGCCCCTTTACGAAGCCAAAAACCAGCAGGGCGATAAGTGTCAGCACGATCGAGACAAGCAACGCGGCGGAGATTGACTGCGAAAAGATGTAGGGCGCGAGGGGAATGAGGCCGCCGGCCACGTAAGCCCCGGCAATTGTCAGGGCGCTGGTTAGGGCCCGTTTCGGGTTCGGTTTTTCAAGGCCAAGTTCGAAACGCATCATGAAGTCGACCCAGTTGCGCGGCTGTCGTTTCAGGGCCTGGACTATCGGCCACGTTTGATCCTCAGTCAGTCCGTAAGCCTGAAAGACTTCGGCGACCTCGCGCATCTCTTCGTGCGGGATCTCGGCGACTTCGCGCTTTTCTCGTTCACGTTCTTTGGCGTAGTGTTCGGCGTCGCTCTTGGCGGCCATGTAACCGCCCAGTCCCATCGCAATGGATCCGGCGGCGATCTCAGCCAGACCTGCCGTCACGATGATGCTCGTTTGATCGATTGCCCCGCTCAAACCCGCGGCGAGCGCAAAAGGCACCGTCAAACCATCAGCCATTCCGATTACGACGTCGCGAACGACTTCACTCGACGTGAAGTGTCGTTCGATGTGGGGAGTTTGGGGCATTTAGAATTTGCCCATTAGCATAAGTACTCCGATGACGATAAACAACGCCGCGGCAATGCGCTTCACCCATTCCAGCGGGATGTACTGTCCGACGACGCCTCCTACCAGCACTCCAACCGCCGACACAGCCGCGAGCGCAACACTGGCGCCGATAAACACGGCCCACGGTTTCTTCGTCTGTGCCGACATCGTCATCGCCGCCAGTTGAGTCTTATCACCCATCTCGGCAAGAAAGATGATTCCAAAGGTTGTCAGCAGCACACGAAGATCCATGTTTTACTCCCAAGCTATTTTAGATCGGTGATCAGCACGGCATCGCGCAGCAAGGCACCGCGCGTTGCCGCAAACATTTTACCGTCGCTGGACCATGCGAATCCCGTCATCAAACTGTCTTTGAAAAACGTGGTCTGTTTCGGCGGACCGCCAGCGAGCGCCTGACTCCACACATTCGAAACGCCGTTTCTGTTTACGGAGTAAAGGACCGATTTGCCGTCCGGGCTCCATTGGATCAGCGTCGACACGGTGCCGCTCGGACTAAAGTTGAAAGTCGCGACCGGCGTGAAGTCAGGAAAGTTCACCACTGCGATTCGGTTGGGTGGAGCAAATGGATCCGGCGATTCAGGATACGAATACGCCAACAACTTACCATCGGGAGAAACAACAGCAGAGCTCGCCGTGTGATCTGTGAGCTGCTCCGCTGTACCGCCGTCGATGGAAATTTTCCACACGGTCGGTTTCGCGCCGGCGTTGTTGACGTAGACCACCCATTTCCCGTCCGGCGTCAACGAAGGAAACACGTCTGCCGGACCGCTGCTCAGGCGAACCGGATTACTGCCATCAATGTTCATTCGCCAAATCGCCAGTTGACCATCGCGCGCGGAAACAAAAACGATGTACTTCCCGTCAGCCGTCGCGACCGGGCTGCCACCGCCTTTGGTGGTCAATTGCTTGCGATTGCCTCCAGTCGGATCAGCAATCCAGATATCCGCAATGCCACCCTCGTTCGACATAAAGAGGACGCGTTTATCGGTGGTCCAGCTTAGATTGTTTCCCGCCGACGCATAGAACCCAACGTTACCTGTCGGCAGCCTGACCGCTTGCTCCGCATCGCCTTCGGGCGCGACCCAAACGTTGATCAAGCCATCGACCTGGATTGTCGCAAACTTCTGGCCATCGGGGGTCAGGCTTATCGCGCGATAGGCGCTCAGGTCGTTCGTCACGCGGCGTTTTTCACCGCCCGGATAACTGAGTATCCAATGTTGCGAGTTGTTAACTCCGTCACCGGCGACAACCAACAGACCACTCATATCCGGTAACCACTGGACACGTCCCGCGAAGGACCATGGTTCGCGCGTCAACACCTGTTCGTTGCCGTCTTCAACGGAAAACAGAACGATGTTACTAACTCTCGCCGACGCCATGACCGTCGCGGCGATCAGCTTGCCGTCCGGCGACCACGAAGGACCAGTAAAAAAGATAGGCGAGAAGCGATTGGGACGTTGGCGAACGGCAAGGGCCCGTTCGTTGGTGCCGTCGACGTTTGCGATTATGAGTGCGCTTTCGCCGGGATTCGGATAATTACCGCGTACAAATACGAAGCGCTTCCCGTCGGGCGCAAAACTAACGGGACTATCGATCTTGTCGAGCACTTTTACGGGCAAGCCGCCAAGCACGGGAATGCGATAGAGCGTGCCGGCATCGAGGTTGGCCTTCAACGCGTAGTAAAGATCGTTACCATCAGGAGAAAAAGTTATACCGAAGAAACCGACGGCACTTTGCGGAACAATCTCCTTGTCGTTCGCAGTGCTTACCTGTCTGATCCACAAGCTTTGATTGTTTCGATCGCTACGCACGTAGACGATGTACTTGCCTTCAGGAGAGATCGTGGCGTCGATCACGTCGCCGGAGTTTGTTACGCGTGCCAGGTGGATGTTTTGAAACGCCGCGACTTCGGGCTTTCGATTGGCTAACTTGTAGATCCCAAAAGCCCCAAGACCAATGATCGCTAACACGATTGCCAGCACGACAGCAGCGCCGAATTTATGACGCTTTAATTCGACGCTCAACGATTCGGTAATCGTGTTGATGGCGCTGCGAGTCTCCGTGCGGTCCATCCGTGGTTCAGCAGTCGTCGAATGTGCCCGATCCATCGTGGCCGTTAGACCATCGCCGTCGCCGGACGGAATTGAACGGTCCAGCTTCGCCTGAAACTCAAGTTCCTGTTTGAGTGCTTTCAGATCGAGCCAGAGATCTTTGACGACCTGGTACCGCTCCTCGCGATCCTTGCGCAGCGATTTGTGAACTATGCGAACGAGCTCCGCCGGAACTTGCGGCACTATGTGTTGAAGTGGCACCGGCTCGGTTTTAAGTATCGCCGCCATCGTGTCGCTTGGCGTTTCACCTTCAAACGGCTTGCGCCGCGCGATCATCTCGTACATAACCGCGCCGAGACTGAAGATGTCCGAACGGTTATCGACGGCAAGCCCGCGCGCCTGTTCGGGCGACATGTAACCGGCGGTGCCGAGAACGAATCCCGAGCCCGTGCGCACCTGTCTCGTCGGTGCTTCGGCGGCGACTGCCGCATTTGTTTCCTCGCTCAGTTTAGCGAGTCCGAAGTCCAGGATCTTGACGTAACCATCGGGCCGTACCATCACGTTTTCGGGTTTGATGTCGCGATGCGTGATGCCTGCCTTATGGGCCGCCGCGAGTGCGTCGGCGATCTGGATCGCGATGTTTAGCGCTTCCGTTAGGCCGAGCGACGAGCGGCCGAGCCGGTGGCGCAGAGTTTCGCCTTCGACGAACTCGGTCGCGATGACGTGCGTCGAGTTGGCCTGGAAGATCTCGTAGATCGTGATGATGTTTGGATGGTTGAGTGCCGACGCGGCGCGCGCCTCCTGCTCGAAGCGGCGCAGGCGATCGTTGTCTTTCGTAAACGCGCCGGGCAAAAGCTTCAGCGCGACTTTACGGCTCAACCGTGTGTCTTGTGCGAGATAGACTTCGCCCATGCCGCCACGGCTGATAAACGAAACCACTTCGTAATTGCCGATTGAATAGCCTGACGGCAGCTCCGATTTTTCGTTCGCGAGTAGTTCGGCAGCGGCGTAATAGGCGGGCTCGTCGATGAAGCTGCCGTCCTTTTCGTGCGACGTGATCAACGATTCGACTTCAGAACGCAGCTCCCGGTCGCCGCGACAAGCTTCGGACAAAAACTCCTCGCGGTGTTCCGGCAAATATTTGATTGCCGAATTAAAAACCTCTTTAACTTGTTGCCAGCGTTCCGGGGTCATCCGTCAAATTTTTTGTTCACCCTATATACAACGCGGCTCAGATGGGCCAACTCCCTCACTACTGCTCGAGCTCGCGGCGGAGCCACGCACGCGCCGATTTCCACTCTCGTTCGACAGTTGAGTGACTGATGCCGAGCACCTCCGCCGTTTCGTCTATAGAGAGACCGCCAAAGAACTTGAGCTCGACAATCCGGCCCTGCTGAGGATCCATCTTCGACAGTTCCTCCAGCGCTTCGTTCAGCGCAAGCAGATCGACCGCGGGCTGGGTGGCAAACTCTTCCGCACTCGTAATCGAGAGTCGCTGCTGGGCCGATCCGCCGCGTTTTTCCGCCTGGTGGCGGCGCGCATGGTCCACGAGGATTCGTCGCATCAACTGCGCGGAAATGGCGAAAAAGTGCGCCCTGTTCTGCCATTTCGCGTTCCGCTGTCCGACCAGCTTCAGATAAGCCTCGTTCACCAAAGCGGTCGGCTGTAGCGTGTGGCCCGCTCGTTCGCGGCGCAGGTAGTTTGTCGCGAGCCGTCGCAGTTCGCTGTAAACGAGCGGCATCAACCGGTCGAGCGCCGCCTGATCGCCCTCACCCCAGTCAATCAAAAGCTGCGTTATGGCATCAGGCGATTCCATCGACGAATCCGTTTGGCCCGCAATTTCTCCCAAAAAACGAGCGAATTCTACAACAAATACTTTTGCGACGTGAGGGAATCCGGCGCGAGCGTGCGCGTAAGTTAGTGAAGGCCAAAAACAATGAAGCCGGCCGGTCAGTCGAAAAACAGGAGGTTCAGACATGAAAAGCCATCTTGAATTAACAATTGCGATCATGATTATTTCCGGAATTGGTGCGATTAGTGCCCAGGCGCAAACCGGCAGCTCACAAGCTATAAAGGCCAACGTCCCGTTCGCGTTCACTGTGGGAGAAAAGACTCTGCCCGCAGGCACCTACACCGTCAGAATCCTGAACCCGACTTCCGATCGAAAGGCGTTGCAGATACGCAGCGAAGACGGTCGCGCGAGCGCGATCATTCAAACGTCGGGCGTAAATGCTCCGTCAGCCGACAACGCTAAACTCGTATTTCGTCGCTACGGAGAACGCTACTTTTTTGCGCAGGCGCAGATGGCCGGCGAGCCGATGAGTCTTGCCGCAACCAGAACGCGCGCCGAGCGTGCAACCCAACGGGCTATAAAACGCGGAGAGGCGGCTAGCGTAGTCGCAATCGTCGCGGAATAACCTTATCGAACCAGGGGATCGGCCCGCAGAAGTTGGGGAACTCCTTGCAGGCTGAAAACGCAACGACCCGGAGTCCGCCAGCGGCTTCGGGTTGTTGCTTTTTGATCCATGTAAACCGGCCTCTTCTGTTAATCTCTCCCGGCAGATGACCACCCCGGCTACCCCCAAAATCCGCACCGAAGCAATCGCAGGTATCACGACTTTTTTCACGATGTCGTACATCGTGATAGTGAATCCGTCGATTCTCGCAACGCCCGGAACGGGCATCGCATTCAGCGGCGCACTAACCGCAACCGTGTTGATCTGTTTCACGATGACGCTGTTGATGGGCCTCTACGCGAAACTCCCGTTCGCGGTCGCTCCCGGCATGGGCATCAATGCCTTCTTTACGTTCACGATCATCCTGACGCAGGGTGTCTGGTGGCAAACTGCACTTGGAATCATCTTCTGGGCAGGCGTGCTCTTTCTTCTGATCTCCGTAACGCCAATCCGCGAGACAATCGCAAAAGCGATCCCATCGGAACTCAGGATCGGTACCGCAGCCGGCATCGGCATTTTTCTGACGTTTATCGGTCTCAAAAACGCCGGACTCATCACCGGAGATCCGGTCACGCTCGTCAAACTCGGCAGGCTCGACGACAAGACGCTGATTGCGATTCTCGGTATGGCCGTGATCGTGTTCCTGATGATTCGCGGCAGCTCATTGGCGTATCTGGCGGGTATGTTCGTAGTCACAGTGCTCGCGCTGTGGCGCGGTCACATCACGGCGCCGCCGCAACTCCTCAGTCCGCCTGACTTCCAAACCGTCTTTCTGAAGCTCGACATTCTCGGCGCGCTAAAGCTTTCATTGTTGCCCGCCATCATTGGCATACTCTTCACGGATCTCTTCGACTCGATCTCGACTTTCATGGGCGTGTCACACGCTGCCGGCTTGCTCGACGAAGAAGGGAATCCCAGGAATTTGCGACAAGGGTTGATTGTCGACTCAGTGGCAACGTTCGGCGCCGGTCTGGCAGGCACGTCGTCCGGTACTGCGTACATCGAAAGCATCGCCGGTATTAACGTCGGCGGGCGAACAGGACTGACCTCCGTTTTCACCGCGCTCTGCTTTCTGCCGTGCTTCTTTCTTGCGCCGCTGGCCGGGATGGTGCCGCTGTACGCGACGGCGCCGGTTCTGGTGCTCGTCGGCGCAGCGATGTTCAAAAGCGTTGCGCAAATAAACTTCATCAAAATCGAGGAAGGTCTTCCCGCGTTTTTGACTATAATCCTCATCCCCCTGACATTTTCGATCACCCAGGGAATTCTCTGGGGCTTCATTGCGCACGTGGGCCTTTATCTTGTTGTCGGCCGCCGGAAAGAGATTCATCCAGTCATGTATGTTTTGGCGTTGGTCGCCATCGGGTTGTTAGTGCTCGAGCATTCGACGCTTACATGGAAACCATGAGAAATACTGTTTTTCTAATCGCCATCATGTCTTGCGCGATTGTCGCCGTCGCCCAAAATCCTGCGCCAAGTCCGACTCCGGTCGATCAGCGTGGACTTGGTATTCAAAGTAATACCTCGGCTTCGACTGCGCAGGCCGGGCAACAATCGAGAGAAGCAAAACCTGAGCTTGTACTGCAAACCGGCTACAACAACTTCTTCGGCGCGACGCGCCTCGTGTTCAGTCCTGATGGACGACTGCTCGCGACCGCAACTTTTCGCAGCAATACGGTCAAGCTGTGGGAAACCGCTACCGGCCGCAAGCTGCGCGATCTTTCGAGCGGCGGACAAAACGCGCCCGGTCTCGCGCCCTTTGTCGCATTCAGTCGCGACAGTCGTCTGATTGCGACAGCCACCGCCGATAACTCGGTAAAGGTTTGGGACGTGATCTCAGGCCGCGAACTGCACACGCTCGCAGGTCCGCAAGGCGTCGTCGTCGCTTCGGTTGGCGTTTATTTCATCGGCTTTGCCGCCAACAACCAACTCGTCACAGTTAGTGACGCGGCGCGTGTTTGGGATCTGACAACAGGCCGCGAGTTGCGCACTCTGCAAATCGACGCGATCGCCGCCGTGGGGAGCTTCAACGGAACTGACGGCGGCATGGTGCTTTCGGCCGACGGCACTCAGTTCGGTCTGTTCAGCGATGAACCCGAACCGCACGTGAAGGTGATCGATCTAGCGAGCGGGCGAGAAAGTCGTCGCCTTAAGCTGCCTGACGACCGGATCGACAGCGTGCAACTGGCTTTTACTCTCGATGGACGCTTGCTCGCTGCCGGAACAGTCGAACGCCGTTTAAAGCTCTGGGACCTCACCGCCAAAAAAGACCAGGAGCTTGCACGCACCGCAAAAGACTTCAGCCAGATCAAATTCAGTCGCGACGGTCATCTGCTCGCGTTGTCGGAAAACTACAACGTGCGCGTCTGGGACGTGCAGACGATGCGCGAACTGGCGAGTTTGAAAGCGCCGAACACCGGCTTGTCTGCACACGGCGACGCCTACATCAATTTCAGTGAAGACGGGAAGCGACTCGCGAGCGGAGGTTTCGATACCGATACGCTCATTTGGGAGGTTGAAACCGGCAAACAAGTCTCCAATCTCACCGGCCGCACCAACATGGCTTTCAACGTCGCATTCAGCGGCGATGGCACGCAGCTTTACTCAGGCGATCGTACGCGTTGGGACCTGCGCACCGGGCGTGGTTTGCGACTCGGGGCCAGGTCGGCAGAAAAGACTTTCGGGTTTCCGAGTCCCGACGGCCGCTTATTGGCAGTAATGCGTCCAAACAGCGCCGCTGTCTCGATCGTCGAGTCAGCGAGCGGACAGCAGTTGCACACGCTTGCGCCTTCCGGCAATGCAGCGATCATCGTCCAGCGCGTTCGTTTCAGCCCGGACGGAACGATGCTCGCCGTCGTCTATGATCAAGACTACTCGCAACCCCAGGCTGCGACACCTGTGTCGTACGTGCCTGGCACCCAGCTAAAACTCTGGGACATAAAGACGGGGCGTGAGCTTAGGACAATCGTTTCCACCTACACTCCCACCGACGCTGACTTCAGTAGGGATAGCCGCACGATCGCAACAATTGGAACGATGGGCGAGATCTCGCTTTGGGATACGCAGTCGGGCAGCAAGTTACGGGATCTAACGTCTTCGGCGGCCGCCAACGTCATGAAACCGATCGATCCCCGCAACATCAAACCCGGCCAGATGCCCACGATGCCGAACATGAGCGATATCACCGCCATGATGAACAACGCCTTCGGTACGCTTTCGTCGGGAACAATGGGCCAGAAGTCGCTGGCGTTCAGTGTCGATGGACGCGTGCTCGCGACCGGCGGGTTCGAGTCGAAAGCCAATATTGATTTCGCCGCGATGATGAGCGGGGCCATGAGCGGGCAACGACCGAAGAAGGGATCGAAGCAACCTGATTCAACCGACGTGATGAAAGACTTCAAAGTCGAAACGATCGGTCAGGTGCAACTGTGGGACGTCGCCAGCGGACGTGAAATCGGTTCGCTGAAAGGACACGGGCGCGGCGTAACGAAAGTCGGCTTCAGTCGCGACGGCAAGGTCCTCGCCTCGGCCGCTTCGGATAACACGATCAAGCTTTGGGACGTCGAGAACCGGCGTGAACTCCGCACACTGACGGGACACACGTCGAATGTCGAGTCGATCGATTTCACTCCCGACGGGCGTCTGCTCGCGTCTGCCAGCGACGATGGCAGCACGTTTCTGTGGGACACCAAAAGCGGCGAACACCTCCTGACGTTGATCTCGCTCGACGACGGCAGCGAGTGGATGGTCGTCACGCCGCAGGGCCTGTTTGACGGCACGCCAGTCTCCTGGAACCAGATCCTCTGGCGCTACAATCATGAGACCTTCAACGTCGCTCCGATCGAATGGTTCTTCAACGAGTTTTACTATCCCGGACTACTGGCTGACGTGTTTGCCGGTAAACGGCCGCGCGTGGCGCAGGACGTTTCTAAGAAAGATCGACGGCAGCCGGTGGTGAAGTTGTCGCTGGCTGGACCAGCACCGGGTGAGTCGGGTATCGCGTCGCGAACGGTGAAAGTGAAGATCGACATCACGGATGCGCCCGCTGACAAGGACAACTCGAAAGGAAGCGGCGCGCAGGACCTGCGGCTGTTTCGCAATGGCTCGCTGGTGAAGGTGTGGCATGGCGACGTTCTGAACGGTCAGTCGGCGACCTCACTCGAGCAGGAGATTACGGTTACCGCCGGACCGAATCGCCTCGTCGCGTACGCGTTCAATCGCGACAACGTCAAGAGCAAAGACGCGCCGCTCGTGTTTACCGGCGCGGATAGTCTGAAACGCAAAGGCACCGCTTACATAATCGCCGTTGGTGTAAATGAGTACGCGAATCCTCAGTACAATCTCAAGTATGCCGTCGCGGACGCGCGCAGCTTCGGTGACGAAATGCGTCGCAAACAGATGCAAATTGGTGGTTTCGAGCGCGTCGAAGTGATCGAACTGCTCGATGCAAACGCTACGAAGGAAAACATTCTTTTGGTCATCAAGCGGCTCGCTGGCGAGCCTGGGCCACCAACGCTGAAGGCTAGTCCCGCCGGCGCACTCAAGCGCGTCGAACCGGAAGACACGGTGATCATCTACTACGCGGGTCACGGCACCGCCCAGGCTCAACGCTTCTACCTGATACCGCATGATCTCGGTTACACCGGTGACCGCACCAAGTTAACCGAGGCCGGTTTGAAAACGATGCTCGCGCATAGTATTTCTGACGTGGAGCTTGAAACGGCCGTCGAAGGTTTGGACGCCGGACATCTGCTGCTGATTATCGACGCATGCAACTCGGGCCAGGCACTCGAAGCGGAGGAAAAGCGGCGTGGTCCAATGAATTCGAAGGGCCTGGCGCAACTTGCCTACGAGAAGGGTATGTACATCCTGACCGCGGCGCAGAGTTTTCAGGCGGCACTCGAGGCCGCGCAACTGGGTCACGGTTACCTGACGTACGCACTTGTGGAAGAGGGATTGAAGACGCCGGTTGCCGACGCGGAGCCGAAAGACGGCGTGCTGATCGCGCGCGAGTGGCTCAACTTCGCGACTGAGCGCGTGCCGCGTATGCAGGAAGAAAAGATGGCCCAAGGTCGTGGCCTCGGGATCCAGATCGCGTTCACCGAAGGTGAAGCGGACGTCGCCGACCCGCAGCAGCGCACCGTGCAGCGCCCGCGCGTGTTTTACCGTCGTGAACTCGAAGCGAATCCGTTAGTGATCGCGAAACCGTAGCCACGAAGAGCCACATAATGTGCCTCTTTGTGGCTAAACTCTCTTGTCGCTATGTCTAACCCCATCGGCAAATCGTTCCCGCGTAAAGAGGGGCGGAAAAAGGTTACCGGTCAGGCGTTGTACGTCGACGATCTGTCATTTCCCGACATGTTGCACGGCGCGACAGTGCGCAGCCCATCGCCGCGAGGGAAGATCACGAACATCACTTTCGGCGGCGACATACCTTGGCATGAGTTCACCATCGTTACCGCCAAAGACGTTCCGGGCGCAAACTACGTCGCACTGATTCTGAACGACCAACCTTACCTCGCCGACGGCTTCGTCAATCACGCCGAAGAACCCGTGTTGCTGATCGCCCACCACGACAAGTATCTCGTCGAAGAAGCGCGCCGAAACATCGTGATCGAAATCGAAACGCGGCCGGCGGTGTTTACGCTCGAAGAGTCGCTCGCGAAGAAAGCGATCGTCTGGGGCGAAGACAACGTCTTCAAGAAGTTTTTGGTAGACAAGGGAAACGTCGACGAGGTGTGGGCGTTAGCGGATTTCATCGTCGAGGGAGAGTACGAAACGGGCGCGCAGGAACAACTCTACATCGAGAACAACGGCGCGATTGCCGTCGCGAACAGCAGCGAAGGCGTGACGGTGTGGGGCTCGATGCAGTGTCCTTACTACGTCCATAAAGCACTCGTGAAGTTGTTTGATCTGCCGGAAGAAAAGATTCGCATCATTCAAACTGAAACCGGCGGCGGCTTCGGCGGCAAGGAGGAGTATCCATCGCTAATCGCCGGGCACGCAGCGTTGCTGGCATGGAAGTCGGGCAAACCGGTCAAGATCATTTACGACCGCGCCGAAGACATGGTGGCGACGACCAAACGCCATCCCTCGCGCACGCGTCACAAGACCGCGGTATCGAAAGACGGCAAGCTGCTGGCGATGGAGATCGATTTCACGATCGACGGCGGCGCTTACTGCACACTCTCGCCGGTCGTGCTTTCGCGCGGCACGATCCACGCCGGTGGACCATACTTCTGTCCCAACGTCAGGATCAATAGCCGCGCCGTGGCGACGAATGTGCCGCCACATGGCGCCTTTCGCGGTTTTGGGGCGCCGCAAAGCATCTTCGCGCTCGAACGTCACATGGACCACGTCGCTAACGCCGTCGGTTTGACACCGGAAGAGTTTCGTCGCCGCAACTTCATCCGCGAAGGCGAGACCACGGCGACGAGTCAGGTTATACGCGAGCGTGTCGACATGAATGGACTGCTGGATCGCGCGCTTCAGTTGAGTGATTACCACGCCAAACGAGAACGATTCGCGCGGGAGAATGCGAGCAACGGCACCGGGCCGTTCGCGAAAAAGAGAGGCATCGGGTTTGCCACGTTCATGCACGGCGCGGGGTTCACGGGATCCGGTGAGGTCTACCTGCAATCTGTTGTTTCCGCGGAAGCGACCATCGATGGACAGGTGCAAATACTCGCGGCCAGCACAGAAATCGGCCAGGGAACAAACACGATCTTTTCGCAGATCGCGTCCGAAGCTCTCGGTGTCGACTTCGATATGATCGAAATCGTCCAGCCTGACACCGGCCGCGTGCCGAACAGTGGACCAACTGTCGCTTCGCGCACGTCGATGGTTGTCGGCAAGCTGGTCGAATCTGCGGTCACAGCGTTGAAGCAAACGCTGTTCGGCGCCGGATTGCTGACCGAACCTTACACCGCGTCAGACTTTCGTGCCGCATGTCGCGAGTATGTAACTCGTTTTGGTCCACTTAAGGCTTCGGCGACTTATCAACCGCCGCCAAACGTTCATTGGGACGACGACAAGTACCAGGGTGATGCGTATGCCGCCTATGCGTGGGCAGTTTACGTCGCCGAAGTTTCATACGACGAACTGACTTACGAGGCCCGACTCGAGGATTTCGTTGCGCTTCAGGAAGTCGGACGGGTCATCAACCCGGTGCTTGCGGAGGGACAGATCGAGGGCGGCGTGGCGCAGGCGATTGGGTTCACGTTGTTTGAAAATGTTGTCTGGAAAGACGGGCGCATGATTAACAACCAGATGACCAACTACATCATTCCGACGCCGGTCGACATTCCACCGATTCGCGTTTACTTCGAAGAAAACCCGTACGCCTATGGACCAGGCGGAGCGAAAGGAATCGGCGAGTTACCGATGGACGGCGCCGCGCCCGCCATTCTGAACGCTATCGAAAACGCCACCGGCGCCAGCTTTAACCGCATTCCACTCATGCCGGAAATGTTGATGGAACGATATGAACAAGAGCGAAGTATCGTTCAAGGTTAACGGCCAACCGCACCGCGTCGAGGTATTTCCAATGGCGCGGCTGCTGGACGTGCTGCGTCAGGATTTGCAGCTCACGGGGACGAAAGAAGGGTGTGGCGAAGGCGAGTGCGGCGCGTGCAGCGTAATCATCGACGGGCGAATCGTTAACAGTTGTCTCGTTCCGGTGGTCCAGGTCGCAGGCAGCGAGATCACGACGATTGAGGGAGTGGCAAATGACGAGCAACTTCACGCGGTCCAACAGGCATTCATCGATCAGGGCGGGGCGCAATGCGGGATTTGCACGCCCGGAATGGTGCTGGCCGCAGTCGATCTACTCGAACGCAATCCAAAACCAACCGAAACTGATATTCGCACTGCACTGGCCGGAAACCTGTGTCGCTGCACCGGCTACATGAAAATCTTTGAATCGGTGGTCCGGGCCGTCGATATCACGCGTCGATGAGATCTTACATCCCAAATTACCAGCTGACTTCGCCGCGTTCGCTTGAAGACGTGCTGTCGCTGCTCGCGAATGAGCCGGGCGTTTGGAAACCATTTGCCGGCGGCACAGATCTGATGGTCCTGCTGGAAGCCGGCAAACTCACCCACCGCAATTACATCAACATCTGGCAGCTCGCCGAACTTCGCGGCATCGAAGTCGACGACGATCACGTCACGCTCGGCGCGCTCACAACCTACACCGACATTCAAGAGCATGCGGTTCTGCGCGACGAATTTCCGATGCTCTGCCAGGCTGCAAGCGAAACCGGCGGACTGGCAATCCAGAACCGCGGCACACTGGGCGGCAACATCGTAAACGCCTCGCCCGCCGCGGACTCACCGCCCGCGCTGCTCGCCTACGATGCCGAAGTTGAGTTAGTCTCAACTCAGGGTTCACGCTGGCTTCCGTATCAGGACTTTCACACCGGCTACAAGCAGATGCGCATTCGACCTGACGAACTGCTGACGCGAATCCGGTTGCCGCGCAACACCGCGGGTGCGATTCACTACTATCGCAAAGTGGGAACGCGAAAAGCGCAGGCGATCTCCAAAGTCTGCTTTGCCGCCACAGGACGAATAAACAACGGTCGTATTGATAATGTGCGCCTGGCGGTCGGCAGCGTCGCTCCGATTGTCGTCCGCTGCGTGCAAACGGAAAACGCACTAAGAGGTCAGAAGCCCGATAACGAAACGGTGAAGTCAGCGCAGGCGACCTTGTTGCGCGAGATCTCTCCCATCGACGACATACGATCGACTGCAAAATACCGTCTGCAAGTCGCGTCGAACTTACTCGCCGACTTTGTAACGACGCTGAAATCGTAACCAGATCCAGATGGCAAACTACCGCCGCAAACTGTTGCTACTGCTGGCGTTAGCAACGCTCGCGATACACATCACAGCGCAGGAACAGGAAGAGCAGGTCGACAATATTCCTGCGATCCTCAGCGGTTTGCGTGCGAACGTGGTTCACGGCAACGTCGTCTATGTTCGCGAAAACGCGAAGTTTGATCTCGAAGCGGACTTTGAGTTGAAGCAGGCCGACATACTTCGCTCCGCAGCGAATGGACGCGCCGAACTTTTGCTCCAACCGGGAAATCTTCTGCGAATCGGAGCCGACACAGAGTGCCAGCTTGTCGACGATCGCTACGATCGTTTGAAGTTCACATTGAACAAAGGCGCCATCACTTTTGAGTTGCTGAAGAACGATTGGGAAGACACGTCAGACTTCTTCGACTCACTCAAACAAGGATTCGAGCTGATCCGCATCATTACGCCAGGTTCCGAAGTGTTCATAACGCAACCCGGTATCTTTCGCATCAACACCGCCGAGGGACGCACGGAGCTCATCGTCCGCAGGGGCGAAGCGGTGATCGACGGCCGGCGAGTAAAAGAGAAACGCGCCGCAGTGGCCGAGAAAGGCGGCGTCAACATCACGGAGGTCGACGTCAAGAACGAAGATGCGTTCGACGCCTGGGGCCGCGAACGCTCGGACAAACTGATCGAAGCAAACCACTCGTTAAAGAAAGACGCGCCGTGGGCCAAAAAGAAGGAAGACCGCGAAGGGATGGTTGATATGCCGGCTTCCGAACAGAGAGGCGGCAGCAATCCGCAAGTAGTTTATGCGAGGCCGGGAACCGTTATTTTTGTCGAGTCCGGGGTCGAGTTTAATTCGGGAGACAAGGGATGGCAGGAGTTGACTGAAAAGTTGCAACTCTCGGCGGGCGATAAACTGCGTACGCCGCGTTACAGTTTTGCCGAGTTGATGATGTTTCCCGATCTGCACCTGCGGTTGGATGGCGAGTCGGAGGTTTTGCTGGAACAACTGTCGAACGAAACTATTGCGTTCAAGGTGCTGCGCGGTTCTGCGATACTCGACGTCGCCAGGTTTGATCGCAAGGAACTCCCTGAGATTGCAATCAGTGGGCCATCGACGTCCGCTGTCGTCGTCGAAGAGGGAAACTACCGGATCAATGCGCGGCCGATCACGGACGACATCATCGTCCGCAAAGGCAAGGTGACGATCCAGGACCGGTCTATCGGCGCCTGCCGGATCATCAACGGCGCAAACACCGCTGAATGCGATCGCAGGATCACCGACAACTTCGATGTGTGGAGTCAACATCGCGGCGAAGGCCAGCATTTCGACGGCGCCGCGATGGCGACACGCCTGGCCCAAATGCGCCGCCGGCGTTTCAGAAACTCCGGCTTCTGGTATCAACATCCGGCAAAGGGTCAGTACACGTTCGTGCCGTTTTTTTCGACGCACTTTCGCTCGCCGTACGGAGGCAGCTACTCGAGTGTTCTGTCACCGCGGCGCTCATTCATGTTTTGGAACGGTGGCGCTCGTCCATCAGTCCCGCGCGGTCCGCGGGCAATAATCGGACCGGTCAGACCATTGCCGTAATCCGGTTCCCCATGGCTCGCTAAACACGAACCAGATCAGAAACGACGGAAAAACTCGTAAGGAAAAACTAAATGGCAACTGTCCCTCAAATCGCCTTTCAACGAAATGCAGTCCGCCCCCTGGAATGCTTCAAGGGCGGGTGGAACCTGATTAAAAATCAGTACTGGCTGATCCTCGGCATGTGCATCGTCGGCTGGATGGTCGCCGCGGCCGTACCCCTGGGAATACTGATGGGCCCAATGATGTGCGGCATCTATCTCACGTTCTTCAAAATGCGGCGCGGCGAGCCTATCGAATTTGGAACGATGTTCAAGGGTTTCGACTACCTGGGCCAAAGCATCGTCGCGACGCTGCTACACGTGATACCGATACTGCTCATCGTGGTTCCGGCTTACATTCTCTTCTACGTGTTTTTCTTTGTGGCAATGGTGGCCCAGGGCGGCCGGGAACCGAATGGCTTAGCGATGCTCGCGGTGTTCGCCGTCTTTGCGTTGTTCTGGATCGTGGTGATCGCGGTGATCATGTTCATCTCGATCGGGTTTATGTTTGTCTACCCGCTCATCGTCGATCGTGGACTCCAGGGACTCGATGCGGTGAAGCTCAGTTTCCGCGGCGCGCTGGCAAACTTCTGGGGCTTGCTTGGAATGGTCGGCTTAAACTTTCTGTTGAGCATTGCCGGTGTGCTACTGTGCTTTGTCGGCGTTTACTTCGTGCTTCCGATAAGCTATTCCGCGATCGCAATTGCTTACGAACAGGTGTTCGGATTGCGGCAGGATCCGTTGCCGGTTAACACACCTCCGCCACCACCAGTTTTTACTTAAACCTATGGATTTGATTATTCGTGGACAAAACGTTGTATTGCCGGATTCGATCGGCGCGCGATCAATCCATGTTCGCAATGGCGTGATCGAGTCAGTGCGTGACTACGATGAAGTCGCCGGCGACTGCGAATTGATCGAGGCTGAAGAGAATTCGGTTGTCATGCCGGGGCTCGTCGATACTCACGTACACGTCAATGCGCCGGGCCGCACGCAGTGGGAAGGCTTTCAAAGCGCAACCGCCGCCGCCGCTGCGGGCGGGACCACGGCGATCGTCGACATGCCGCTCAACTCGATTCCTGCTACGACGACACTGGCCGCGCTCAAGGCGAAACTTGACGAGGCGAAGGACAAGTGTTTTGTCGACGTCGGCTTTTGGGGCGGCGTCGTGCCGGGAAATACTGCTGAACTGGCGCCGATGCTCGAAGCAGGTGTCGTCGGTTTCAAGTGTTTTCTGGTCCCGTCGGGTGTCGACGAGTTTGAGCACGTAACTGCGGAGCATCTGCGCGAAGCAATGCCGGAGCTAGCGCGGCTCGACGCGTTGCTGCTCGTTCATGCGGAATTGCCTGGACCGATGGAGGGCGTTTCCCAGTCAGGCTCGAACGCTGATTACCAGACGTTTCTCGAGTCGCGTCCGCGTGCGGCGGAGAACGAAGCGGTCGAGTTGATGATTCGTCTGAGTCGCGAGTTTGGCACGCGCGTGCATATCGTGCATCTTTCGTCGTCGGACGCGGTGACGCTGTTACGCGATGCGCAGGCAGACGGTGTCAAGATCACGGCTGAAACTTGTCCGCACTATTTGCATTTTGCCGCGGAAGACATTCCGGGGCGTGCCACGGAGTTTAAGTGTTGTCCGCCAATTCGCGAGCGCGGTAATCGTGAGCGGCTCTGGGATGGTTTGGCGCAGGGAACGATCGATATGATCGTTTCGGACCACTCGCCGTGCCCTGTTTTCCTGAAGGGGCGCAACCTGGGCGACTTCCTTACGGCATGGGGTGGCATCTCGTCGCTTCAACTACGCTTGCCTGTCGTTTGGACCGAAGCAGAACGGCGTGGGTTCTCGTTTCAGGATCTGGCGAAGTGGCTTTGTCAGAATCCGGCGCGGCAAGTGAACCTGGAATCGCGCAAGGGCATGATTGCAGCGGGCCAGGATGCGGATCTCGTTATCTGGGATCCGCACCGCGAGTTTGTTGTCGACGCCGGCGCGCTTCAGCATCGGCACAAGCTCACGCCGTACCACGGCAGCACGCTAAAAGGCGTCGTGCGAAAAACTTTCCTTCGCGGCGCGAAGGTCTATCACTACGGCAAGCTACCATCGCAACCAACGGGGGTTTTACTTGTGCAAGGCAGTTAGCCACAAAAAGGCACAAGAGGCACAACTAACTGAAGGGGAGTAATAATGACAACCGTTCCTCACGACGGTGAAATCCTCACGCTTTGTGACTTAATACGAGAAACAAGTTTTGAGATTCACAAGTACTTGCGCAGCGGCTTCACAGAAAAAATCTATGAGAACGCGTTAGCACATCGCCTCAAGAAACAAGGAGTTCGCGCCGAGCAGCAACTCTGCGTGCGCGTGTTCGACGAAGATGGCACACTGCTCGGTTTGCTAAAAACGGATATTCTTATCGACAACAAACTGATATGCGAGATAAAAAGTTGCAGTTCGTTGGTTGATGCTCATACTGCCCAACTGCTAGGTTATCTTAAGGCGACGAGGATTCAACACGGGCTGTTAATAAACTTCGGTGCTCCAAAACTTCAGATAAGGAAATTCATCCTGACCTAGCGCGTTCTCTTTGTCCCTTTTGTGCCTCTTGTGGCTATGGATTTCACGGACCTGATCGATCTCGCTTCGGAGAAAGTCGGTGGCGCGGTGTTGTTTGCCAACGACGACTTTTTTGCGCCCAAAGAGAACCTCTTGAAGGCGAGCGCGCCCGTGTGGCGCGAGGGCGAATATACCGATCGCGGGAAATGGATGGACGGTTGGGAGAGCCGGCGTCGACGCACTCCGGGTTTCGACTGGTGCATCATCCGTCTTGGCCTGCCGGGAATTGTCCGTGGTGTTACGGTCGATACCAGTTACTTCAGCGGAAACTATCCCGAGCATTGCTCGCTGGAAGGCGCAGCGTTCGACGGTCTGCCGGCAGTCGAGGAGTTGACGGACGAGTCGGTCCAATGGGTGCCGCTTCTGCCGCAGATGCCGCTGGCTGGTGACAGTCAAAACAACTTTCCCATCGCGTACAACGAGCGACTCACACACCTTCGGTTCAAGATCTACCCAGACGGTGGCGTTGCGCGCCTGCGCGTGTATGGCGTTGTGTCTCCTGACTGGGATCGCCTGAAACGTTCCGGCGGGGACATCGATCTCGCGGCCGTCGACAACGGCGCGCTGGTGATTTCCTGCAGCGACATGTTCTTTGGTCATAGGCACAACCTGATCATGCCCGGACGCGCAGCCAACATGAACGACGGATGGGAAACAAAGCGACGCCGTGGTCCAGGTCATGATTGGGCCATTATCAAACTGGGAAAACCGGGGTTAATCCGTTCGGTCGAGGTCGATACCTCACACTTCAAAGGCAACTTTCCTGAAAGCTGTTCACTGGAAACTTACAACGCCGCCGAAGGGTCGGAAGAAAACCTTACCGAGATTTCCGTCGCCTGGACCAGTCTTTTGCCGAGGACAAAGCTGCAAGCACATACGCGGCACTATTTCGATCGCGAATTACTGGACGCAGGCGTAGCGTCACACCTTCGTTTCAACATCTTTCCGGACGGCGGCGTGAGCCGGTTACGCGTGTACGGGAAACTGATCGACTGATGGCGAACGAGAACGCAGCGCCCGGCAGTCTGCAATGGTTGAACTCGTTGCCGCCCGACGAAGCGGCAAAAGAGCTCTTGAAGTGCTGCGGCTCTCCGCGCTGGGCGCAAACGATGGTCCAGCGCCGTCCCTTCCTCAACATCGAAGAACTAAAGCAGATAGCGAATGAAGTGTGGTGGTCGTTGGAACGCGCCGACTGGCTGGAGGCGTTTCGCAGTCACCCAAAGATCGGCGAAAAGAAGGCCTCGGAGCCGGTGGCGGCGCAATCGCAACGGTGGTCCGGGCAGGAACAGTCCGGCGTCCGCGATGCCAACCAGGACACGATCGACACGCTGGCCCGGCTTAATCGTGAATACGAAGACAAGTTTGGCTTCATATTCATCGTCTGCGCCACCGGCAAATCAGCCGGCGAGATGCTGGCCTTGCTTCGCGAACGCCTCGACAACGACATCGACGCCGAACTTCCGATCGCGGCGGCCGAACAAGCGAAGATTACCGAACTACGGCTCAAAAAGCTGGTAAACTGAGCACCCGAATGAGCACTATCTCAACGCACGTACTCGACACGTCAAGAGGCGCTCCGGCGAGTGGCGTCGCGGTAAGCCTCGAAGTACAGAACAACGACGAGACCTGGACCGAGTTGAGCCATGCATGGACCGACACCGATGGGCGTGTCAAGCCTTTCTTTCTGGTGGACCGACCCGTGGCCGATGGAACGTACCGGCTGGTCTTCGATACGGAGCCGTACTTCTCGTCGCTCAGCGTCGGTTGTTTCTATCCGCAGGTAACGGTTGTGTTCAATGTTGACGACGCGTCGCAACACTATCACGTTCCATTGCTGATCAGTCCCTACGGATACTCGACCTATCGCGGCAGCTAGTGCTTGGTGTCGGCGTTTGCGAAGCGCGGAATCCAGCGGGAAACACGATCAAAGCAATTCAAAAGCACCAGTTATTTCCAAAAACCGAGTTCGATGAACCTCGACCCGACCCTCAGCGAATGGCTCAATCTAATATTTCGTTGGGTGCACGTATTTGCGGGCATTATGTGGGTCGGGACCACCTATTACTTCACGTGGCTCGACGCGCGATTAACGGAGGAAGAGAAAGCCGCCGCGAACACCGGCGTGACGCCTCAGGTGTGGATGGTCCATAGCGGAGGCTTCTACGTCGTCGAGAGACGAAAGGTGCCCGATCTCGTCTCCCGCACGCTGCACTGGTTTCGCTGGGAAGCAGGCACCACGTGGCTCAGCGGCTTCGCGTTGCTGGTCCTGATTTACTATCTCGGCGGCGGGGCGCTGATCGATCGCGACGTACGCGACCTCAGCATCGGCGTCGCCGTGGCGTTGGGCATCGGCGTCATCATCGCGGGTGGTTTCATTTACGACATGCTGATGCTTTCGCCGCTTGCGCGAAACGACAAGCTATTCGCCGCGGTAGCTTACATACTCATCGTCGCGCTTTCGTTTGGTCTAACCCGTGTCTTTAGCGCTCGTGCGGCCTACATTCACGTCGGCGCGTTGTTTGGGACCATCATGGCCGCGAACGTGTGGATGCATATCCTGCCGGCGCAAAAACGAATGATCGCTGCACTCAACGAAGGTCGCAAACCCGACGAGCGGCTCTCGGCGCAGGCTAAACTGCGGTCCAAACAGAACACGTTCATGGCCGTACCCGTCGTGTTCATCATGATCAGCCATCACTATCCCGGCGTCACCTACGGCGATCGCTACAATTGGGTCATCCTCTCCCTGTTGATACTGCTCGGTTGGATCGCGGCGAAATTCATTCGCCGAGCGTAGTCAGCAATGCTCGAACAACTCGACGAACTAAAAACGAAGTTTGGTCCGGCCGAAGCGAAACGAGTGCTGGCGTTGCTGCGCCGTTTGTCGCATCAGAAGTTTCGCGACACGGATTCGCTGCTGCGCTATCACGAGTTATTGCTCTTCGTTCGCGCGTATCCGCATAGTTCGGCGATCATGCGCGCTGCTGAAAACGAACTTAACGGTTTTGCGAAACGCGTCGCGTGGCTCAGCGACCAGGACGTAGACATCTCACCACTCGAACATCCTGAGGTCTCAGGTATGGCAGGGACGCCGGTCACAGACACTTTCAGCTTTTACATCGTCCGCTGGCTGATGAAGCGATACCCATCGCAGATCTCGATCTACTGGGACTGGTTTGAAGATGAAAACCGGCTGGCTGTCACCTGGCCTCGATTTATTCCGCTGCTGGCGGAAGAGTCGTACGTCGAAGCCAACGTTCCTTACCGGGAATGGTTAGGCGCGGCGCGTGGCCACCGTCCCGAACTCGCCTGGCTGATCGATCGTTTCAACGAGCTGCCCCTGTCGGACGACGCAAAGGCGGAGATATACGACTCGCAAAAGCTCTACGTGCAATGGACGCCGTCGTTTCGCGCCTCGCGTACCGGTCTGCGTGGTCAGGCGCGAAGGATGTTTTATCACCGTGGTCCACTGATTCAGCGTCGCGATATCGATCTCAACTATGAGGTGGTCCAACCTTCTCCGCCGCTGCAAAAACTCTCGGCGACAGAAGGCGAACGCGCCCTCGACAGCGCTCGCGAAGCGTCGACAACCAGGTATCGCGAGCTATACGCATTTACGCACGGCGATCCGAATCACGTTCGTCACGCGGAGTTAGGCCGTGGTGTGGAGCTTTTCCTGATGGGCCTCCCTCAGGACAGACGTCTTCCGCTGCGCGCGGTGCACGCGGCAATGATCTACAAAAACGCCGTGCCGATTGGGTATTTCGAGTCGCTTACGATATTCGAACGCATGGAGAGCGGGTTCAACTTGTACTACACGTTCCGCGATGGTGAAACGGCGTGGCTCTATGCACGCGTACTCAACGTGATGCACCACTTCACCGGCGCAACCGGGTTCTCGCTCGATCCATACCAGATCGGCCACGAGAACGAAGAAGGTATCGAGTCGGGCGCGTTTTGGTTTTATCGCAAACTCGGCTTCCGTCCGGTGCGGCCTGAACTGCTTGCGCTGGCCGAAAAAGAAGAGGAAAAGATCGCGACGAGAAAAGGCCATCGCACACCGCCGGCGACGCTGCGTCAACTCGCGAAGGGTCCGATGATCTTTCAGCTCAGCGGAACGGAGAACCACGATTGGGACCGGTTTCACATCCGCAACATCGGACTCAAATTGAAAGGGAATCTCACAGCCTGGTTGTCACTTTTGCCTGATCGGCTGGTTCGGGCAAAACGCGCTGCGGAAGAAACGACTTACCTGAGGTTGATGCAGAAAGATAAACAACTGCGGCGGCGCATCATCGAGCTGGGCTCTCAGTAAGCTGAGATTTAGGCACGGAGGATTTCAATAACACTTCTCGATCTGGTTCTCCAGAACCGTCTCCTCGGAAAAGTTCTCGAGCTTACTGAAGTATTCCGCTTCACGATCCAGCGCGTCCCGCGGTACCAGTCCGACGATCTCAGCGCTTTCGATCTCCACGCCGAGTCCCTGCGCCTCACGTCGAATCGCTTCGTAAGCATCGTTCATTCCCGTCACGTGATAATTAACGAGATTCATGGAGACCTGAACGAGGTTGCGTGTTTGGAGTTGAAATCCAAGCGCTTTCAAAAACGGTAAGCCGCCGTTCCGGGCCCTGATTGCGCGCGCGATCTGTCGCGCGACGGCGATGTCGTCACTGCGAAGCACCACGTTGAACGCGATCAGAAACGGGCGCGCGCCGACTACTATCGCCCCTGCCGATTCGTGAATCTGCGCTGGTCCAACGTCCGGCGCTCGATCCGGATTCGTTGCGATCTGTTCGCGCAGCAATTCGTACGCACCGCGCCTAACGTCCTCGAGGTTTACTCGATCCGGACGCAACGCCGCGCTTTCGTAGTAATAAACCGGAATCGAGAGTTCGCGCGCGATGATCCTTCCAGCTTCGTGAGCAAATGAGACACAGTCGTCAATGCTTACTCCGCGGACTGGAACAAACGGCAAAACGTCCGTCGCGCCAAGCCGTGGATGCACGCCCTGGTGGCGCCGCATGTCGATCAACTCCGACGCACGCTTCACGCCTGCAAATGCCGCTTCCACGACCCGCTCGGGCGTCGCGACGAAAGTGATTACCGAACGGTTGTGATCGGGATCGATGTGCCGGCCCAGCACGCAAACCGTATCGACCGCCGCGATTGCTGCGGCAATCTGCTCGACCACCTCCGGCCTGCGGCCCTCGCTGAAGTTCGGAACACATTCCACCAGGCGAAGCATAACGTTGGTCTTTGGTCTTTTGTTCTTTGGTCTTGGGTCTTTGAAGTTTGTACTTTACAACACAGCGCGACGCGCGGGATACTTCGAAGGTAGCAAATAAGACCAAAGACCAAAGACCTAAGTCTCAAGCCCAATTCAGTGCCTCGGGATCGATTCATCAACCAACGCAAGAACGCCTGGCAAAGGCTGGAGGAGCTGCTGAAACTGCTCGACCACGCGTCGTTGCGGCGGTTGCATCGCGAAGAGGTGCGCGAACTGGGCCGGATTTACCGTCGCACCGCGTCAGACCTGGCGATAGCCAGGGCCGAATCGCGCGATCCGCGTCTGGTGAACTATCTCAACAGCCTCGTCATCCGCGCTCACGGCCGCATCTACCGCGCTGACGCGCAAGGCGGCAAGAAGATTCTCAATTACTTCACTTGCGAGCTGCCGCAAACGTTTCGCCGCACGTGGCGCTACACATTCGTATCGTTTTTCGTCTTCTTTATCTTCGCCGCAGGCAGCTTCGTTGCGACTCGCTACGATCCGGAGTTTTCTGAACTCGTCGGCATCAGCGCTGTGGACCGCGAGACCGTTATCGAAAAGAAACCGCGCTGGTGGGAGAGACTCAACGAAGCCAACCAGACAGGCGCCAGCGCGATCATGACCAACAACATCATGGTCACGATCTACACGTTTGCATTCGGCGCAACGTTTGGCATCGGGACGCTGTTCTATCTTGCTTTCAACGGGGCGAACATCGCGTCAGTGCTGGCACTGACCTACCATGCCGGTTACGGGAAAGAGCTAGTCACGTTCATGGTGGGCCATGGCGTGATCGAGTTGACCTGCATCTTCATCGCCGGTGGTGCGGGGTTGCTGGTCGGCACCGCGATGATCATGCCCGGTGACCTGACACGCGCGGATGCACTCAAAACGCGCGGGATGGAGGCGGTTCGGTTAATGTTGGGAGTCGCGGTGTTGTTGGTGTTCGCCGGGATTATCGAAGGATTCATCTCGCCGGCGCCGATCGATCCGCGAATCAAGTACAGCGTTGCCGCAGTCACGGGCGTCGCGCTCTATTCATACTTGCTTTTCGTGGGCCGCAAGTAAGTCGCAGCTATAACAGCCCGCGTTCCTTCACGCGCAGGTAAGTTTCCAACAATGCCGGCGCGAGCGCCGCGGCCGTTACATCAAGCGCCAAGCCGCCAACCGATTCAACCAATCGCAACGCCGCCTCGCGGTGATGAATGATCTCTTCCGCCACTGACTGAGTAAACAGCGAACGCACTGTTTCCGGCGTCTCGCGCACGACAGCCTTCAGGTCGCGATCCGCAATCGTCACTACCAGCGGCAAATGGCGTGGTCTCAACAGGTGCAGCGACGTCAGCAACTCTTTCGAACCCTCTTCGTCGACGAGATCAGTCAGCAGGATCACGAGGGCGCGGCGCTTGCTGTTCGCGGCGATAAACTCAAACGCGTGCGGATATGACGGCTCGATCATCTCAGGCTCGACGGCGTAGAGCGCTTCGAGCGCGGCGTCGATGTGGTCGTGTCCGCGGCTCGGTGGGAGGTAGCTTTTGATGCGACGGCCAAACACGACCAGCCCGGCATTATCGCCGGCGCGCGCTGCCGCCGAGAAGAGTGCGAGCGTCGCGTGAACGGCAGAATCGAGTTTTGTTTCCTGCTCTATGCGAGCGGTCATCAAGCGGCCGGCGTCCAGGGCGACGAGAATCGTTTGATCGCGTTCGATCTGATACTGCCGCGTGGTCAGCTTGCCGCGGCGAGCAGTGGCGGTCCATGAAATGTGGCGCAACTCGTCGCCGCGAACGTAGTCGCGCATCGATTCAAATTCTCGCCCCTCACCGCGCCAGGAAGTTTTGCGGTGCGAGGAAATCACTGATCGCGCTCCGAGCGCCTTCAACTCCGCTTCGCGAGCGCGACGCATGTTTGGATAGACTTTGACGGTCGATGGTTCCGACGCTCGCGTGTCGCACCACACGAGGTTCAACCGCGAACGAAAGCGAACTGCTGTGTGGCCAAATTCAAACCTTCCCCGTCGCGGAGGCGTCACGCTGTAAATCACTGTCGCCGTGCTTTGCGCGTCGACACGCAGATCTGCCTCGCGCGCTCCTTCGAGGACCATCTGCGGCGGATACTCATCTTTTATTTTCAATGAGACCGGGCGGTTGGAACCGTTTTGAACATGGATCCTGACCTCGGTTTCGGCGCCCATGGCCAGGCGACTGCCCAACTCTCGATAAATGCGTAGGGTTTTCGGAAGCTTACTGATCCGCGCATCGACGATGGCCGCGGTGATCAGCAGGATGTTATAGGCCAGTGCGAGCCACGCCAGCCACGGACGTCCCCCCGACAACGCGAGAGGAACGAACGCCAGCGCCAGCAGCAGGTAGAAGAGTTTGGTGAAAACGAAGCGCAACGTCGGCGAGTTTAACTCTTTTTGTTTGTGAGTATGTACTCCTTTAGTTTATTGCGCTCGGGATATTCGGGATTCTTCTTCAGATACTCTTCGTATTCAAGCGCCGCCTTGTCTTTCAAGCCCGCGGCGTTGTAAAGCCAGCCGAGGCGCAAGTGGGCTTCGGGACGACCGTGTTTGGCGGCTTCGTTCAGATGAGGAATAGCTTTCGAACCCTTCCTGACTTGCAGGTAGCTCTCGCCGAGCAGCATGTTCGCGTCGGCTGAGGTAGGCTGCAATTCGACGGCCTTGGTGAGTGGCTCGATTGATTCCGCGAATTTCTTTTGAGACGAGAGTAATCTTCCGAGATTGAATTGAGCACGCGGGGAGGTAGGTTTCACCAGGACCGCGTGCTGATAGGCCTGTTCAGCGTCCTCAAACTTTTCCTGCGCAAAATAAACCGTGCCGAGCGCACTCCACGCTTGAAAATCTGCGTTATCAGTTTCGACAACCTGTTTCAGCAACGTGGCGGCCTGGTCGTACTTCTTTTTCACAACAGCTTCCTCAGCTTTCACGAAAATCGGCTTGGTTGAAGCTGGACGGTCATAAACATCAGCCGCTGATATAACCCCGCCGGTCGCTGGCGCAGCCGCTCCTGGTCTCCAGCGAAAATCGAGATCGTTTTGATAACCGTAAGGACTGTTGCTCAAAGTGCGGCCACCGATTCTGATTTGTGTTAAGCGGCCGATCTCTTTGCCCGCAACCTCGGCAATAATCTCGTATTCGCCCTCTTTCAGATTCGTGAAACGGTATCTGGCGCGGCTCGAAACCACTTGCCTGCCGACTTCTCCATCAGTAACGCGACGGAGCACCAGCATGACTTCCTGCGGCACCACCTCGTTATGTTCACCGACAATGCGGACATCGCCAAAAATCGTTTGGTTACCCTGGGCCATCGCTTCAGGCGCCCGGAGTTGGGCAGCAACAAGAATCAGAAGGAGTGTGACGAAGATGCTGAATTCTTTGCGCATGGTGAGTCTCCCAATTACTAAATCCAGAATGGCTGATCCTGGCAGAAAAAAGCGGGCTCCCACTTTCGTGAGAGCCCGTCAAAAGGTCTTACTTCAATTGCAATGTTAGAAGCTGTAACGAATCGCGAATTGCATTTCGCGAGGCGCACTTGCTGAAGTCGTGATCTGTCCGAAGTTCGTACCAGTGATGCCAACCGCCGGCAAGCCGAAGCTGTTGTGGTTGAAGGCATTGAACGACTCCCAACGAATCTGGAGGCTCTGCTGCTCTGACCACGGCATCTTGAAGGTCTTCAAAAGTGCAGTGTCGAGGTTCCAGAAGCTCGGTCCACGGAACACATTGCGGTTTCCGATCTCGCCGTGATGCGGGAAGCGAATGGTTCCCTCAGTCGGTCTCGCCGGATTGAACACGACCTGCGGATCGTCGAAGAACTGAATCGTTCCGTTGGTAGCGTCGTGAATGTTTCCGGTGAGTCCCGAGATGTCGGAAAGATTGTAAGCCGCCGGGCTGTTAAAGTTGAAGCCCACCGGGAATGCTGTGGTCGTGGTCCCGAACGGCAGCCCACTGCGAGCAGTGAAGATGCCGGTGAATTCCCAACCACCGATGATTTGGTTCACCCAACCAGGGGCGCCACCGCCGAACCGCTGTCCGCGACCGAACGGCAACTCGTAAATGAAATTCGCATTAACGAGGTGACGAATATCGAAGTCAGAGTTTCCGCGGCAGACGCGGAGGTTGGTCAAGTCGCAAACCAAGCCGCCCGCGACGGTGTTGGTTATACTCGAACCGTTGTCGATCGAGTGCGACCAGGTGTAGTTGAAGTCAAACTGCAGACCCTGTGAGAAGCGCTTGCGCAAGCTCACGAGCATGCCGTCGTACGATGAAGCACCCTGGTTCGAGATGTAGATGTTGGTGCCGAACTGCGCACTCATACCCACATTCGAGAGCAGCAACCCCTGCGCGAAGAGCCTCTGGACCTGGTCCGAGGTGTCGCCGCGAAGCACGAACTGGCGTGACGTGCCGTTGTTCAGGAGGAAGCGCGTGCAGGACACGCCGACGAGAGCCTGACAGTTGGCAACGCCGAAGTTGGCCTGAACAGCCGCGTTCATCTGGTTCTCAAACCATGGCTGGTTCGGGATTGAAGCGATTAGCGCAGGCAAAGCCGTACCAGCGGTGGTGCCCGCCTGCAGCGGCGCCTGAAGCGCGTTGAAGGCATCGAACATCAACTGCCCGGAAGCCGGGTCTCTGAAGTTCAGCGCCTGCGCGACATCCGCCTGCGAGAACAGCTTGCGACCCTGGCGTCCTACGTACGACGCTTCGAGGATGAAGTTACCCGGCAGTTCGCGCTGGAAACCGAAGCTGTACTGAATCGAGTACGGGATCCGGAAGCGCTGGTCAACCGCGTAGTTGAACTCCCCAGTTGCGAGACCGAAGGGGAATCCGCTATCGACAAACGGAGTGAACGGACGGGTAATGGTCGGCGCCACGTTGGCGACGGGGAGAGTACTGATGCCGGTGAAACGCGGATTGTTGAGCAACGCTTCAGCCGCAGTGTCCTCTTCACCAAAAAGCGTGGTTGCCGAGTTATCGAACAGGTACGAGACCTGGTCCTGAATGAACGTGATAGCGCCGCTTGGACGATCGTATACCACCGAGCCGCCGCCGCGAATCACGGTCCTGTTGTCTCCAAAGAGCGCGCCCAGGAAGCCGCTCTTGAAGGCCGGCGTGTAGGCAAAGCCAAACCTTGGACCGAAGTTGTTCAAATCGGTCTCATAGAGTGAACGGGCATTGTTTGCCTTACCGATCAAGTCATAGCGCAGGAAAGGCTCAACGGTGTCGCCACGAACGCCGGTAGCGTTCTGACGCTGCCGGAGATCGAACAGCGTACGCATATCGACGTCCTGAGCAGCCTGGAAGCCGTTAGCTTCGTACGGTGCTGGATAAAGGTGCCAACGAAGTCCGAAGTTCAGCGTCAGGTTGTTGCGGATTCTCCAGTTGTCCTGGACATACAGCTCGAACTCGTCGTACCGATATTCGCGCTTCTTGCCGGTTCCCGGTGCGAAGGCGTTACCCTCTGGATCGTAGTTGAAGTTGGTTGCGACTGACGCGTAGCGTCCCAGAAGGAAAGAAAACGCGGAGTCGTAGTTGCCAGTGATCGTCGTGTTGGTGTTCGATGCGATCGTGGCCGGTCTGAGCGACGGATCAAGTGCTCCGAGAAGACCACCGATGCCAACGCTTGGGAAGTTGAAGTCGTTCACGAGTCCGGATTTCTGCTTGATCGGCTTGAATGAACCGCCAAACTCGATCGAGTGCGTTCCCCTGGTCCAGGTCGCGTCATCGCGAATGGTGGGTACGGGCACGAACCGATCCTGCTCGCTGATGCTCGCAAACGGCGCCGAAAGACCCATACCGAATGTAAAGGAGTTCGGGAACGCCGGCTTGAAGTTACGCGGGAAGAGCAATCCCGAACGGGCCACACCGACCGTCGCCTGATTCACGAACGTCGGGCTCACGGTCCATGTGTGACCAACAACCCAGGTGTAGTCGCGAACGATGATCTGACCGGTCTCAGGATCGCCCGGGAATTGCGCCGCGACGGAGTTGACCGTGTCGGTCTGTACACGACGAGCGATGTTGAAACGGCCAAACAGCTTGTGAGCTGAAGTGGCGTTCCAATCAATACGCGTCGTGTAGGTGTTGTCTTCTCTCTTTGAGGGAGCATTGAACCGGAAGCCCCCGGTGTTGACGCCGTCGCCGGCTGTCAGGTCATTCGCCTGCGGATAGCGGCTATTGATGAAGCTCAGCAACGCGCTGTTGCCGCCGACACCTGCTGGATCCAGCGCTGCAACCTCGCCCGGAGTCAGGACCGTGATGCAGTTCGGATTGACGTTCAAACGAGAGCCAACGCCGCAACCTGCATTGTTGTTGATGAAACCGAGACCACCGTTTCTCCAGTGGTTCAGCGGAACGATACGGAGATTGGATACCTGTTGTGCGTCTCGTCGTCCTTCATAGTCAAAGAAGAAGAAGAGCGCGTCTTTCATGACCGGGCCACCGATGCTGCCGCCAAACTGATTTCGCGTGAGCGCCGGACGGGGAATGCCCGCACGATTGTTAAAGAAGCTGTTGGCAGCAGTAGCCGCGGTACGATTGTATTCGCGCACGTTTCCGTGGAACTCGTTGGTACCGCCTTTGGTCACCAACTCGACCTGGCCGCCGCTGCTTCTGCCCTCAGAAGCGCCGGGGTTAGTCGAGACTGCGCGGAATTCCTGAATAGCGTCGATGGGTGCGTTACCGACAGTAGCTGCGAACTGGCCAGTGGTCACGTCGTTGACATCGATGCCGTCGACGGTGATATTTCCCTGGTCAGCGCGCGCACCAGTCACTGAACCGACACGGTTCGCGGTGCCAGCTCCGACGTTGTTTCCTACGACGCCCGGTTGCAGACCGATGAGCGCGGCCGGTGAATTGCGAAGCTGAATCGGTAGATCCTTTAATCTTCGCTCGCCGATCACGTTTCCGATACTGGCGTCAGTGGTGTTCAGCGTGACTTCGTTCGACGCCGTGACAACCACCGTTCCTGTCACTTCACCAATCGTCAACTCAGCGTTGTGAGTTGAAGTGACGCCGACGCCCAGGGCCACGTCGTTGATCACCAGCGTTTGGAAACCCGGATTCGTAAAGGTGAGGGTATAACCTATTCCCGGCGCTACTTTCTGGAACTCATACACACCTTGATCATTTGTCTTGGTGTTGAGCTCGGCACCGGTTTTTGTGTCTGTCAATTTCACATCAGCTCCGGCGATTACAGCGCCGTTGCTGTCTTTCACTGTTCCTGTCACGCCGGCGGTGCTCTGGGCCACAGCCGCCACGGCTGAGAGGCACAGAGTCAGAGACACAAGCATGAAGGCATAAAGCAATTTCTTCATTTGGGCTCCTTCCCGAAACATACTTTGTTGAAGGGACCTCCTTAAAGCTGTTACGAAAACTTGCTCAGCTTAAGAAGCCAACGAGAACCAACCGTTAAGCAAGGGTGACGGCGTGGCTCTTTCGTTCGAGTAATAAACCGAACCGTTTGCCATGCGCTTGAGCGCCGCATGGGGCCTCGGAATTGCTGGATAGCGAGGCAATACTGGGCCGTTCGTTTCAATAAATCTCACTTTTAACGGATTCGTGAGATACCAGAGTTGGAACACTTGGGGAGACCAACCACTTTCCGATGATGCAAAGAATGTTCCCACATTCGTTTTTTAGGATAGTCGTGCAAAATCCTCAGAAGTGCCTCGTTGAGGTTTGCGCTACTTACTTACTCGCATCCAAAAAACGAAAGTAATTTTCAGTTTTCCAAATTGAAGATTTTGTGACATTTAGTTTTATGGACGAGAGCGCCGATTTTTTGAACGTCTTTGCGAGGTTCTTGCGAGCGCCGTGAGGCAACACACAGGGCGTGAAATGACAAACGATAGCAGAGCGGCTGGACTGGTCGGCTATCGCGGTACTTCGGCGGCCTTCAATATATCGCTGATAACTGAATCAGGTGTTACACCGTCGAGCTCCGCTTCGGCGCGCAACGTGAGTCGATGGCGCAGCACCGGCAGCGCCACGTCGCGAACATCGTCGGGTGTTACGAAGTCGCGCTCGCGGATCGCGGCCAAAGCTTTCGAACAAAGCAGCAACGCGACCGACGCACGCGGACTTGCACCGTAGTGAATAAAAGGATGGATACGTGTTCGGCGCACCAGATCGACCGCGTAATGTTGTACGCCCGGTTCCATGCGCGCACGCGCAATCTCAGCGCGGCAACGCAGTATCGCGTCGGGGTCGGACAGCGGTTGTATATCAACCTGGTCCAATCGCTTTGAATTGAAACCTGCGTCCCATCGTGCGAGCACCTCGCGTTCATGTTCTTCGTTCGGATAATCCAAAATGATCTTCAGTTGAAAACGATCGAGTTGGGCCTCAGGCAAGGGATACGTTCCCTCGTACTCGATCGGATTCTCAGTAGCCAACACTGTAAAGATCGGCGGTAGTTGATACGCGTCGCCGTCGATCGTGACCTGACGTTCTTCCATCGCCTCGAGGAGCGCCGCTTGCGTTTTTGGCGGCGTACGATTGATCTCGTCGGCGAGAAGGATGTCCGTAAATATTGGACCACGCCGCAGGTTGAAGCTTGAGTTCGCGATATTGAAAACGTTCGTGCCCGTAATGTCAGAGGGCATCAGGTCAGGAGTGAATTGTATGCGGCTGAACGTCGCGTTAATTATGCGCGCCAGAGTTTTGACCGTCAGAGTTTTTGCGGTGCCGGGAACGCCCTCCACTAGCGCGTGTCCTTCGGCCAGCAACGCGATCAGGATGTGTTCGATCGCGTCGTCTTGTCCGACGATTACTTTTCCTAGTTCATTTTTGATGTGTGCGACGGTGGAGGCGACTGACTCAGGCATAGTTGGTCTTTGGGGTTTCGGTCTTTGGGCTTTCGTCTTTGTTGCTCTCGATGACTTACTGAATAGTGACTAGTAAGTACTATGTACAAACCACAAACATCCTTGGCCCGTCAAATGTTTTCTGCTGCTTGCCTCACGTCGCGCGAACGCATGCGCAAACCAAGGTCTCGCTCGATCTGGCGCAACCGCCTGATCACGTCGATTGACTGACGTGAAGTGATAGGCTCGCCGTTAATGGCTTCTTCACATTGCCGCATCAGCGTTTCCAGTTCGTTTCGATCGATCATCGAACGCTCAGCGATGCGCGCTGCAATCTCGGAACGCGAACTGTTGTAGTCCATGCCGGCGTGTCGCGCCAAAACGCGGCGTATACGTGTGTAAATGTTCTCGATGGCAAGGTCGAAAGCGCGTGAACGCTCCTGCAACTCGGCCATCGAGGCGACGAATTCGAGACTAGAACGGCGATCGACCTGCGGAAGCGGCAAGGGACGCGCGAAACGGCGCCCGTTGGTCCAGAGCACCACCAGCACTAAGAAAATCAATTGGCCGGCAATCGGAAGCACGGGAGTGCCCGCGAAGTAGGTCGCGAAAGCGTTGCGCGTGATGCCGCGGCCCTGATGATACTCGTCGAACGCGATCAGGTCCGTCGTTTGTGGTCCGCCAAGCATGTTGATAGCCAGCGCCAGGTTGTCTTTGAGCACGATGCCGCTGTTGGTGATCACGTAAGGATCGCTGAGCAACACCAGGCGACCATTGCCAAACGCATAGTCGACGAGCAATGCACCGTTAGCGTCGGCGATATGCGCAACGGGAGCAGTGTTCAGATCTTCCTCGGGCTCCGGTTCCCACTCATCCTCAAATTCACTTTCGTCCGGCATTGGCGATGCCGACGGAAAAACGCCCGTAGCCACCGGCGGCCCCACGCCGCCTGGCGTCGGTTTCGGCACAGCAGTCACGATCAATCGCGACGCAAAGCGTGACGGCATCACGGTTTCAATGTTGTTCGTGAGCAGTGTCGGTTGGATCGCGCTAAGCTCGCGTACGTTCTGAGTCATCTGAGCGACGTCGGCGGGATTCGTGTCGAGTTGTGGAAACTGGCCCTCCTTGACGTTGATGGTCCACCCTGGACTAGACAACAGACGGTTGTCAGGGGAACGATCAACGAGCACGAGCCGACCGCCCCGCGCTACCCAGCCTCTGAGAATCCCGATCTCATCGTTCTCAATCGGAACGCGAGTGTTGCCAACTATGACCAACGTCGACACTCGCTGTCCTGATTCCCTCAGTAGTTGCGCCATTGGTTCGCGCCAGCGCATCACTTTGTAACCCGACTCGTTGAGAAAATCGTGCAGCGCGCGAGTGCCTGTTGGTCCGGAGTGATAAGTGGAACGGTAGGCGGTGATCTCCAGGTCTCGAGTCTCTTCTTCCTGGACGTAACTAAACGTATTGATAATGACGAGCAAGCCGATTATCACTACGAACGTGAGTATGACTGTGAGTCGCTGGCGCATCGAGTTTAGTTTCCAGTCTCCAACGCATCACGGTAGCCGGCGCGAAACTCCTGCCAGTCGTTCGGAGTTGCCTGCGCATAGCCGTACCAGTGACGTTCAAAACTCTCAGTGAGTTTCTTCAGCGGTGAATGAAGGTGCGGACGGCTGCTGACTGACCGGAGATAGTCGCGATTGGTTTTGTATTGAGCGAGACTGATCAGGTTGCGGTCGCCCAACTCGACAAGCAGAGCGATGTAGCCCTTCCGGATTGCCGCACGTAAATCTCCACTGCGCGCCAGTGCTTCGGCTTCGGAAAGAAGATCGGTCGCCGTTTCTTCGGGACGAAGCCGCTCGCCAAGAACAATCCGCGCCTCCCGCTTCTTGCGTGTTTTCGGTTTGGGCGGACGCTTGAACCTCTTGCGGAGCAGCCACGCGACGTAAGAAATGATCGACACGGCCACAACAACGATGCCGATCAACACAACGTTACTGATGAAGTTGGCGCGGCCTGGCTTTATTTCCGGTGCGCCCGGCAACCAGCTCTCGATCCAGCGGATGAAGTCGCGCAGCAGGCGCTGGAGCGCATTCGGTCCTTTTGAGGCCGACGCATAATCGGGACGAGCCAGAATACCCTCCAGTTTCTGTTTCGCAGCGCCTTTGTGTTCGTCTACCTTCTGTGCCGACTCCAAATCCTTTACCCGATCCCTGAGCGCGCGCAACCCCTCGAGCACACTCTCGATCTTCGCCGGACGCTCTGCAACGGCTACGCTCGGCAACTGGTCGAGTACCGTGTGAAGCCACGTATTGTCGGTGGTCCAGGTTCCCTTCTCCAGTTCGATCTGCTGATTCTTTGGCAGGGTGGCGCGGACGCTGTCGACACTTGCAATGATGCGTTCCTGGTAGGCTTCGTCACTCTCATGACCATCCTTATCGACGAGAGTTTCAAACTCCGCAATAGCAACTTCGATCATCGAGCGGTATTCGGACAGCGGAACCGCTGCGGCGTTGGAAAACGAGAGAGACAGGATCGCCAACAAAGCTAACAGGCGTGAACAGCAGCGACATGTAACCGTGAGAGTTCTCAACACAATCAACTGAGGTCCAGAATCCGACTTGACGGCCGCGGGACGGGCGGTGGCGGGGTACGCTCGTTAGATGAGAGCGCAGTTCCCAATGGTGACGTAACGTCGACATTCGGCAGTTCGCCAAGCTGGCGGGCAGCCATCAATTCGATGTCGTATCCTTCATGGCGCACTCGCTCATCGACGTAAAGCAGCGACAGGCCAAGCATCCAAACCGGTGTCAGTAGAATCGAGCTAAGCGGCGCGAGCACGTTGTAGGTGACGGCGTACCAAGTGGGCCAGTTCAAACTATTGAACGGGTCGACTCCGGCGAGGTAACCGTACCAGCCGAGCGGAATCAACAGAATCATCAACGCGGAATACGTGGCGAACGTCGTAAAAACCGCCATCGCGATCAACCGGCGCACGTTGCCACGCGCGAGACTAAAGCTTCGCGAGAACGACTCAAACACGCCCTTGCCTTCGACCAACAGCACCTGCGGCACATAAGCAACTCGCCCGACGATGAAAAAGAACGCCCATAGTGCCAGCATCGTGTCGATGATCACTGCCACGATCGCGAAGATCACCGGCACCACGATGAACGTCGTCGCGGATAATAAAATTGCGACGAAGGTGATAATGCCAATCAGTATGTACCAGGGAATAATTGTCGCAACGAAAGCGATCGTGATCCAGATCATCACGATCAGCGAAGCAGCCATAAGTCCCCAAAAACGCGCGCGAACCGCTTTGTAAGTGGCGCGAGCAGTGACCGGATCGTTGCGCAGCAGATGGGCTACCAGTGTGCGGCTCGCACCGCCCAACACCACCAGCGTTAATAAATAACCGGCGAACGTTACGACTAGAGAAACCAGCGACAGGACCGCATACAGCGCCAACTCCGCGCCATCGTCAGTCAGAAAAACACGGCGAAACGCCAGAGTGAAAACGAGCCAGCCGCCGGTCGCAATGATCACGGGAGGCGCCGCGGTCCTGATTAGGACGAACAAGTGTCGACGATACAGTCTGACAGCGCGATCGATCAGATCGCCGGCGCCCAGCGGCGCTAGCGGAAGTTGACTGGCTGACAGCGTCGACATCAATCTCGGTTCTATTTCTTCTCGTGGCCGAAGGTAAACTCCGCGGCGTCGAGCGGTGAAGTAAATGAGTAGTCGTTCAACGTGAAAACCCAATCGACAACGGCGGGCCGCACTTCCGACTGGATCATCAGGTGGAACTTATACGTGTGCGGCAGGTTCAATCCCGATTCCTGTTTGAAATCGGCAAACTCCTCGTAGGCGTCGATGCGTGTAGGTGAAGCTTGTTGATTCTGTGCGGGTGGCAGGCCCGGGCCGCCGCCGGCAATTCTACGTTGCTCGGAAGCGTAGACCGTGCGCGAGTACTCACTGCGCACATGACGAAAGCTCGCTGGATCGAAATAGAGCACGATCTTCACGTCTGAGCCTTTGCGCGGGTTGTACTTCAACGCGTGAAACTGCTTGTCGCCGATCTTTTTGAGGCCCGAATATTCGAGTTTAGGATTTCGTTCCGCGACGTTCAGGAGGGGCCATGCTTCGGAGAGGACTCCGCCAACCAATCCTTCTTTGAATAGCACTTCGTTTTCAAGAAAGAACTGTGCGAGGCAGGTACGTGAACCGGGCTTCAACTGGCTCGTTGCAAACTTCTTCCCGTCATATCGCAACGCTTCCTGCCCATAGGCGGCCACTTGGAAGTTCATGTTGATGAGATTGGCAGCGTCGGTCGAAGCCATCAGGACCTGCCCGTCAACCTGTCCCTCGCCACAAAGTCTTACCGCTACCGAGCAACTTCCTTTGATTCTCGTGCCGTTAACGCGAGCTCTCGCTTCGGCGGACCCGATTGATTCGAGATGTTTGGCAATCAATTCCTCCGGTTTGAGTTTCTCGTCCGCGCGGACCGGCAGGATGCAAATACCGGCTGCAACGATCAGGACAAGCGGAAGCAATAGTCTGGCTCTATTTAGGGCGGGAGGCATCATGACGTTTTCTCCGTTGTCGAATGGGCGGTTCGAAAAAGCGAAGTCCAACCCGCATTATCCGTAATTTCGCTGTCGGCGCAAGAAAAAACCGGGTGTTGTTTGTGACAACAACACCCGGCCTGGAATGGAAGTCTCGTTGGAGACTTATCAGATTGTTAGAACGTGAACTTCCACGAAAGCTGAAGGATTCGTGGATCGAACGTGGAGTTGATCCTGCCAAAGTCAGTGTCGTCGATGTTCAGTGAATTATCCACCGAGAAGTTGGTGTGGTTGAAGACGTTGAACGCTTCAAGCCGCAACTCAACCCCAAGTCGCTCTTTGAATCTGATTCTCTTGATGAGCGCGGTGTCGACGTTCCAGTAACCCGGTCCATTAACGGGCGTCAGGCTGAGGTGGCCGACTGTGCCCGGGAGAGGATGGGTAAAGAACGCCGAATTGGCGCGACCATCACTAGCGATCAACGCCGGATCCACCAACAACGGAAGTCCCGTTGTCGGATCGCGGAACAAGCCGACTCTCGCCTGCAATTCCGGAATCGTCAGGGTAGTGTTCGGCGTATTGTTGCCCGAACGGGCGCTGCGATTGAGAGTGCCGCGTCCGGAGATGAAGGAGATCGGCCTGCCAGTTCGGAACTGAGCGATGCCGCTAATCTGCCAACCGCCGAGAGCTTTGCCCGAGAAGCCGCCGCTGTTCCAGAAGCGCTTGCCTGGTCCGAACGGAAGCTCGTAGACGAAGTTGCCTTTGAGAACGTGCGCTACGTCCTGATTGAGACGCTTCTTTTCCCAGGCATCGCCCGTGGCGAGATCGAGGTATGGCGCGAACTCGGCTTGTGCCTGTTCCGCGTTGGTGAAGGCCTTGCTCCAGGTGTAGTTGACCTGATAGTACCAGCCACCAGTGAACCGTTTCCGGATCTCAGCCTGCAAGCCGTGGTAGTTGGACCAACCACTGCTGCCGACGTAGTCGGTGACGAACGCATTACCGTTCGCCGGCAGGAAGAAGCTCGGGCACGGGCGGCCGACACCAGTCTCGACACACGGCTGCGCTGTATTCATGAAGGTGTTGCGGTTAGCGCCCACGTAAACCGAAGCTAACTCTCCAACTTGACCCTGCCTAATCAAGTTCAGGATTGTGGCATTAGTCAGAAGCCCTCCTGAGCCCAGCCTTGAAATAACTGGCAGAGGTTGGCTTCCGGTGATTCCCGCATTGAAGGCAGCGCTGGTGCACTTTTCAAGCGGGGTTCCCGCTCCTGGCAAGGTTGCTCCCTGAGCAGCGCAGTTGGCCTGTGCTCTCAAGAAGTCCGCCAGGAAACCATTCTGGAAAATAATCACCTGGTTGGTGTCGAGGCCGCGCGTCAGTTGCACGCCGCGGTTGCCGACATAACCAACTGAAAGCGCGGTGTCCTTCATGATCTCGCGCTCGATACCGAAGTTCCATTGTTCGGCGTATGGAGTCTTCAGATTGTACTCGGTCGTAAACAGCGTTGGCGATTGCGACAGGGTTAACTGATCGATCAGGTTACGCGGAACTTTGAACGCCGGAGTCGGCACTTGAATAATGCCACCGCCGCTGACGGTGCCCGTCAGTGTCGTGATGGTCGCCGTAGATTGCAGACCGGCATTGCCGCCTACTGATGAGTTGTTGAGCACGGTGGCGTTGTTGTCGATTGCATAAGCGATCGAGAAACCGCCGCGCACTGACGTCTTACCATCCTTGAACGGATCCCACGCGAAGCTGAAGTTCGGCGCGAAATTGTCCAGGTCCCTGGCCAGGAAGTCTCGGCCAGTGCCCTTGCCCGCGAAATCAAGTACGGCGAGCGGATCGTTCAGCACGTTGAGTGACGTGTCCTTGGGCATCAGGCCCAGGCCGTTTCTCTCCGTGAGTGGTCCGATGTACTCCCAGCGCAGGCCGAGGTTCAAAGAAAGATTCGGTTTGATGCGCCAGGTGTCGGTGGCGTACAACGCGAACGTGTTGTAGTCGAGGAAGCGTCGCGATCCGACGCCGCGAGTGAAGCCTGACGTGCGATCGGCGACGTTGAATGTCTGAGAAACGGCGCTGGTCGCGCCCGTAAGTAGTCCTAACAGAGCGTTCGCCGTCCCGAACTGTGTGCTCGAGATGCCGCCCGGGAACAAGCCCGTGTTCAAGGGCGACGGATTGGTAGTTGTGTTGAACCCTACGGTGAACTGCGGAATGATACCGCCATCGTTGAAGTTCAGGATGCGAATGAACCGGGCGCTGGTGCCAAACTTGAATACATGGCTGCCCTTTACCCAGGTCGTGTTGTTGATGAGGTCGTAGTTCCGCGGCGCACGTCCCTGTTGCAGGAAGTTCTGAATCGGGTTCGTCATCAGCGGAAGCGTCAAACGATAGCCTTCACTGAAGTCTTCATTATTGAAGAAGAGCGGAGTGCTCGACGAGAAGCCGAAGCGTGCCTCATTGGTGATGTTCGGCGTCAGGCTGGCGATCCAGGCGATGGCCCAGCGCGGACGATCCGATTGCTGTCCGCCACCCGGCAAGCCAGGAAACTGCTCGCCGATGTTGTTCAATTGCACGTCGTTCGGCAGCTTCGACTGGAAGTGTGAGTAGACACCTTCGACGCGGTGCTGCGAAGTGACGTCGTAATCCAAACGGAAGCCGATGTTGCGACCGGTGCTGCCGTTCGGAGTATTGAAGCGGAAGCCACCGGTGTTGCGGCTGTCACCAATCGATGTGTTATTCGAAGGTGGCGTCAGGCTGATTAGATGCGCGATACGCGGATCGATCGAGCGGCCTGTCAACGCCAGCAGGTTGATTGTTTGTCGCTGACCGTTGTCACTGCGCAGGTACGTGAACGTGCCCGTGCGTGCCGGTTCCAACAACACAGTGCGATTCGGAGTAAAGTCCTGTTTCGTGTCGGTGAACTCGTAGAAGAAGTAGAAGAAAAGCTTGTTCTTCTGCGTCAAGACTGGACCACCTTCGCCAAACCTCGGCAACGCGAATGGACCACTTACGTTGAAACCATATTGATGTTGAAGGAGTATCGGCTTCGGCAAGCCAGTGGTGTTATTGAAAAAGGTGTTGGCATCAAACTTATCATTGCGATAATAGTCGTACGCCTCGCCATGATAACTCGAACCGCCACGCGGAGTCGTAAGCTTCACTTGCGCAATGCCTAAACCGTCATCAGCACCAGCGTTCTGAGTGGTCAGCGAAAACTCGGAGACAGCCGCAACGCTTGGCGTGTTCACACCAAACAGCGAGTCTGTGCGTACGAGGTTGTCGTTGATCTCGATTCCGTCCCACGTGATGTTCGAGAAAGAACCACGCAGACCGTTGATAGATGATTGTCGTGTGTTGGTATTGGTATTGACACCTGCCATGCCGCCGGCGAGGTTGATTGGGTTCCGACCGTTGAGCGGAAGGTCCTGCACCTGCTTCACGTCGATAGTCGAAGTAAGCTTCGCATCTTCCGAGCGGATGAGCGACTGAGCATCTGATGCAGTTACTGAAACTGTTTCAGTAATACCGCCGGCTTCAAGAGTTAATGAATTCAACGCGACGGGCGTGTCGACGTGGACCGTGATGTTCGTCACGTTCAGCTTCTTGAAGCCCGTTGCTTCCACTACCACGCTGTAGGTACCCGGACGGACGTCGGTGATCGTGAACGTGCCGTCTTCGCTGGTGGTAGCTTCTTTCTGATCTTTCGTGGCCGCGTCCGTCAGCACGATTTTCGCGCCGGGTACCGATGCTCCGGCGGAATCTTTAACTAAGCCTGAAACGCGAGAATTGACTGATTGTGCAACAGCAATCGAAGTTGCGCCGCTAAGCACTAAAGCGCTTAGCAGGAGAGAGAGCAGATTGATGCGGCGCGCAGGGCTAAGCAAACCCCTGGCGCCTTTAACAAGAATGTTCGCAGGAAGCTTAAAACTTCTCATTGTTGCTCCTTCATTTTTCTGAGTTAGGGCGCCCGGTCTTGGCGAGGGCTTTCAAGAGCGGGAACTCTGAATTTCGTCGACCGCACCGCTGAGGACCGTTGGGGAGAAGTGGGTCGAGACTTCTAGTTGTTTTTCCAGTTTGGCAATATGCGTGCCGTTGGGCGCCACCGGGATGGGACGTTTTTTGGAGCAAATAGGCGGGTGCTAGCGACTCGGTGCATCCGAAAAATTGCGGATTTTGGATCGGTATGCAAATAAATGAATGAAGACGTAGATTCCCTGGTCGACAGAAACTGCGTTTTGGCTCGCGAAAGTGGACAGCCGATCGTCAATATTCGAGCTGGCCTTCGTACATCATCTCGCTCACTTTGAAGCGGCGATCGACTTTCAAACCGTTCGGATATTTTGTGACGAAGCGGACCTCGCCTGAGTTTGAATTAATGAAAGGCTGCTCATCTACATTGCGGAGGAAAATGAAACGCGCGCCAAATCCATCGCCGCCGGGCGGCACATACTCGTGCAGAAAATGCCGCTTGCCGTCGCGCTCGAGATACGTTTCGTTCTTTAAGTTCGCCGTGATCGCGCTGCTCATCGCCTGCATCGCCGGCCCGGGCGTAACGTTGGTCGGTCGTCTCAAAACTCAGCGTCAGAATGATCGATTCACCGCTTTTGACATTAGCAAACTGATGCATGCGTTCGACAATGTTCGGTTCCGGCTTGTTCTTTAACTCCATCAGTCGCACTAACGCTTTTTAGATTGACGTTCAAATTTCTGGACTCAAACGCCGGTTTTCTTAACAAATATGTGATCCGCCACGCCGACGAAAAAAGCCATCCGGCATTACCGAAACACGAATTTTTGGATCTTTTTACTTTATGACTTCGAATTCGAAGTGGAGTTCCTTGCCACGGAAAATCGTTGAGAGGTAGAACTCCCAGAACTTGCGAGTGAAGCGAAACGAGGGCCACCGCTGATCGAGATTGACGAAAAACTCCAGCCCAATCGCCCGCCAGAGATTTGCCAAACTCACATGCGTTGTCACCGGTTTCAACTCGGCGGTGGTATAGAACGGAAACGGAGTTTTATCCGGGATGAAACAAGTGAACGAGTAACTGTTGAAATGGTTCCGGTGAGTCGGGTCGGTCGCCCAATCGGGATTCGAATAATGAGGTGTGACGATCTTCAATCTACCGCGAGGCTTCGTTATGCGATGCAGTTCCGTGATAAACCCCAGCACGTCTGGAACATGTTCGATCACATGCCGGCAAATGATCTCCTCAAATTCGTTATCAGCGAAGGGGTAAGGAAATTGTCCAAGATCATGAATGACGTCTGCATGACTGCGCGGGTTCGCATCGATACCGATCGCGCCGGGAAACTTGTTTTGACCACACCCGACGTCCAGTATCCGTCTTTCATCAGGAGTGGAACGATCGCCGTTGCGCATGCGAGTTCAGTTCTTATTGAAAAGGAGCGCAGCCAACTCTTCCAAACTGACAGCGTAAACCGGCCGGCCGATCGCTTTGGACACTTCATCGATCGTCATCCCGTCCAGCATGATCGCATCATCACTCTTCAGCATCTGTTTGGGAATCAAAACATACTCGCCGCTGATCTTGTCACGCGCTGCCAAAAGATCGCGTCCCGTCAACAAACCGGCTACTGAAACGTCGCCGCCGAAGTAAGTATTCGCGAGCGGCTCGACGCGAAGTTTCGTTTGAAAACGCGAATTCCATTTGTCGATCATCTCTCGCAACACAGGCGCGAAGAGCGTTCCGGTGAATATCGTCGCCGGAGTTTTGTTTAGTTGGTCTTCGCGTTCGAGTCGTTTCGTCAGCCGTGCGAAGTCGTTTGCAAATGCGCGAACCATCCCGACGCCGTCTTCAATTTGCGGGTAGCTGCCGTAATGCGATCTGCCGGGAATGCGACGACCAGCACGCAAGTAGATCTCATCCCCCAACAGCGCGAAGTTGGTTCCGAGTTGCGCGCGCAACTGTTTCTGGATCGGCACGATCTGATCGATCACTTCGCAACAAAACTCGGGAGTTACCGCCGTAAGTCGAGGGTCTGTATTGTAACGAGTGAGACCAAGCGGCACGATGGCGACGCTCGTAATTCGCGGATGCTCGGCGGCGAGATCGAAGATCGTTTTCCGCAACACCTCACCATCGTTGATGCCGGGGCAAAGCACGACCTGCGCGTGGATCTCGATACCCGCTTCCAGCAGCCGCGTCACCTTGGGCCAAATGTCGGCGCGCTGCTTATCCACGCCGAGCAGATAAGATCGAACGTCGAGATCGGTCGCGTGAACTGAAACATACTGCGGCGACAAGCGCTGTTCGATGATGCGTCGAATTTCGTCTTCGGTGATCGAAGTCAGCGTCGTGTAGTTCCCATATAAGAAGGACAGGCGGATGTCTTCGTCCTTAATAAATAGCGACGGGCGCGCGTCCGATGGGTTTCCATTGCAGAAACAGAAGATACATTCGTTCGCGCACTGCCGCGGAACGATCTGCTCGAACGTGAGACCAAAGTCTTCGTTTTCGGCACGCTCCAGGTCGACTTCCCAATCGTCACCGGTTTTCTTGCGAACTTCCAGGATGAGTTCAGTTTCGCCTGCGGTCTGGAAACGAAAGTCGAGGTAGTCGCGGACCAACCGACCGTTGACCTTGATTATGCGGTCGCCCGCCTCGAGCTCCAGTTCGGCACCCAGGCTGTTGGGAACGACTTCAGAGATCTCGACGCCACGGCGGCGAATGCTTGTTACTGCTGGTGTTACTGCGAATTCGTACATAACCGCAAACGGTGACTATAACAGACGCCTGAACGCCGGATAAAACGGATGGGGCGCCCTGGAGCCCCCGTCTCATTAATAATTTGATTCCTAACGGTATTCGCAGATTTCTTTTTTCTCTGCATTCGCCCAGAACACAGCTATTTATCGTGTTGGGGTCGGCGACGCACTCCCCGGCAGGCAAACGTCGTCGAGATCTCCCGTGAAGGAACTGAAGGTCGTTTAGTGACCATGAGATACAACCTCAAGGAGATCAAATCCGGCAATCTCGAGGACCCCAAACTCAACGCCGGAGATCGCATCGAAGTGGGCCGCTGACGAGCACACAAATATCCCTTAAATTCATTGACAATCCCGCCCCTGTTTGTTAGTTATGCAGGGCGATTCGTACCAACCGCTGACAACCCAAAAGTTCTTAGTTGAATTGTGCCAAAGTCATTAGGGGACGAGTACAAATTCAATGAATAATAAAGTTAAGTCTGCTGTAATCGGCGGAGTCATTCTTGGCCTGCTGTCCGCCATCCCGTTCGTCAACTGGGTAAACATCTGCTGCTGTCTTTGGGCGATCCTGGGTGGCATGCTGGCTTCATATCTCTACGTGAAAAACTCCGCGGTGCCGGCAAATGCCGGTGACGGAGCCATAGTTGGCGCTATCGCCGGCGGTGTTGGAGCAGTGATTTACCTCGTCGTCGGAATCCCCTTGGCAATCGTCAGCGGCGCAGCGATGCGGGACATGATGATTAACCTCATGACCAGCGTCGATCCTCGGCAGGCGGAGATGTTTCGCACACAGATGGAAGCATCGGGAAGCTCGATATCAGGCGTGATCCTTCAAAGTCTGATCGGGGCTGTTTTGCTTGTCGTCTTCTCGACAATTGGTGGACTCATCGGTATCCCGCTTTTTGAGAAGCGTAAAGTTGGACCGATGCCGCCGCCACCACCGCCGGGCACTGGCGGTACGCCCTACGCGGCTTAACAAATTCATAGCTAGAAACTTTCAAACTATTTCAGGAGAAAAGAATGTCTCAAGATTGGACTCCCCCGCCACCAGCCGGAACAACTACGAGTGTCCCAAATTACCTGGTGCCGGCCATCATTTCGGCCGTCTGCTGTTTCCCGCTCGGAATCATCAGCATCGTGTTCGCTGCACAAGTCAACGGCAAAGTAGCGGCGGGTGACATCGCCGGCGCAATGCAAGCGTCGAAGATGGCGAAGATTTTCAGCTTCGTCTTCATCGGACTGGCGTTGCTTGGATGGGGTGGTTATTTGATCTTCTGGGTCTTATTTGCCGGTGCCGCGGTCGTCGGCAACATGTAAGACTGGCCGCAAGAAGGACTGTCAGACAAACTGGTTTTCAGCAGCGGAGACTTCAAACGAGATGACCAGATACTGCACAAAATGCGGTGCCATCAACGACGAGATGGCCCAATACTGCACGAATTGCCAGGCGCCGCTCACTCCCGTTAACACCGGGTATCAGCCAGTGCAGCCTGCTCATCCAGGCGCGATGACCGACTGGAAAGCGCTCGGCGCCGACAAGAAAGTGGTCGCGGGTGTTCTCGGCATCCTCGTCGGTAGTCTGGGAGTTCACAAGTTTGTGCTCGGTTACACGACTGAGGGGCTGATTCAGATCGCGATCACTGTCGTCACCTGCGGTGTCGGCGGTATCGTCGGCCTGATCGAAGGAATCATCTATCTCACGAAGTCGGACGAAGACTTCGTGAGAACTTACATTCAGAACAAGAAGGGCTGGTTCTAGTTAGACGGATCTTCACAGTTCTGCGAGTGGATCTTCACGGATAGCGCAAGCGAGATGTACCGGCGTTCAACGGTCGTAGCAATTTGGTCGCTGTTAATCGCCGGGGCTGCTTATTTGTACCTTTTCGAACCCGGTAAGTCGGGCTTTTTTCCTGCCTGTCCATTCCGTTTATTGACCGGTTTCACCTGTCCCGGCTGCGGAACCACGCGCGCATTGCATCAGGTTCTTCACGGACATTTCGACACGGCGTTCACGCTCAATCCCCTGCTGCTTTTATCGATTCCTTTTTTACTCTTTGCCTTGCTGCGTTACTCGGCGATTGTGATGCGTGGTGGCGTGCCGCGACCAAACGCGTTACCTGCGCCAATTATCTACGCGATCTTTTTCGTCATTCTGTCGTTTTGGATTTTTCGCAACACGCCGTTCTATCCATTCGTCTCTTGAGACTCAGGAGGTCGTTGATGCGCGTATCGATTCTCGTCGTCATCGTGGTCGGTTTGTTCACGTCCGTCGTGGCCCAGGAAAAGGTTGATGGGTCGAACAATCCATCAGTTCCTGTACGGCCGGTCCACACCTATTCGATCGTCGCACGCGATCCGAATACCGGTGAGCTGGGCGTTGCCGTCCAGTCACACTGGTTCTCGGTTGGACCAATCGTCGCATGGGCTGAAGCGGGAGTCGGCGCGGTTGCCACGCAATCGTTTGTCGATCCGAGTTATGGCAAGAACGGTCTCGACTTGATGCGCGCGGGCAAGAGTGCGCCTGACACGTTGAAAGAGTTGCTGGCGAAAGACGAGGGACGCGAAGTCCGTCAGGTAGCAATGATCGATGCGCAGGGACGGGTTGACGCGTGGACCGGAAAGAACGACATCCAGGCTGCGGGTCACATCGTGGGCACCAATTTCTCGGTCCAGGCCAACTTGATGCTCAACGACAAAGTGTGGCCGGCCATGGCCCGCGCATTTGAAAACACGAAAGGCGATCTTGCGGAACGAATGCTGGCCGCGCTTGATGCCGCGCAAGCGGCTGGCGGCGATATTCGTGGACGACAGTCTGCCGCGATCATCGTCGTGACCGGCAAACCGACCGGGCAGACGTGGAAGGATCGCACTTTCGATTTACGAGTTGACGATAGTCCCGAACCTTTACAAGAGCTGCGCCGGTTAGTGAAGTTGCAGCGCGCGTACAACCACATGAACGCGGGAGACCTGGCGGTCGAAAAGAAAGACAACGAAGGCGCGTTGCGTGAGTATTCAGCGGCGGAGAAGCTCGTGCCGAACAATGCGGAGATGATCTATTGGCATGCAGTGGCACTGGTGAACATGGGACGCCTCGAAGACTCGCTGCCGCTGTTTCGCAAAGTGTTCGCGATGGACCGAAACTGGGTGACGCTTACGCCCCGTCTGCCAAAAGCTGGTTTGCTGCCCGACGATCCGAAGATTATCGACCGGATTGTGTCTGTGGGTGGGCGGACACGGAACGCTCCACGACCAAAGCCAACCCCATAACGAAATAAAAAACTGTTACGACTTCGGAGTCGCCCCAGTTGTAATGGACCAGGCCGCTGGTAAAGAACCCCAGGGTTCCTCCGAGCGCGCCGAGTGCGAGTCCGCGTGGGAAATCTGTCGTCCGCCCCAACAAACGCCACAACATTCGTAAGTAGATCACAAACAATAGCAGCCACACGATTAGCGCTGGCACGCCGCGTTCGAGTGCGATCTGCAACAGGTTTGAGTGCATGTGCCCGATCGGCTGGCGGCCGTTGTCGAACAGGCCCCACTCGCGCCAGTGGCCTTTGATTGAGTCAATCCCGACGCCTACCAGCAGATGACGCGGCTTGCTGACCAGGAGATCGAACCCTTCTCGCCAAACCATCTGGCGCCAGCTTGTTGAATGATCCGCGCTATCGAAAACGCCGATGTTGCGTCGTTGTTGAAGCAGGAACACGCCCGCGAGAACAAGCGGTATCGCACAACCGATGACGATCAAAACAGTGCGTCGCGAAGCCGTCAGCAGCAACATCGCCACCGCCGACACTGCGAATCCGATCCACGATCCACGCGTCACGGTCATTGCGAGCGCGAACCCCAGACCGCCGGTTGCGGCAAGCAACAGCCACCCGGTGGAACTGTTCTTCTGCGGCAGTGCCAGAAATATTCCCAACGCCAGGGATACGATAAGTTGAAGAACTTCCGCATAGGTGGTCCAGTGTCCGTAGAATCCGGTTGCGCGCCAGTCGCGGCCTCGTGACCAACCAGTTATTCCCAATTGCTCCTGCACGTTTGTTCCGGAAAGCAGCGTGCGCGGCACTTCAAGTTCAGGCGTCCATTCAACGCGATAGATCCTGACTTTCGCGACTCCGCTTTTGGAAATAAGCGCGGCGGCTAGTTCGTCAGGACTGTCCACGCGTTGGCCGTCGACTTGCCACACGATGTCGCCAGCGGTGATCGGCGTCGGTTTTGTAACCGTTCGCGTATGAAAAACTGCTTTCGCTAACGGGCTCTCCGCGCTTACACCTTCCAGCTTCACGCCTCGACCGACCGCAAGTTGCCCCGCAGTAAACAACACGTTCACCATGCACGAACCGATCAGCGCGAATGCGAGCCAGCGCACCTTTCGCAACGAAGGCGTGTTCTGGCTCACAAGGTAGACGATGGTGAACAAACTCGCAGCGCGCATCTTTCCGATCGACATGAACGGGTTGTAAGAAAAAACTCCGGAGATGCCGCTGATTACAAAGAACCCGACGAGAATGTAGTCAACCGGAGATCGAAAAAGCGTCGGGCGTGGGTAGAATGCGAACCGCAGCAGCCAGAGAGCCATGCCGACCAGCCACGCCGTTTGCGTGACGGCGATCGAATGAGGGGCAAAAATGGCGATGAGAAAGAGACAGGCGAGAATGCCGTGCTCAATAATGCGATTCGAAATCTGCATCGCCGGCATATTAGAATGACGGCGGTCTACTATTCCATCTCAAAAGAGATTTCCATGCGATCAATTCTTTTAATTCTCCTTTTGTCCGTTGGTCTCTCAGCGCAGACGCCGGCCGACGAAGTGAAAACGATTCAGGAAGATCCTCGTGTGAAGGCGGCGTTCGATCACATCGACAAAACCCGCGACGCGATCCTGCGCGAATGGATTGAAATAACGGAGATCAACGCCCCGTCAAAACACGAACAGGAACGTGCGCGTTTCATCGAGTCGCTGCTGCGCAAACACAAACTGGATGTTCGTTACGACGCAGCCGGGAACCTGATCGCCACACGAAAAGGAACCGGCGGCGGTCCAGTGGCCGTCTTCGACGCGCACATGGATACCGTTTTTCAACCCGGACTGAAGATCAAAGCAACCGTACGCGACGGCCGCGTCTATGCGCCGGGCGTCGGCGACGACACCCGCAACATCGAGGCGCTGCTCGCGACGATTCGAGCGCTCGACGCCGCTAAGATCAAAACGAAAGGCGACATCGTTTTCCTCTTTACTACCGACGAAGAAGCCGGAATGACCGGTGCCAAACATTACACAAAGGAAAACAAGGGCAAGGTCGATTACTACGTCGCGCTCGACGGCGGCTATGAAGGATTCACTTACGCCGGGATCGGGATTAAGTGGTATCGCCACCACATCATCGGTCCAGGTGGTCACACGCGGTCGCGCACCCCGCCGTACTCCGCTTCGTTGCCGATGGCGCGAGCCATTGCCCGAATTTACGAGTTGAATGTTCCCACCAATCCTTCGTCAAACCTGAACATCGGAATGCTGGGTGGTTCCGAAGTGCCCAATGCAAAAGCGTCAGACGCATGGTTCTCGCTCGATCTGCGTTCCACCAGCGATGAAGTCATTGCCGATCTCGAAAAGAAGATCGCTCAGATTCTCGACGAAGAAGCTAAGCGGGCAGGTATGACAGTGAAAACCGACCTCATCTCGTCGTCCCCCGCCGCGGTGCTGCCCGGAAATCGCGAGTCGCGGCTCGTGCAGGTGGCCGAGGCCGTGCATCGTGCGATGGGTTTTAATCCCCCGATCGGGAATGCCGGATCGAATAACTCGAGCGCCGCGTTGATGCAGGGGATTAGCTCGATCTCAACCGGCGCCGGACCCTGCGCTGACGCGCACGCATTGACGGAAAACTGCGAGATCGAACCACTTTATACGGGAATCAAGAAGATACTGTTGTTGGAACTCGCGCTCGTCGGACTCGCGGAGTGAACTGAGGTCAATAACCTTCGCGGCCCAACATCACGAAGCCTGTGCGCAGGATGATCTTCAGATCCAGTAGCAACGACCAGTTTTCGATGTAGAACAGATCCAGTCGCACCATCTCTTCGAACGGCAGCCGGTTTCTGCCTGACACTTGCCAGAGGCCGGTCAACCCCGGTTTCATGTCCAGGCGTTTCCGATGCCACAGTTCGTACGCCTCGACTTCGTAGGGAATCGGCGGGCGTGGTCCAACCACACTCATATCGCCTAACAACACGTTCAGCAGTTGCGGCACTTCGTCGAGACTGGTTTTGCGCAAGAACTTCCCCACGCGTGTGATGCGCGGATCCGCGAGTAGCTTGTACGTCGGCTTCTGGTCGTTTCCGAGATTAGCTTCCGCACGTCCCGCGATAAAGGCGCGCTGATACTCGCGATGCAATTCGGAATCAGCGTCGGGGATCATCGTACGAAACTTGTAAAGCAGGAACAGTCGCCCATCCATGCCGACGCGTTCCTGCGTGTAGAACACGGGCCCTTTCGAATCCAGTTTGATCAGCAGTGCGATCAGCAACCACAGTGGAAGCAGGAGCGCGACGGAGAGCGCGGAGATGACCAGATCCGAAGTGCGTTTCAAAACTCGTGCGCCGCTCGACAACGGCTCGCGGAAGAGCCGGATCATCGGCAACACGCCGATTTGATCGATCTCGGTCTTACGCGGCAGACAGTTGAATAAACTCGGCGCAATGCGAAACTCAACACCGCGTCGACGCCCGCAACGCATCATCACTTCGAACAACGCGTCGCCATTCACTTGCGGATCGGCGATGATCACTTCGTTCGCGCCGGAATCGCGAATCGTTTCCGGTAATTCTTCGAGCGTACCGACTACGGGTACACCTTCGTAACTGCCTGCTTGACTCGCTTCCGCAATTTGCGTGTCAACTACCCCGATTACGCGATAACCAAGCGCCGGCCTCTCGCGCATCTCGCGAATAAACAACGCGGCTTCATGTCCACGTCCGACGACGAGCGTCGGAATCAGATTGATTTGACGGCTGCGAACAAAGGTCTGGACCGATCGCATGAACAACCTGATCAGACCGACGCTCAGCAACACAAACACGAAGTCCGCTACGAACACGCCTCGCGCGTATGAAAACGCCCGAAACTCAAATCCGCCGCGGTACAGGAATGCGGCGGCCACGATCAACAAAGAACCGATCGCCGTCGCTTTGAAGATCCGTAGGCCATCGTCGACAAAAGAAAACTCGCCGCGCACGCGATACAGATCGCAGTAGCGAAGACTCGACAGGCGTATGGCGACGACGAACAGCATCAACCCACCGTAGGGGGCAAACGCGTCGCTCCACGCAAGTCGTCCGTCAGCAAACGCCGAAACACCCTCTCGTACCGTGAACGCAAAAATGAATGACAACGCCGCGGCAAACGCGTCGGCGATGACGAGACCTGCTTTGACGGCAGGCACGATCCAGCGCGGCGCCCGGCCCGGCACCCGGACCGATCTCGCGTCGAAGAACCGCTGTCGTTGTCGTTCAGCTCGCATTATTCGAAGATGAATTGCACGACCTCGTCGATTACTGCCCGCGATCGGCGTGGACTCAGAGATCCCTTTTTCTGAACCGTTAATTCGTGTAAATCCGTGTTACTTGAAATGCGATGCAGTCTACCTTCGTTCACCAATCCCTCATCGACCGCAGCCCATTTACCTGCATAAATGCTTGCCGTCGGCACACCCAACGCCGCCGCCTCGCGATTGATTGTTCCACCGGCGCTGATAACCAGGTCACTCGCCGCGATCAGATCCGCTCCCGGCAACGGTGTTGCCGGTACGATCAGCGCATGGTCCGTCTGTGCTTTCTCTAAATATGCCTCGCGCTGAGCATCACTTCGCGGCAACAGCACCACTCGCACGTCTTTTTTCTTCAGCAGCACTTGTAACGCTTCGTCAAACAGTGTGTTCTGGAAGCGGTGATACAGGGCCTCGACCGCCGGCGGACGCATCAGGACCAACACATTATCCGGTTTGACGCCGAATTGATACAACCGCGCGGGAAAAGTGGGATCGGGTTGAAAATCAGCGAGGTAAACGTCTTCCTTCGTGCCGTGATAGCGGCGCACCTTTCCGACTCCCGCCCCAAAACGACGTAGATCGGCGGCGGGAAAAGTCGCGGGAACGATAATGCGCGACGCCAGGCGAAACGCGAGGTGGTTCGCCGGTTGATGTTCGTAGTCCATCAACGTGACGGTTTTGATTCGCAGTGCACGGGCGGCAAGGATTTGTGAATACGAGTTGTGACTGACGGCCAGATCGAACCGTTGTTTGCGCGCCCACGACGCCAGACTCCAGGCACGACGCATCAGGTTCCCGGCTTTTCCCGATACTTCGCGTCCGCCGTGTTTCCCGATCACGTGCGGAGCAAGCCCTGCGTCGTGTGCTAGCGGGACCGTTTCCGCAAAGTCACGCGCTGTGATCTCAACTTGATGACCTGCGGCGGTAAACCTGTCTGTCAGCGCTCTGAAGAAAGGAACGTGCGGAGAGTTTGCAAGATCGATCCAAACACGCATCGCTGATCACTGCCGGATCTCGACCAGTCGTCCACGATCGCGCAACGAGGTTTCGGCCGCTTCGATCATATTCACCATGCGCAGACCCGCGAGCCCGTCAGTTTCCGGCGTGCGGCCGGTCTCGATGCAGTCGATGAAATGCAACGCTTCTGTTTGCAGTGCTTCCGTGTTGTCGAGCCGCGGCGCCCACATGTCGCCCAACCTGTAGCTCACGAGCATCCGGTACACATCCTCCAGACCAGGCGTGACACGAATGCCTTTGTCGTAAACCTTCAGCTTCTCACTCGGCTCGAGATCGTCGTACAGGATCATCTTTTCACTGCCGCCGATCAGCGTGTGACGAACTTTCACCGGTGTCAGCCAGTTGACGTGCACGTGCGCGATCTGCGAGCTCGCAAAAAACAGCGTGATGTACGCAACGTTTTCCGGTTGACCCGGAACATGACTGATTCCGGTCGCGGAAACGGCGATCGGTTTCTCCGGCAAAACGTAGTCGATGATGGAAAGGTCGTGAATCGCGAGGTCCCAGATCACGTTGACGTCGTGTTGGAACAGACCGAGATTAACGCGTACTGCGTCGTAGTAATAGATCTGGCCCAACTGTCCCGACGCAATTATCTCGCGGATCTTGCGTACTGCGTCGGTGTAAACAAACGTGTGGTCCACGAGCAGCACGAGATTTCGCGCCGCAGCCGCGTCGATCAACCTCCTCGCCTGATCCGATGTCGAGGCAAGCGGCTTTTCGACGAGTACGTGTTTGCCCGCCTGCAAGGCCGTCATTGCCAGTTCGAAGTGGGACGATACGGGCGTTGCGATGACGACGGCGTCGACGTCCGGCTCGTTGATCATATCGGCGGGACGGGTGCACGTTTTGAGTCCCGGATACTGCTTGTGCAACGGCGTCAGTCGTTCCTCGCGCAGGTCGCAGACACTAGTGACGGCGGAACCCGACGCAAGCATAAAGTTTCGCACCAGGTTTGGCCCCCAGTAGCCGTGTCCGATGACGCCGACTCTAATCATTTGACTCCAAAAAACTCCTTTTGTTTGACCCCGCGCACGCGGCGACACATTTAACGGAGCCCGAAACAATTTTTTTATAGAGGTCGCGCCGTTCGTTTGCGAACGTCGCCAACGACTCGCCCAGGAACGCCAGCGACGATCGCAAAGCTCGGAACATCGTGCGTAACAACCGCACCGGCCCCGATCAACGCGCCTTCACCGATCGTGACGCCCGCAAGTATTGTCGCATTACTGCCGATGCTCGCGCGCTTTTTTACGACCGTCTTAATCACTTTCCAGTCAGCTTCTGTTTGCGGCGAGCCGTCGGCGTTGACAGCGCTCGGATAAACGTCGTTCGTGAACATCACGCCATGTCCGATAAAACATTCGTCCTCGATCGTAACGCCTTCACAAATGAAACTATGCGACGAGATCTTGCAACGCTCTCCGATGCTCGCGTTCTTCTGTATCTCGACAAACGCGCCGATCTTCGTTTCCGCGCCGATGGTACAACCGTAGAGATTCACCAGGTCGGGCTGAAAGATGCGGACGCCTGGACCAATGATTACGTCAGGTGCTATCGGCATGTGTTCTTAACTACTCTGGCTCTCGAGCAAACGCGCCAGCGCGTACAGCATCCAGGCCTGGGTCCAGCGCATGTAGGGTTTGCGAATCGTGTAGAAGCGCCGGCGTTGATAATAAAAGAAGCCTCGCTCGTCACGCAGATTCTGAATAGTCCAGCGAGCGACGTTCTGAGCCATGTTCAGAGAAGCCTCGTCGAGCTTACGACACTCGACCAGCGTAACAATCGCGCTCGCTGCGGCGTGCGCATCCGCGGGATAAGGATTGTCATCGTAGTATTTCGGCCACCCCTCCGCAAGAAAGAAATGGCTCTTCCAATAACGATACCCACGCTCCAGCGATGATTGAAACTCGGATCCGCCAGGACACGCTTCCACGATTCGCTTCAACGAAAACAAAATGTACGCCGTGTGAAAATTATCGATCCAGGATTGGGTTGGCTCCGAGCCGTAGAACCACGAGCCGTCATTGCGCTGATGATTCACGACGTATCGAGCGGCACGTGACGCAACGTCGCTGAGTTCGTTTTCACCTGTTAGCTTGCCGACGCATGCCAGGACTTCGGCTGCCAACAAACTCGCATTGAAGATCTGAGTCTCACTCCCGGGAGCGTAGCTGAAACAGATCTCGTCCGGTGTTTCTACGGTTCGCGGCAAGTCGCGAAGAATAAAATCGCAGACACTCCGCGCGATTCGTAACGACTCGTGATTGTCTGTGTTTTCAATAAAGGCGCGCGCAGCAAAGGCTGTAGGAACGATCGTGGGCGTGCCTCGGGGCGCGAAGAAATTGCGGCTCTGCCAATCGAAATTGTAACCCCACGCAGCGCCGCTGCAACCCTGAACTCTCAAATCAAGTAAATCCGAGAACAACCGTCGTGCGTCTGCTTCGGACCTCTTTAGCGTCGCAAGCGCGAACAGCGCTATGCCTTTCGCGTTTCGCTGCACGGGAACGCGAGCTAAACCCCGGACATCGACGGGTGACCTCTTTAGTAATTGCGTCCAGATGAAACGAGCGTTACGCGAACTCGCTAACGGTGTGGCTTGAAAGACGGTGCTGTTCAGTGCGTCAAACGGATCGTGCCCGGCAAAATCGTGATCGCGGCACCAGGTGAGGAGTTGATCATAAGTAGTTTGAAAAAGATCGGTCACCTGCTGTTAACCAGCGTTTCAATTCTTCTCGGCGTTTCGACGAAGCTCTCATGCCACAGTTCAAACATCAAGAGCGTCCATAGCAGTTTGCGATGGTTCGCGACGCCGCGCTCGTGCTCGTCCTGCAACCGCGCGATGTAATCAGGATTGAACACGCCCGCCCGTCGCACGCGCTCCGGCGACAACAGATCGCGCGCGAGTGGACGCAGTTTAAACTTCAGCCATTCCGCTACGGGCACGCCGAAACCTTTCTTCCCGCGCCGCGTCACAAACGGCGGCAGCAAATCGCGAACAGCTTTCTTCAGAATGTATTTCGTCTTCAGTCCTCGAAGCTTGTAGTTGCACGGCAACGACGCTGCAAACTCAGCGACACGCGGATCCAGAAACGGCGCCCGCACTTCAAGCGATACAGACATACTCGCGCGATCGACTTTCGTCAGTATGTCTTCGGCGAGATACAAGCGCGTATCGACACTCTGCATTCGCGTCACCAGATCGTCGTTCTCACACTCGGATGCGAACTGTCGTGCCTGCGCATAGATGTCGCCATCAGTCGCGTCCAGCACATCGGCGGTTAACAGTTGACGCTGCTCCTCGGGAGTGAACGAGCCGAACCAGACGTGATGTCGCGCAACCGAGTCGTACTTTGCGCCGTTGACAAATCTCAGCGCCTTGTAATCGAACGACAAGTTCTTCGTCTTCACCGGCAAAAGCCGGACGAGCGGCTCGACGACACCCGCACGCAGCAGCGACGGCACGTACTTGTAGATTTCGGCCCAACGATGGCCCGCGTACATCTGATATCCCGCAAACAACTCGTCGCCGCCGTCGCCCCCGAGCGCCACCGTCACATGCTTCCGCGTGAAGCGCGATAGCAGGTACGTCGGCACGAGTGACGGATCACTAAACGGTTCGTCCATCCAGGCGCCGATCTCGCTTACGAGATTGGCGGCGAGGTTCGCGCTCAAACGTTCTTCGTGATGGTCCGTACCAAGAAACTTCGCGACGCCTCGCGCATACAGCGACTCGTCGAACGATGCCTCGGCAAACGAGATCGAAAACGTTTTCACCGCCTCGGAAGAAGCCTGTACGGCAAGCGCCGCAATGGTTGAAGAGTCGACGCCGCCGGAAAGCAGCACGCCGAGCGGCACGTCGGAAACAAGTCTCATGCGCACAGCGTCAGCAAGTAACTCTCGCAACCGCAAGCTGGCCTCGCGTTCATTCGGCACCGGATCGGCGGTCTTGTAACTAAGCCGCCAGTAACATTCGACGTTTACCTGTCCATCCTCCAGCGTCAGCTTGTGGGCGGCGGGAAGTTTGTTGATGCCCTGGTATATCGAAAGCGGCGCCGGCACGTAATCGAATGAAAGATATTGCCGCAGTGCCTGTAGATTGAGTGACGGTTTGATTGACCTGTGGGCCAACAAGACCTTCGGCTCTGAAGCAAACAGCAGCGTGTTATCGAAGACGCCCCAATAAAGTGGTTTTTCGCCAAAGCGGTCACGCGCCATTAGGAGACGGCGCCGATTGGTGTCCCACAGCGCGAACGCAAACATGCCGTTAAGCTCGCGGACCATGTCGTCGCCGTACTCTTCGTAAAGATGTGGCAACACTTCCGTGTCTGAAGCACTGCGGAATGCATGTCCACGCTTTTCGAGTTCGGCGCGCAATTCCCGATAGTTGTAGATCTCGCCGTTGAGAATGACGGCGACGGATTTGTCTTCGTTGAACGCCGGCTGTTCTCCGGTGACCAGATCGATGATCGCGAGTCGTCGCATGCCGAGTCCGACGCCGGTGGTGACGTACAGCCCTTCCGAGTCCGGGCCGCGATGGACCATGCGCTCGCACATCGCATGCAGGAGGTCTTGCGCGCCATCAGGCGGCGGTGTGTGTGAATCCAGATTGGCCCAACCGGTGATTCCGCACATGTTGTTAAGGATTGTTGTTCCTGAACCCGAGCCGTTCACGCACCGCGTAAATCGCCTTCGCCTGCGATTCGTGATACGTGCGCACAAGCATTTCCGCCAACAGACCCATCAACAAAAACTGCACGCCTACGGCGAACATGACGATCGCTAAGATGGGCAGCGGCGTCTGTACGAAATCTGCCTTGTGAATGATTTTGAGAAACACGGCGTATAGTCCGGCGAGCAAAGAGATCGCAAACGCGAACATACCGAACATACCGAACACGTAAATCGGTTTCGTTTGGTACGAGGCCATAAATTTGATCGTCATCAGATCGAAGACGACCTTCAGCGTCCGCGACAGACCATATTTCGATTTGCCCATCGTGCGTGCGTGATGCTTGACCGGGAGTTCCGTCACGCGCGCGCCGGCCCACGACGCGTAAATCGGAATGAACCTGTGCATCTCGCCGTACAAGCGCACGTCCTGCAACGACTCGCGCCGGTAAGCCTTCAGCGAACAACCGTAATCGTGCAGCGGCACGCCACCGATCCACGAGATTAGTCGGTTTGCGATCATCGACGGGATCTTGCGCGTGATCATCTTATCCTGACGGTTCTTGCGCCAACCGGAGACGACGTCGTAACCCTCGTCGAGCTTTTCGAGGAGACGCTTGATGTCTGCCGGATCGTTTTGCAGGTCAGCATCCATCGGGATCAGAACCTTCCCGCTCGCGGCGTCGATGCCGGCGGCCATCGCCGCTGTTTGCCCGTAGTTTCGACGCAGCGCAACAACTCGAACGCGCGGATCGACTTTCGCAATTTCACGCAAGATCTTGAGGCTGCCGTCGGACGAACCGTCGTCGACGTAGACGATTTCGGCCGAGCGATCGAGGGCCTTGAGTGCCTCGTCGAGCTTGGCGTGAAGCGGCATGAGGTTGGGCTCCTCGTTGTACACCGGAAGAAAGATCGAGACCTCAGGAGCTTCCGCTTTCGAAATTACCGGCTCCACTTCTCTCGATACTTTTTGTTCGTCGAGGATTTTCATGCCTGGTTTATTCTAGGACAAATCTCCTTTGAACCAATCAACAAACTTGCGCAGGCCCTCTTCGATCTGTGTCGCCGGGTTGTACCCGAGCAGCTTCCGAGCTTTCGTGATGTCGGCAAAAGTCTGCGGAACGTCGCCGGGTTGTGGTGACTGGCGATCGATTACGGCGTGGGCGTCGAGTTCCTTTTCCAGCAGCGCGATGAGTTCGCGAAGCTCGACCGTGCGTGACTCGCCGAGGTTGATCACCTCGTAGTCGCTCTTGTCGTAATCGATCGCCGCAACAACGCCGTCGATGATGTCGTCGACGTAAGTGTAATCGCGGCGCGTCGTGCCGTCGCCGAAGACCGGGATCGGTTTCCCGTCGGTGATCAGGCGCGCGAATTTGTGAATCGCGAGATCGGGCCGCTGGCGTGGTCCATACACGGTGAAAAAGCGGAGGCAGACGCTGCGAATGCCGTACAGGTGCGAGTAAGTGTGGCAGAGCAGTTCGCCGGCGGCCTTAGTGGCAGCGTAAGGCGAGATTGGTTGACGGATCGGATCGTCTTCGCTGAATGGGACCTTCGCGTTGATGCCGTAGACCGAAGACGACGAGCCGAAGACAAACTGCTCGATGTTGCGTTGTCGTGCAAACTCGAGCAGGTTCAATGTGCCGTTGACGTTGGTTTCGTTGTAGAGCTGCGGCTGCGTCAGCGACGGTCGAACGCCTGCGCGGGCCGCGAGATGAACGATGCAGTCAAACTCTTTGCTCGCGAGAGACTGGTCCAGCTTTGCGCGATCTCGGATGTCGACATCGACGAGCTGGTAACGTGGATCGGAAAGATGGTGGCGGATGTTTTCTCGTTTGATTTCAGGGTTGTAGAAGTCGTTGAAGTCATCCACGACGGTGACGCGTTCGGCGTCTGCGGCGAGAAGTCGGTCGACGAGATGGGAGCCGATGAATCCGGCGCCGCCTGTTATTAAGAAATTCTTCCTGCGTGTTTCACTTAGTCGCATAAATCCATAAATGCCATCCCCATCGCGAGGCTAACTTCGCCTCGAGCGATCGCGGCAGGATTGGTCCAATCACCGGAAGCCATTTCCTGTTTAGGAAATAAGTACGCAATTCGATCTGCGAATAGTCTTTGAAAAGTTCGCGTGCTTCGTCGCGTGAATAGACTCGGGCCAGCGGATTACCGGCGCCATCTGTGTTCTGACTCAGAAACTCTTGCGACCCGAGATAAGTTGAATCGGATCGCAACCGGCTGGCGTGTTCGCGCAAAGACTCTTCCGGTTCGCCAGTAAGCAGGCGCACAAGTTTAACTCCCAACTTCCATCGAAGTAGATGAACGCCTGCGCGTCGCAACATCGATATGTTCACGCGGTAATTGTAGGAGTCGCGATGATACAGCATCACGACGGCGCGTCCGCCGGGCCGCAGCACGCGATGAATCTCGCGAATGGCCGCCGCGGTATCGGGCGTGTGGTGAAGTACGCCGTGTGAGTAGACAAGATCGAATGAATCGTTCGGAAAATCGAGTTTTTCAGCATCCGCGACGCGAAAAGAACCTGGTAGAGTGAATAAGTCAAAACGGCGCCGTGCGAGGTCGACCGCCGCTTCCGTGAGATCAACTCCGGTGTAAACAGCGCCGGCCTTGGCGAATTGAGCGCCGTCAGTGCCGAGCCCGCAACCGACTTCGAGAACTCGCAGGTTGTTTGATTGCGCAAATCCTGCGGCCTCGGGGATGTGCCACTCTTTTTCGTACCGATGCTGTTCGACTAACTCGTAGAAGAGACGTGAGCCGGGTTGTGCGTCGGCGAATTTTGTGCCGCAGGGATGGCTCTGCCAGAAGTCACGCACGCGATCTTTTAGTTGGGCGTTGGATTCTGACATTCGAAGCGCAGGAAGGATAACAGTCGCGGAACCTGTGGGACAAAGGACGCAGTTCAGGAGTGCGATTATTTTGCAAGGTGCTGTACCGCAAGCGAGAAACACACATTAAAGGCTTTTTTCGCTGGACTACCGCAAGCGTGAAACACATTTAGAAAGCAGATACATGTTCAGGCCGAGCGGCGGCGTTCACATCTCTGGTTGTTTCGCACTCCGCTCTCTTGCGCCTCAGGCCAGCCTTGCTGGGCGAACTGCCATGAGGCGCAAGCGCGAAGGTCGTTGGGGTGAGGTACCCAAATCCGGCTACGGGACACCCACCTATCCCACCAGTTGATTTTGCCCCCTCTCTCAACTGGGCCGGATCAAACGCCTCACGAGATAATCTCGATTCTTGCCATTCTTCAGACTTGCTCATAGAATCTCGCAGCCCGTTAACAGCAGCGGCGCTTGACGACGCGGCGAACTATACTCACGCGGCGACCTCAAGTCCTTAGAGCAAAATCAAAAAAATATTAGCTCGTTCTCAAGAAGAACAATGCCTCATCACAACTCTCACTGTTACGAATTTGGTCCTTACCGATTAGACGTAGGCCAACGCGTCCTCACGCGCACTGGCGAAGCAATTTCACTGACGCCAAAAGCTACCGACATTCTCACACTACTCGTCGTGAACGCCGGTCAGTTGATGGGTAAGGATGAACTGCTGAAGCAGGTCTGGCCCGACACGTTTGTCGAAGAATCCAACCTGACGCAGAACATCTTTCTGCTCCGACGTGTGTTGGGTGATGAACGTCCAGCGCCGAAATATATCGAAACGGTCGTTCGACGTGGTTACCGCTTCATCGCCAATGTCAGAGTCATTGGCCCTGTCGAGCCCGATAGCGAGGCTGATACACACGACTGGGGCGATTTGGACCATCCGCAAAATCCGCGGTCAACGAGCGTCAGCTCCGGCCTGCGCTCATTGCCAACTGGCGATAACGCTTCTCCGCCACGAACTGTGGCAGTTCTCCCCTTTCTCAACGCCACCGGCAACCCCGACATCGAATACCTCGCGGACGGTCTGACAGACAATCTCGTCAATAACCTATCGCGTGTCTCGAAGCTGCGTGTTATGTCGCGTAGTGCGGTGTTTCGATACAAGTCGAAGAAGGAGCTTGATCCTCGTTCTATAGGCAAAGAGCTCGGGGTGGATGTCGTGCTGGTGGGCAAACTCACCTCTCGACCGGAGGGCCTCGTCATCAGCGTCGAACTCGTTGAGGTGTCAAGCGGCTGGCAATTGTGGGGCGACAGTCTCGACTGCCCACTCAAAGACATCCTCGAAATCCAGGACCTGATTACGCGCCAACTCCTCACTGCCCTGAAACTCAAGCTCACGGGCGACGAAGAGAAGCGCATCACTGCACGCTACACGGAAAACGCTGAGGCCTATCAATCCTATCTGGAAGCGCGTTATCACTGGAGCAAATACACACGCCAGGGGATCGAAAAAGCGATCCTTCACTTCCGCCACGCCATCGAACTCGACCCCAACTACGCCCTGGCTTACG
>CBFGMX010000004.1:0-72164 GCA_965649955.1 uncultured bacterium
GGTCAGGCGAGAATTCACATGAACGAAGTTAAATTGCAACAGCAAATCGAAGCCGCGAGAGCGTATGAGGCATTGTTCGTGCCGGCGCTCTTCGAACAATACGCTGTTAAAGTCGCCGACGCTGTGAGGGTACGTAACGGCGAACGAGTCCTGGACGTTGCGTGCGGCACGGGAGTACTTGCGCGCGAAATACTGAGACGTGTTGGCCCAACAGGACGCGTGGCAGGCATTGATCCTGTTCTGGGAATGATCGAGGTGGCTAAACAAAACGCGCCGGCCGTCGAATGGCATGAAGGTAACGCCGAGTCATTACCGTTTGCTGATGAGTCATTCGACGTCGTAGTTAGCCAGTTTGGCCTTATGTTTTTCACGGACCGCGCCCGAGCAATCCAAGAGATGCTGCGCGTACTGACTGCCGGAGGACGTTTCGCGGTTGCCGTTTGGGATTCACTTGAAAATATTCCAGCTTACGCGTCGGCGGTCGAACTGCTCCAACGGACTGCGGGTCAGCAAGCAGCCGATGCGTTGCGGGCTCCATTCGTGCTAGGTAATCGAAGTGAGCTAAGCAAAATGTTTTCGGAGGTCGGCGCTAATTCTATTGAGGTTACAAGCCATCCGGGTACGGCTTTGTTTCCAAGTATTCGAATGCTGGTTGAAGCCGAGCTTAGAGGCTGGTTACCGGTGATGGGCGTCATCTTGTCTGAGGAACAGATTAGTCAAATCTTAAATGAGGCTGAAACGGCACTTGCCGCTTACGCCATGATCAATGGTCAGGTACGGTTTGAGGTATCAGCACACATTGTTACTGGATGGAAATGAAGCCTTGCGGTGGATGGCGCAGCGCCGCAGAAAGCATGGCAAGGCGCTTCTACGAAAACCAGTTGCCTGCATCTCCGATCCGCCCTATACTCTGCGCAAATAGTAAACGGTAATCGCGACTTGATTCCCCGAGATAAGCCAGGGTGCGGCCTGAACATTTGACACCTTTGCCTGTCCAAGGGTAAGGTCCCGGCTCTCCCACCGAGACGTTAAATTCTCCCTTGCACAATGAGGAGTATAACGATGCGTAAATCCGCCCAGATTTTAGCGCTGGCCTTTTTCCTCTTCAGTCCTGCTTTAGTTAAAGCAGACCCTGTTTTAATCGACTTTGACAGTCCACTTCCGCCGAATGCCTTTTATCAAGCAGAAGGCGTCGTCTTCCATACCGTTACCACAAACTCAAGTGGCGAACTGAATGGAGCGATAAACAACGTAATAGTGTTGCAGTCATCGCCTGCGGCTGTGAGCCCACCGAACGGTGCCTTTGCTTTACCGGTAAATCCATCACTCAATGGTGTCAATGGGATTCTGGCGAATTTCGTATTTACAACCGCTGAGAATGTTGTCGTTCCATCAGTTACACAGTTCGTATCGTTCAACGTAATCGGTAGTCAAGGAACATGGACCGTTCTTTTCTTTGATATCACGAGCGACAACCATTTGGACTCGACTACAGGCTTGATCGGAACAATCACAGGAAATACTGATCAGCTTGTTTCATTTAGCTTTGCTGCTGGCATCCATCGTTTTGTGTTTCTGCCGTCTGGAGTAAATGTTTCAGAGGGCATCGATAACTTGCGGTTTGAGGCGACTAGTGTTCCGGAGCCCGCTTCTTTGATTCTGTTGAGTGTTGGTATTGCAGGTCTCTTAGCAAAGAAAAAGAAAAAGCGATAGTCCGCATTACTGAAACTCTTTGCTGGCGTCCCAAAGCTTTCCGAGTTGGAAGTGTGTTCAGTTCTTAGGCACGGTTAGTGCCCCGCCCGTACGTTTTAGAATCCAGTCGGAGATAGTCTTCAAGGCGACAGGTGAAATTGTCTCTTCGATCTCGCCGTACTCAGTAGGCAATCCAGTCTGGCTGTTCTGAAAGAGGTGATTAAGTTGAGGCAAGAGGACGATTGAGAAGTCGTTGTTGCCTCCTTCTTTTAGCGCTGCCGCAATGGCGTCAAGATTTTCCTTTGGCACAGCCTGTAGATCTTTCTCACCGTTCATCGCAAGGACGGGAACCTTAACTTGCTTAAGAGTCGGCCGCGGATCGTATCGCAAGAAAAACCGAAACCACTCCGACAAATAGAATTGCGTCAACTGAGTGTCGATCACAGTCAGCATCTGGCTCATGCCTTTCCTTTGCGCTTCAGTCATCGCAGCCGTTTTTGCCGCGAGCGTTTCACGAATTTGCTTTTCGGCTGTGGCGCTGTCGTCCTTTTTCTTAAGGATTCCGAATACGGCAGCGAACAGGTCACGCGTTAATCTTCTCCCCTCCTCTTCTGCCCCCTGTGTTTTCAATAGCAGATCAGTCTGGAGCTCGATCACCTCGTCACCCGGCAGTCCGGTACCAGCCATCATTACGATGAACGACACATCCCTCGAAGCGATCGCGGCCATCGGCGCGATCATGCCACCCTCGCTGTGACCGATTAGGCCAATCTGTCGAGGGTTTATCTCCGCTCTGCTCTTGAGAAATTCAACTCCTGCGAGCGCATCTTTTGCATAGTTTTCACTGGTGGCGGTGTAAGAGCCGCGAGCGGACCCGCCCACGCCGCGGTCGTCGACACGGAGCACGGCAATACCAAGTCGCGTCAGGTGGTCGGCTAGTACCAGGAAAGGTCGGTGCCCGGCAGTGGTCTCATTTCGATCTTGCGATCCGGAACCCGTGATAAGGACGACGGCAGGGAATGGTCCCTTCGTACGAGGCATCGTTAGCGTGCCTGCCAGTTTCACCGCATCCGCTTTATTCTCGTAACTAACTTCTTCTTCGATGTATGGGTATGGCTTCTGCGGATCCTGAGGGCGACCCAGCGTGGGAGCCTTGTCCACTCGCTTGAAAGTGATGGGCAGCGTTGTTGGTCCCTGCTTCAACTCTCCAACTATTTCCAAGCTGTCGTTACTCAGCGTTCCCTGGTAAGTGCCGAGGTTCGAGGATTGAAATCGAACCACCTGTCCCTCGACCGTAATCGACTCTACGGGTAGATCACTCGCACCCTGATCGGGAACATCCATCCTCGCAGTCAATGCGCCGGCACTATTCTTTGAGACTCGAAGAATCATTCGGATCTTGATTCCGGAAACCACAACAACGCCAACCCAAATGCCATCGAGCGGCTTTTGAGTGGAGGTGATCTGTTCGAACAGAGCAGAAGGAAGACTCCCTCCGTCATAAAACTTATAAGCCATGCTCGGCGAACTTATTCCAGGAGACAGAATCGCAACGACTAGACACCATGTTAGAAGGCGCCTCACCTGCTTCGGTTTTTGCACTTTCACTCCTCCTAATTCTGTTCCCGTCTCAGCACCCAGGTTCCGGCGAAAAACGCAATGAACGTACAGGCCAACACTACTGCCAGGTGTACCCAGATCCGTGCCGAAGTACTTCCGGCCAGCGACAATTTCAACGCCTCAACAACATAGTAAGTAGGAAGAAACCCCATCGCTGCTTCAAGCACTGCCGGCGAACCCGGAACAGGGAAGCTAGGCGCCAGGAGCACCAGTAGAGCGACGCTGGCCCAGGTGTTCACCTGCATGGTGTTTTTAAAAAGACTTCCCATAAACAACCCTATTGAGACAATCAAGAGGAGTCCCAACAGGATAGTCAGCAGGGTCCGCGGCCAGTTGCCGATCAACTGACGATTGATAGCCAACAACGCTCCCGCAATCAGCACGCTGTAAACCACACCGGTCAATGCTTTGCCCGCAACTATCTCGGTCAGCCCCGCAGGCGACGTCAATAAGAAATCCATTGTGCGTTTTTCTTTCTCTTCCACTAGCAGCAATGGCACTACGAAAGCTCCGGTCATACCGAAGGCGAGCAACAGGACCAAGGGCAAAAGCATTTGCGGGAGGTTAATACGCCCGGTGGATTGCGTCTCTTTGGCAAGATCGATCCAGGTTAATCGTGCCGGGACTGGGTGTTCCACGAGAGATGCGACCTGGCGTTCCATCAAGAGCCTGAAACTGGCTTGCTCGATGTTGTTCTTTCTGTTGTTAACATAAACGGTAACTTCGGGTTGCTTGCCTGCAGCAACATCGGCATCGAAGTTAGGGGGAACCACCAACGCGCCGGCTGCTTTGTTCTTTTGTACCTCGCCCTCAACAGTTGCCGCCGAACCCGTCTCCAACAACTGTATCTGTGGAATTATGCGCAACCGGCTAACCAAACTCGATTTGCCGGGATCGTGCACGACGATCGTAAAGTTGTTCAGAGTGCTCATGCCCGGCACCATCAGTCGAATGAGAAGCGCAACGGACAAGGGTGTCAGCAAAGCAACAAGCAGGTAACGATTTCGGATCGCATCCACGAGATCTTTCTGCGCGACGGCGGCTATAACTCGTAAGTTCATTCGGACAGCTTCCTTCCGGCTATCTGAATAAAGACGTTCTCAAGCGTGGCTTCGGTCGAGTGTAACGTTCTAATCTGTCCGGCACTTACCAGTGCTTCCAACTGTTTTCCAGCGCCTTCTTCATCCAACGCTATGGTCAGACTCCGGCCGTCGGCGAGCGTTGCTTTGAGCGACTTTTGACCATGGGCCAGCTTGAGATTGTCGGGAGTGTCGAGGGCGACGATCTGTCCTTCACTGAGAAAAGCTACTCGCCGGCACAGCTCGTCTGCTTCTTCCATGTAGTGAGTTGTTAGAAAAACTGTAACGCCGTCAGTGGAGAGTTGGACCACGAGGCGGCGAATCTCGCCTGCGACTACCGGGTCTAATCCTCGGGTAGGTTCGTCAAGAAAGATTATTTGTGGACGGTGAAGAAGGGCCCTGGCGATAAGCAGCCGCTGCTTCATGCCATTAGAATAATACTGGACCTTGTCTTTCGCTCGTTCGAGCAAGCCGACTTGATCCAGCGCATCGTCAATTCTTTCGTGGGACGTACCGTAGAGTCGCGCAGCAAAAGCGAGATTCTCTCTCCCGGACATGCGTTCATAGAGATTTTGATGTTCGGAAACAACTCCCACGAGCGGCTTGAGTCGTCCCCGTTCAGTGACAATGTCACAACCAGCGACTCGAGCGTGGCCGCTACTGGGTCGCAACTGACCGCTTAGCATTCGAATCGTCGTTGTTTTGCCCGCTCCGTTATGGCCCAGGAAACCAAACACCTCGCCTGCTAATACATTGAAGGAGATGTTGTCAACGGCTTGCACGTCTTTGAAGGTGCGCGAAAGTCCGTCAACCTCGATAGAGTTCATCTTTGAGCCCCAGACCAAGTTTCGTCGCTATTAAAAGGTCCTAAAAAAACAGTGGGACGCGAGTTTGGACTAAGTAGGTACGCAAACCGGGATACAATGTTGCGCTTTGTTCGCATGAAAAATTTATTAGATGGATTTGCGACGCGCGGTGAAGTAGCTGATATCGCATAAAGTGGCGCCCACGGGCGTAACATTGCAGGTTACTTCTGTTACTCTCACTACTCATTGGTGAAGCGAAGCGCTGCCGTAAGCTCTGCGATTTCGCAGTTGTTGCGCACGCCTTCTTCCGCGCTGGTTTTGGGGATTAAACAGATGCTGAGGGCCAATGCGAAAATTTCGCGTTATCGCATTCTCTCGAAGATAGCCTCGGGGGGAATGGGCGAGGTCTACCTGGCGTCGGACACCCGCCTCAATCGCAAAGTGGCCCTCAAGATTCTTCCCGCCGAGGTTGTTAACAGCCGTGATCGTTTGCAGCGCTTCGAGCAAGAAGCGCAAGCCGCTTCGGCACTCAATCACCCGAACATCATTACCATTTACGAAATCGGTGCGGAAGACGACACGCACTTCATCGCTACTGAATTCATTGAGGGCGAGACGCTGCGCCGCCGATTGCAATCGAAGCGCCCTGAGATTACTGAGACACTCAATATCGCCCTACAAATTGCCACTGCTTTGGACGCCTCTCACCGCAACGGGATTGTGCACAGAGATATAAAGCCGGAAAACGTGATGGTGCGTGAAGACGGATTGGTGAAAGTCCTGGATTTCGGATTAGCGAAATCAACTGAAAGCAAAGCGGCAGAGATAGACACCGAAGCTGCAACACGCGCTCAAGTGAATACCAATCCGGGAATGATTATCGGCACAGTTGCCTACATGTCGCCGGAACAAGCGAGAGGGAAGGCCGTTGATGCTCGCACCGATGTTTGGAGTTTGGGCGTTGTGCTTTACGAGATGGCAAGCGCGCAACTGCCGTTTTTAGGCGAAACCGCCAGCGACACAATTGCTGCAATACTAAAAAGCGAACCTCCGGTGCTGGATGAAGCCACGCCTGGAGAACTGCAACGCATCATCAGGAAGACCCTGCAAAAGAACACTGAAGAGCGTTATCAAACAGTGAAAGACTTGCTCATCGACCTGAAGAATCTCAAACACGATTTGGAGCTTGCCGTAACACTTGGGCGTGAACGCGCCACGACGGCAAACAGAAACGCGGCCTCGGAAACAAAAACAGTCAGTGGAGCAACCACAGACCCGGCGCGCGCTGTTTCAACGATCGAGTATGTTTCGGGCCAGCTCAAAAAACATAAATTCGGCGTCGCCGCGGGTGTAGCGGTTTTGACGCTCGCGGCAATGGCTCTCGGTTACTGGTTTTACAGCTCGCAGAGTTCATCGATTGAGTCGATTGCCGTGATGCCTTTTGTAAATGAAAGCGGCAACGCGGATGCGGATTACTTGTCCGATGGTATGACTGAAGTGCTTATCACCAGTCTGTCGCAGATACCCAAACTTAACGTCAAGGCGCGCAGTACGGTCTTTCGCTACAAAGGGAAGAATATTGATCCGCGTCAAGTGGGAACGGAACTTAGGGTACAAGCGGTTTTAAGTGGACGCGTCGGGCAACGCGGTGACCAATTAACCCTAAGTTTGGAATTAATTGATGCCAGAACTGAGAACGTTATTTGGACTGAGCAATACAATCGTAAACAAGCGGAGGTCGTTTCATTGCAAAGCGACATCGCGCGTGATGTTGCCAAGAAATTGCAAGCGAAGCTGTCCGGCGTGGACGAGAGCCGTGTAACGAGGCGTTATACGGAGAACGCAGAAGCCTATGAGCTTTATCTGAAGGGTCGATTCTTTGCCGGGGGACAGGTCACGGAGGAGGGACTCGCGAAGAGTATCCATTACCAACAACAGGCCATTGAAAAAGATTCGAACTTTGCTCTGGCTTATGTCGGTCTGGCGAGGTCATATACAACTCTTGGTCACGTTTGGGGATTTCTTCCGCCGCACGAGACTTTTCCGAAAGCCAAGGTGGCGCTGACGAAAGCTCTTCAACTTGACGAAACTCTTGCCGACGCGCATACGGCGCTCGCAGATTATTACTACTCCTATGAGTGGAATTGGTTGGCGGCTGAACAAGAGTTCAAGCGAGCTATTCAGCTCAATCCCACTGATGCCGCCGCCCATTGTGGCTATGGCTCGTACTTTCAATCAATGCAGCGATTCGATGAGGCGATTGCCGAGAGAAAGCTTTGTCGGGAGCTTGATCCATTGTCCCCTACCGCAACAGCCAATGTTGGCTATCCTTATTACTTCGCGCGGCAATATGACCAGGCGATCGGGCATTACCGGAAAGCCTTGGAGTTAGACCCGAATTACTCATGGTCCTACCTCTGGATTGGGCAGGCATACCTGGGAAAACGAATGTATGAGGAGGCCATAGCGAACATCAACAAGGCTATCGCTCTTTCCGAAGGTAATGTGAGAATGAAAGCGACGCTCGGATATGCTTATGCGGTAGCGGGCGAGCGTCGCGAGGCGCAACAGATCATCGACGAGTTGCAGGCGCAATCGACGCAAAAGTACGTCTCGGCATATTTCATCGCAGTCATCTATTCCGGTTTGGGAAACAAGGACCAGGCATTTCAGTGGTTGGAAAAGGCTTTTCAGGAACGGCATCCATATCTCACGCTCCTCAAAGTGGAACCGGTTTTTGACAACATACGTTCGGACCCACGCTACACGGCACTGCTGCGCAAAGTTAGCTTGCCGTCATAGCTTGTCACCTTGTAAATATTTCGTCCAAAAATATTTCGAGTTGGGAACCCGCTCATCGCCCTGCTGAAGGAAATGGAGCGCTCCGAAAATGGCCTGATCCCGTTAAGAACCTCGATTGTCTGTGACGGACGACGATAGTTTGATTATTTATGTTCCGAAGTAATCATCGTCCGGATGTGCGTTTTGTCGCTTCTCTTCACTTGTCAGAATTTTCCTGCGTTAGCATTTCACCGAGAGCAGTTCTCCTTCTGAACGCCTTACACATAGGCCGCTTTTTCAGCGGGTCTCTGGTCCAGTTCACAAGTATCCCGATTGGAATAACGGTTGCTAAGAGCGGTGAGTTGGATTTGATAAGGAGATCCCTTTTGATGAAGAAACAATTAGCCATCGCACTTTCAGCAATCTTAACAGCAGTGAGTTTTGGGTTGCCGGCGACTGCGACTGCTCAATCGACTACGCAGATTGAAAAGATCCGGGCGAAGGTCCAGGTACTCGCGGCGAGCAAAGACTCGCAAGTCCAAGTAAAGTTTCGCGATCAGACGAAGCTCAAGGGCTATATCGACTCCGTGGATCCGATCTCTTTTACGCTAAAAGATCCAAAGAACGGAACGTCACAGACAATCGCCTATTCTGAAGTCGAGAGTGTTACCAAGGCCGGTAGTGGAATCTCTACAAAGACCTGGCTAATCGTGGGTGGCATAGCAGCAGGCGCAGTTACGACGTGGCTGATTGTCAAACCCGCGGTATGTGATGGTGGCGCTCAAACACGCGGGATCTGTTAAGCCATCGTTGCTTGTACAGACGTGTCCGTATTATCAAATGGACCTCCACGACAAACTCGTCGTCTAATTCACAATCCGGGTAACACTCACTCAAACTCCAACCGCGTATCGGTATGTGTTGCAACGTACATATCGTTTCTGTGTACCCTGATATAAAGATGGCAACCCAAAAACGCACAACGGCGCGAAGCGAGTTGATGCCCGTGTCGTTGTTCTAGAACGCTTCCACTTCTCGTTGAACGTGCTAGCCCAGATCAGGTGCGCGACTAGTTATCGGGCGCCTGGAAACCTTCAGTCGGGAGAACAAATCATGAAACGAATACGCCTCGTTTTGCTTTGCACCGCAGCTGTTTTGGCTCTTGTGGGTGCGACATATCTCGTAGCTGCGAATAATCAACACGAAAAGAAAGCTCATGCCACCTCACTAAGCACCGACAGCGGTCCGCTTGCCAATGCCACCGTTAGTTTCGGCGCCTGGATGACCTCGCCGCCAGTCGACAGATTTCCGAATATCTCGAACACGCGCACGTCAAATCACCATGTGGTGGTTCCCGAGGTGGCCAAGATAAAGGCGGGCGGCACGGTTAACTTCATCATCGCCGGTTTCCATCAGGTCATCGTCTACGATGACGGAACCCAACCCGGAGACATAAACACAGCAATAACCGTGCTGCCTACGAATCCGCCAACGCCGCCTCCGCCCTTGATTGCCGACCCAAACCGCAGGATCTACAGAGGGCTCGATCCCAGTTTGCAACCGGCAGACCGCGTCGAAGTCGTGCACTTTCCTGAGCCTGGCACATACCTGGTGATTTGTGGTGTCCTGCCACATTTCCAGACGGGCATGTTCGGATTTGTGCGAGTGCTGCCTTAGTAAATCCGACAGGATTGCGGACAGGGTGGAATCCTAAATGCGCTTCTGAGTAGAACGTTACCCGTCTGCCTGATCGATCCAAACTGATATCCTCAACGACGTTGCGTGGCATCGCACGGACAAACTGTCAAAAATTACAGTAGTTAGCCGTCTGTCGCCGACATAGAGTCTCACATCAGCGAGCGAGAGCACGGGAACCCCCGCTAGATCTTGTCTGAATAGTCGACGTGCACGCCAAACACTGCAATGTGTGGGTTATTTACCCGTTGACTCTCGAGCCATACCGATGAAACCAGTTACGCAGCAAGACTCTCGTCTTGATCGCCTGCCGTCCCAAAATTTGTGGGATACGTTAATCCGGGTCGCGTCGATTGGCGTATTAGTCGTGCTGTGTTTCCGAGTCTTTTACCCATTTCTGAATTTGGTCGTCTGGTCGATCATCCTGGCGGTGACGTTGTATCCGGTGCATCAAATGCTGGCCCGCAGGATTGGTGGAAGACAAGGGCTGACTTCTACCATTTTGGCGATACTCGGTGTGTCCTTGCTTGTCGTCCCGACCTGGTTGCTGATGAATTCATTCGCCGATTCTATTCAAAGAATTGTCGGCTCTGTGCAGCAAAATACGGTGCAAATACCACTTCCACGCGAGGGAGTGAGAAATTGGCCCATAGTCGGCAAGGACCTATACCAAACCTGGTCAGATGCTAGTACGAATCTACCGGGGCTGGTTCAAACGATGCAGCCAAAGATTAGCGCTTTGGCTCGGCAGGCTCTTTCGATGGTCGCGAGCATTGGCAGCTCGATGTTGTTGTTTCTTGCCTCGTTCATCGTTGCCAACATCCTGATGACCTACGGCGACTCAGTTTCACGCGGTGGACGAGCAATCTTCTTTCGTCTCGTGGGATCATCGAGTGGAGAACCACTTGCAAAGCTTGTACTGTCAACGATCAGAGCTGTCGCGCTAGGTGTAGTTGGTGTTGCCGCCATTCAAGCGCTCCTGATTGGAGTGGCCCTGTTGCTCGCCGGTATACCTCTGGCCGGTATTGTGGCGATCATTGCGTTCGTATTAGGTATCCTTCAGGTGCCGGCACTAATCGTCACCCTTCCAGTCATCGTTTACGTCTGGGCCAGCGGCCAGTACAGCACCGCCGCGGCGATTCTGCATACCATCATCCTGCTGCTGACCGGTCTTGTCGATAATGTTTTGAAGCCGCTGATGCTGGGTCGAGGCGTTGATGTTCCGATGCCCGTAATACTTTTGGGCGCATTGGGCGGTATGGCAAGTGGCGGATTTCTTGGAATGTTTGTTGGCCCTGTAGTGTTGGCGCTCGGATACAAGCTCTTCACAAATTGGGTGGCAACGGATCCCGATTCCGCGCCAGCGCGATGAAAGACAGACACTCACCGGGCGATTGCAGGGCAAAACAAATATCCGGTACCAGCCAACGACCCGCCTGTTAATAATGACAGTGTTTCTTTGCCCATCCTTTAATTAAGGTTCACGTAGAACCGGCGCAATAAACGATCGTCACGCTAGTTTGCCGACGTTCGCAGCGGCGAAGTTTGATTTGGAACTGTCGATCAATAAGGAGCATTCGTATGGAAATAAAGCCGCAGGCGATGGCGATGCCTCAGGACACCGCAAGTTTGCCGCAAGGAAAGTACGGACCTATTTTCCCGAAGTCCCCCGCCTGCCACGGATTCACGATCATTGCGAAGATCATTCCCGGTCGCGAGCCAGTGTTCTACGAGTACGCTGAGAACATCGAGAAGGCCGTGGCTGCGATGCCAAACTGCCTGGCCCCTCTCAAGCTGCATTACTTGCGTTGGGTGCTGTTCCCAATAGATGGAGTGACTTACTTCATGTACCAGGGGATTTTTGATACCGACTTCGACAAGTACACCGAAGACGCAGTGGCGCTTTTCATCAGCCTTGGCGTGAACACCGTGTTCGAGAACCTCGAAGGTTTCCCTGAAGACTGGAAGACAAATCCCGACGCGTTCGTGAAGTTTGTGAGGGAGCACCAGCAGCCGAGCTTTCTGGAATACGGCGAATATCCCTTCTTCAGCGCCGACGAAATTAGTAAGGCTCTAAAGCTCAAGCGGGCCTTCTCGGAGGCGCTCGATCAGTTGCAGTGATGCGTCGAAGGTCTGACATTAAGGCAGCCATTTACTACTGAAGAACAAGCAGAGGAAGGCGAATCATGAGCAACGTGGCGCGCACTTATAACCAGAACCACGTGCCGAGAAAATACACGCGTGACCAGCGGCGCGTGAGCATGTACATCGCGTGGAGTTACCCGGCTGAGGCGGGGAGAAACCCGGCTGAGCTGGACAACCGGTTCTCGACGATGACCGAAGTTAGGCGCGTCGCGTGGCCGGCGTACGAGGAGCCTCGCTGGTCCGACCCCCTACAGTTCCAGCAGGGAATTGCAGGCTCCCTCGAACTTTTCTTCTGGGCCTTCGCTCCATTTCAGCAGTACGTCGGCGAGATAACGGGTCAGCCGGTTCCGGTATTTCAACGGATAGACCAGGCTGGTTTCAAGCTTCCGCTGGACGATCGCGTCTTGAGCGACGTCGATACGCTGCTCGTATTCGGCCTGGACCACAACGTCACGGGACAAGAAGCGACGACGGAAGAGATTGAGTCGGTGCGGCGGTTCCTTACGCGCGAAGGGACGTGCCTCATTCTCGGCCCACACCACGACGTCGGCGTGTCGGATGATCCGAACGTGCGGAACATGGAATACAGGCATCACGGCGACGCCCTTGTGCCGCGTCAGCAGCGCTTTGGTCTTTACACGCGGTCGCTGATGAAGGGGCTCGGAATACCGGTCGAGAACCGGCACGGCTTGCGACCATTGCGCGATCCGGAGACGAAAAAGCTCGCGCCGCTGTCAATCGATAGGGACTTGGACACGAAGGGTTGGCTGAAGGGTGTAACGACTTTCAACTTCCACATGCACCTGCCGCACTACGCCGTCATGGACGACCGCGGCGCTGTTCGTGTGCTGGCACGGCAACCGATCGACATGTCAAAGCCGCACCCGTTCACGCAGGAAGGGAACACAGAATTCAACATGTTCCTCTGGATGCCTCCCGTGGGAGATCGCGCGGGCGACGTGCTCTTCGCAGATTCAACGATCTTCAGCACGCTGTTCGGCGCCGACGAGAGCCTGCATAACTTCTGGCGGAACCTTGCGACGGCGACGTAAGGTCGCTTTCGGGATAGAAATTGTAAAGAGAGGCGAACTTGCGTGCTGGAGCTTGACGATATTCAAAGTGGAGTGCTGCGACCGAGGCCCGCGCCTTACGTTGCTACTTACATAGCCCTGCGCATCGACGACGCGAAGGGCGGGCGCGACCTGATGCGGCGTGTTGCTAAGGTTGTGACCTCCGCAGCCAATCCGACTAGTCCATTAGCCGACACGTGGGTAAGCGTCGCGCTGACGCACCAGGGGTTCAAAGCGATGGGAGTGCCGCAAGAGGCGCTCGATAGTTTCTCGTGGGAATTTCGGCAGGGCATGGCGGCGCGCGCGAACGACTTGGGCGACACGGGGGACAGCGCGCCCGAGCACTGGGAGAAGCCGCTCGGGACGGGTGATGTGCATGTCATCATCGTCGCTGTCTCGCCTGATGAGGGCCGTCTTGAGATGGTCCTGGAACCCGCCCGGAAGACCTACCGCGAGATGTCGGGAATCGAAGCCATTTGGAGACAGAACTGCCACGCGTTACCAACCGAAACAGAGCCGTTCGGATACCGGGATGGCATCAGCCACCCTGCGATCGAGGGAAGCGGCATTCCGGGAAGTAATCCGAAGGAACAGCCGCTCAAAGCGGGCGAGTTCGTACTTGGTTATCCGGATGAACTGGGTGGGATTCAACGGACCACGCCCGAGATTCTCGGAAGAAACGGGACGTACGTCGTCTTCCGAAAGCTGCACCAGCGTGTCGCTGAGTTTCGTCGTTTTCTGAAGTCGCACTCCGATGGACCACAGGCAGAGGAGTTGATGGCGGCGAAGCTGATGGGGCGCTGGCGTAGCGGTGCGCCGCTGGCGCTTTGCCCGTTCCACGACGATCCCGCACTTGGCAAGGACCCGCATCGCAACAACGACTTTCTTTTTCAAGCGGACGATCCGCTAGGTTTCAAAACTCCGTGTGGCTCGCACATCCGGCGCAGCAACCCGCGAGACGCGCAGATAGCCGGCGTGGCGCGCATACACAGAATGATCCGGCGGGGCACAGCATATGGTCCACTACTTCCCGAAGGCATCACTGAAGACGACGGCGCGGACCGTGGGTTGATGTTTGCATTCGTAGGGGCGCACTTGGGCCGGCAATTCGAGTTCGTACAGTCGGAATGGATCAACGACGGCATTTTCTTCGGTGCCGGCGACGATAAAGATCCGATCGCGGGAACGCCCACCGACCAGGGTGGTTTCACAGTGCCGCGGAAGCCCGTGCGAAAGCGCCTTCATGGCATTCCGCAATTCGTCGTCACGCGCGGCGGCGAATACTGTTTTATGCCCGGACTGCGGGCTCTGCGTTGGCTCTCCGAGTTTCAGACATAGAAGTACGCCAATGATACGAGGTCTGAGTGTCGCGTTGTCCACTTCCGTATGGTTAGTGGCAGTTTGCGGTTTCGTACTCGTGGGCGATGTGGGGGCGCAGAACAGGGGCGTGTATCCGCTCGGCATGAGTGCAACGAATTCCGGTGTCACACCCGATCACGGTTTCAGCTACTCGAACCAGCTTCTGATCTACTCGCGCGACAAATCGAAGGGCCCTAACGGCGAGGTGTTGGCGACGGGGAGTAACTCCGTCGTGATGGACATGAATACTCTGGCGTGGGTTAGTAAGAAGAAGATTCTGGGTGGTGCCAAGTTTTCGATGACTGCGACCTTCCCGTTTGCCAGAAACTCCCTCACGTCTGATTTCACAGGTCCTGTCAGCGGAGGCGGCGGTTTTGCCGACTCGTATTATCAGCCATTCATTCTGGGCTGGGAGAGAAAACGGGCTGCGTTTCGCGCTGTTTACGGTTTTCTGGCGCCGACCGGCAGTTTCAGGGCCGGCGCAAACAACAATGTCGGTTCGGGCTATTGGACGCACGCCTTCTCTTCCGGCCAGACGTTCTATCTGACAGAGGACAGGAAGACCATCGCATCCGCCTTTCAGATGTACGAGATTCACACCACGCAGGAAAGCACCGGTATCCATCCGGGCCAAACCTTCAATCTCGATTTTTCGCTGATGCGTGCACTTCCTTTCGGCGATAAGCCGTGGCTGCAAGTGGGACTCGTTGGCTACAACCAACTACAAACGACAGCGAGGCGCGGCCCGGGCATCACGATGGAACAGGCAACGGCACGATACAAGGTCAACTCGCTCGGCTTCGCTTCAAGCGTGAACTTGCCGCGCAAGATCAACGTCGGCTTCAAATATTTTCAGGAGTTCTCAAACAAGTCCACGTTTCAAGGTCACTCGATACAGATTTCGGGAGCGATCAAGTTCTAAATTCTTGTCTCGCCAGCGATCACGAGGGAGAAGATGATAGACGTCGTTGTTATCGGAGGTGGTCCAGCGGGCATGACTGCCGCGCTGCGCGCGGGCGACTTGGGTGCAAAGACCATTCTGGTAACGCGCGACAAGTTCGGTGGCATGGCCGCGAACGATGGCCCGGTTCCCGTAAGGACGCTGGCACACGCCGCGCGTCTCCTCCGAGACACTCGCAACCTCGAGCGCTACGGCATCGTTATTGGAGAGCCGATGATCGACTACTCGCGTTTGCTCGTGCGCGTGAGTGAGGTCGTCGAACAAGTGCGTGCGCACTCGACTTTCAGCGCGCAGCTCAAGGACTGCGGAGTAGTCGTGAACGAAGATTGTGGCGTTGCCCGTTTCACAGATGCGCATACGGTTGAAACTGAGAGCGGGCTGCGACTGCGTGCCGACAAGTTCGTCATATGTACGGGAGGCGCGACACGTCAGCTGTCGGTATCCGGTGGGGAATTGACCGCTACTCACAGCGATGCATGGGGATTGACCACGGTGCCGTCTTCGATGATCGTGATTGGCGGCGGGGCTACGGGTGCGCAGGTCGCGTCGGTCTTCAACGCGTTCGGTTCGCGGATAGCACTCTTTCATTCGGGACCGCGCATCCTGCCAACTGAAGATGAAGAGGTTTCGGTTGCCGTAGCGGCTGCCTTCCGCGAATCAGGTATTGAGGTGAGGGAAGAGTTCGGTACCATCGAGTCGTTCGAGAAGACACATGACGGCGTGCGTATGTCATTCTCCAAAGACGGGCGGCGGGAAGCCGCCGAAGCAACTCTTGCCGTGACGGCAATAGGTTGGGTGGCCAACACAGCATCGTTGGATCTCGCTCGCGCTGGTGTCGAGACCGACGCAAGGGACTTCGTTCGCGTTGACGATTTTCTGCGGACGTCCGCGCCGCACATCTTCGCCGCCGGCGACATCACCGGACGCATGATGCTTGTTCCGCAGGCGATCCAGCAGGGCTTCGTCGCCGCCACGAACGCTGTACACGGAGTGACCATGACTTTGCTGGAAGAGGTCGCTCCGATCGGAAGCTTTACTGATCCGGAGTACGCCCAAGTGGGAATGACCGAGAAGCAGGCGCGGGCAGCTGGGGAAGTCGTTGTGGCCAAAGTATGTTTCGACTCGACCACCCGCACGATTATCGATGGCCGAACCTTCGGCTTCTGTAAGCTGATCGTTGACAGCCGAACGCGTCGGATCCTCGGATGTCATGTTGTCGGAGAGCGTGCAGTCGAGTTAACGCAAGTGGCGGCGGTGGCAATGGCTGGAGGGATGCGCGTAGACGCTCTGGCCCAGGTTCCACTTTCGTTTCCGACGTACGCCGGCGTGCTTGGGCGCGTCGCGGCCCAGGCAACCCGCCGGCTGAATTTGAAACTCGATTGGCAGGGTGGAGGGTTCGAAGGGCGATGAGCCCAACTGTCGATCAGTTTGAGACCGTTCCCACCGTTACCCTGTTGTCCCGACTCAGTGCTCTTGCGATGAATAAGAGCATCACTATGCCGAGCATGTTGGCGAGTGTCAGCATGACGAGGACGTTCGGGTTGCTGAAGTTCTCAAGCGCGATGATTACGCCGGCAGCAGTATTGCGTTGCGCCGTACCAAGGCCGCCGATGTCCTCCAGATGATCCTTCCCCGCTCCCGCAAGGTAACCCAGACCGAATGCGGCGCCGACGAAAGCGAGCCCAATCAGAAACGCGCCCTTACCGATGATGTCGAGCAGGTTGGGGTAGTAACCGACCAGCGTCACCACGATCAAAGCATACAGTGCGATGTTACCGAGTCTGCTAACCCATGGTTGCACCTTCTTGGCCAGGCCCGGCATGAATTGGGCGGCGAGCATTCCAACGCCGATCGGCAGGAGCAGTTGCAACAAGAGCGATTTGGCTACTCCAAAAGCGTCGACGCTTATACCGGAGAGCACTAGCGGGAGCACGATTGGCATGTAGACGACGGTCACGACGGTCAACAGCATCATCACGGCCGCGCCGAGCGCGACCTCGTGTTCTGCGGTTTGCGTCAGCTTAATTAACAAGGGTGCGCCGGCTCCCAGGCTGAAGATCAGCAGCCCCGCTTTGAGCGCAGGGTCGAATGGCGCGAAGTACATGGCGATGATCATCAGGAGAGGAGCGAAGACGAAGTTCGCTAGCAGCATCTTAATGACGAAGGGCCCGTTTTTCAGATGCTTTGCGATCGATGAAGGCTTCTGGGTTAGTCCCACGTTCAGCATCGTGGAAATTACAAAGACCGGGGCAACGAACGGAATAACGCTCCTAAGGAACTCAAACATTCACCCCTCCTCTTAACCAGCGGGCCTGCCTAACTTGCCCGCGTATCTGGCCAAACTTCTGAGTGTTTGGCAGTGTCGACGCTCCGCTACCGGCTTACCATTCTCGCCAGGAAGCACACTTCAATCTCAGGCGAGATGTCCGTGACTAACGTTAACCGGGTTGCCGTTAGCAATTAACTGTAAGTTTTGACAGTGGGCGGAATCAGGAGCCACCAGATGGTCAAACGCAGCCCATTACTTCGCGCGGCCGAGCGGCTGTCGCGTTGAGTCTGATGGGAGCGAGAGAGTACACACCCAAACTGGTGTTGATGCTTAAGAGCCAGAACGACTAACCAGGATCTCCATTTCTCTCCATTTCTGCTCCTCTGGCGGCTCTCGCGGGAATCACCATTACTGTGAGATCTTGTAAACACACGAACAGCGGACTCGCCATGAGTGCCCCTTATTCCTAACTGCGCTGACGAGGCCGCTGAAGCGCAAACGTTTGGTAGCTGCGCTTATGACTTCTTTCGATAAAAGCACTCGTTATAAGTCCCTATTGCGGCGTTGGACCGGGCGCCGCTTTCTCGGTTGGTTGGCCGTCGTGTTATCCACCATCATCTCCAGCGTCTGGGCATTTTGGGGAATCATCGAAAACTTTCACGAGGGATGGTTCCACGGTTCGCTGCTCTTAAACGTTGGTCTAATGTTCCTACAATACCTGAGCCCGGTGATAATCTTCGTGTCGCTGACCCTGCTCGCCATCGCTTTCCCACGCGCCGGCAGCGTTGCCCACGCGCTGGCCGGACTTCTTTTGTTTCTGCTGCTCTTCGATTTGAAAGACACAGTGGCGATGCTATTCGTTATCGTGCCGATGCTCATACTCGCTACGCTCTACTGGTATGGCCGCCCGCAGCCGCGCCGTGCCGCGTACCTCCTCGCAGTAGGACTTCCCATTCTCACCCTGGTCGTCTGCGGCGTAGAGCCTGTTGTCCGCGTCGCGGGGCGCGTTGACGATGGCAATCTACAAGCTCGTGTAGTGGAGGGCAACGGAGTCCGGCTTATGTGGGCGCCTGAAGGCATCGGCTGGCCTCGTGAAGGCGTGACTTGGCACGAGTCTCTCAGACGCTGCCAGCATCTATCGGAAGATGGAACAACGTTAGCGGACAGTCCACAGAACGTATGGCGATTGCCGACGGTGGAAGAAGCGGTGCGCTCAATGGCGCGTCACGGAGTTAACAGCGGCGGAATCTGGGATGGGCAGACCAAAGCCGCGACTTACCAGGTTCACCCTGACAAGGAATCACCACTCTGGAACGTCCACTCGCAGGTAATCTATTGGTGGACGGCAACAGAAATTGATGACGAGAAGGCTTACATCATTGTCTACGATGGCAAGGTATGGCCGCGGCGCAAGCATTTCGCCCCAGCGTATTTAGCATACAGATGCGTAAAGCCTTTGTAAGCGGCGAAGTGAAATGCCCACACGCCAATGACGGACAACGCAGTGCAGACACCAAACTCGACACGCGGGCACACTTAAGCTATGAATGCTGAATGAGCCGTGAGGCACACGAACGAGTCCCAGCTGCGGAACGCCCCTCCACCAAGCGGCGTGCACGCTTGCACGAAGTCATTTTTGAATCGGATACTCGCGCCGGCCGATACTTCGATCTCACGCTGATCTGGCTGATTCTACTTAGCGTTGCAACAGTTGTTCTGGAAAGTGTCCGCGAAGTCAGAGATGAATATGGCACTCTGCTTCACGCACTTGAATGGGTGTTCACTCTATTGTTTACGGTTGAATACGGTCTTCGATTATTGAGCGTGCGCCATCCGACGCGTTATGCAACGAGTTTCTTTGGCGTAGTTGATTTACTCGCCATCGTTCCGACCTACCTTAGTATCTTCGTGCCCGGCAGCCAGTATCTCCTGGTGATTCGCGTACTTCGTTTGCTCCGAGTGTTTCGCTTGCTGAAACTCTCCGAATACGTTGCGGAGGCCGACATACTTAGGCATGCTCTTCGTGCGAGCAGGCGCAAAATCAGTGTCTTTATTTCAGCCGTAGTGCTCCTGGTTGTCATCATCGGCGCGCTAATGTACGTCATTGAAGGCGAAGCAAATGGTTTCACGAGTATTCCGAGAAGTATCTACTGGGCCATAGTCACTATGACCACCGTGGGCTACGGTGATCTCTCGCCACGCACATCATTGGGTCAAATGGCGGCGTCGATCGTCATGATCATCGGCTACGGTATTATTGCAGTCCCAACCGGCATTGTGTCCGTGGAACTCGCACAAGCCGTGCGGGACAAGAAAGTTACGGGACAGTCTTGTCCTTCGTGTACAGCAGAGGGACATGACGCAGACGCGATCTGCTGCAAGTATTGCGGGGCACAGTTGTGAAACTGGCATCCGTCGATAAGCGCTGACGGAGATTGCACCTATGACACCTCGACAACGCCTCATCCTGCTCGTGGGATTTACGCTCGCCCTGAACACCGCGGTGTTTGCCCAACCGACATTGACACCGCCGCGGCAAGATGTGGCCTCAGGTCGCATCTTTACCTTGTACGGCGATCTCAGAGTATTCGAATGGGAGGGCGATGTACCGGCTAACACGATGTTCGATCTCATTCTCTATTCGCGCGGAAATGAGTTCGTCGCGAGACAGCGTGTCGGCAAGGGAGGCCGCTATAGTTTTAACAACATCATTGAGGGCAACTACTTTATTGCGATGGAACTCGACAACGTCGAAATCGCGCGTTTGGCGATTCACATATCGCAAAGAAAACACAAGCCGATCCGACAGGATGTGGAGTTAAATTGGACTCCGTTCTTGGGAGCCAAAGGCGGCGCTGTGTCAGCGCTGGATTCCTACAGTCGTAACCCGCAAAACCGCAAGCTGTTCGACAAAGCGATGAAGCAGATCAATAAGAATGAGTTGCCTAAGGCGATAGCAACGCTTCGCTCAATCGTCGAGGCAGAGCCGAAAGACTATCAGTCGTGGAACGAGTTGGGATTGGTCTACTTCTGTCAGAAAGATTTGACCGCCGCCGAGAACAGTTATGCTAAAGCCATTGAAGTTAAACCGGAATATATAACCGCTTTTCTGAATCTCGGGCGTGTGCGGCTCGCGCAAAAGAACAATGAAGGCGCGATCGCCGCTTTTCAGTCTGCCCTTGCAAAGGATTCGAAATCGGCGCTCGCGAATTACTTTCTTGGCGAGGCCTATCTTGCGGCCAGGAAAGAGTCGATCGCGATCGGCTGCCTAAAGGAGGCACTGAAACTTGATCCGGTTGGGATGACGAATGCTCATCTGCGTTTAGCCACTATCTACAATCTCTCCGGACGCAAAGACCTTGCGGCTCTCGAGTACAACGAGTTTCTGAAGAAAAAGCCGGAATACCCTGACGCCCAAAGGCTGCGAGACTACATCATTGCGAACAACCCGAGAATGAAACGCAGTTCGGATCCGAGTCCCAGCCCCAATCCGTAAAATTCATAAACGTCGAATACGTGCGCGATGGCTGAGCGACCCAGACTTTTTAAGATTGACTCTGAGATGCAGCAGTGGTGCGCGCTGCTGGAGCAGGAACTCTTAGCCTGGCCCGAGGTGAGCGCGAAGCCAATGTTCGGAATGATCGGGTTTTACCACGGGAAGAGTATTTTTGCAGCGATACCGCGCACGAGGGCTGCAGAGACAGCCAGGACACTGCTCATCAAGTTGCCGGGCTTGGACGACAAGCGGCTGAAGCGTGCGAGTGGACCGGGAAGTGGCTGGATATCATATGAGCTTGAGTCAGCGAATGACATCACTGAAGCATTGACATGGCTCGAACGCGCCTACGAAACCACACTGGGGGGATGAAATGGCCCTTCACCCGCGGCTGTGCGGGGCGTCCCAAAGCATAATCGGCGACGATGCTGGAGCAGCTTAGCTGGCGTCCCAAAGCATTCCGACTTCGAACCAGATTATTTCCTGGCTAAAGGAAATCGAAAGACCGTTTGCGGTCGATGTTTCGACATTACCAACAACACGAGGTCCGGGTCGGCACAAAAGCATGGGGCCGCCACACAAAGCGCGAAAGCTTTGAGCCAATGTCGTGAGAAAAGAGTTTTGTGGCTGACAACCGGATCGCAGAGCATTTAAATCGAGATACCCGAAAGGAGTGTTGCAATGAGAAGCAAAGCCAGTATCGCCGGTCATCCGATCCATCCTATGCTGATTCCATTTCCGCTTGCTCTTTGGGCCACGTCGTTTGCAGTCGATGTCCTTTTCTATTTTCTCCGGCATCCGACGCTGCTCGTAATTGCCAAGTTCATGATTGCAGCCGGCTGCTTAGGGGCGATTGCCGCGGCGATCCCAGGCATCATCGATTGGCTGTCAATCAAGAATGGCGATGTGAAGAGAGTCGCAAACTGGCACGCGCGGCTCAACGTTGCCGCGCTTGTAATCTTTGCGATTAGTCTTCTCCTGCGGACGGGCAGGTACAGTGGATTTGTGGGCCACAGACTCACTGTTCCGTTTCTTCTTTCGCTGGTCGGCGTGATTCTGATCTCGATCTCAGGTTGGCTCGGTGGTGAGCTCGCTTTTCGCTATGGAGTCGGACAGACACGAGACGAAGAGAACGCCTGAAGTGTCAGCCGGGTACGGAAAAGTGGGTCCGAAACGGCCATCCCATTATTGAATGGAATCATGACAACGGCTTCTCTCTTTGTCCGGTTTTGAGCAGCCTTGCCGGAGTTTGCCATAACGAATCAGAGTTTTCCGCGAAAAGCAGTGCTAACTTGGCTCGCGGTCTTTGCTATTGCTGTTAACGGCTGGCGCAGGCCGGCGAATCGGAGCCTCTGCCTTGAGAGGGCCAATCTGCAAGAAATGGGAGAAGGACCGTTCAACAAAAGGGACAGCAACGCTCGAGAGGTCGCTTTCAGGACTAAAAGCATCTCGCATGAATTATTCAACCACTCGCCTATTGAGAACAGTGCCAGGGCCAGTACTCGTTCTCATCCTGTCTTTCGCTGTCGTGGCTCAAACAGATCAAGTCGCGACCTCAATCCAACGGCTTCAGAGTAGTGATGCCGATATTCGGCTCACTGCGGTGAGAGACCTATCAAGGTGTGCTGACGACCGAGCTGTGGAAGCTTTAATCGGAGTGTTGACTGACCAGAATGCCGATCTTAGAGGCACGGCGGTAAAATCACTGGGGTGGCTTAAAGACGTTCGCGCGACCCTGCCAATCATAGCCTTGTTGAACGATAGTGATCCCTCTGTCACCTATCTTGCAGCTGAAGCCTTGGGCTCAATAGGCGATAGTCGTGCAGTAGAACCATTAATTTCCGCTCTTCATGGCCCAGACCGTTCTCTCAGGGGGCACGCGGTAGAAGCGCTTGGGCGGCTAAAGGATCCCCGCGCCTTCGAGCCTTTGAGTGTTCTTCTCAAAGGCGACCTCCAAGCGCGGGCTCAGAATGCGCTGGTCGAAATGGGGCCAGTTGTCTTAGAGCCACTCTGCCGCATACTCCTAGATGAATATAACCCGCTGCGGTTTTACGCGGCCGACCTCCTGACAAAGATTCACGACGAGCGTGCTATCAAGCCTTTAATCTCGGTTTTGGGAGTAAGAGTGAATGGCATCGGACGGTTGGCAGCCACGGCTCTGATAAGAATCGGCACCCCGGCGGTTAATGATCTGATTGTTTGCCTCACCAGTGATGAGCCTGAGATCCGTAAGCTGGCAATTAAAGCATTGGGGGAGATCAAGGACGAGCGCGCTTTCGAGTCACTACTTACCACCCTTAAGGACGAGAACTTAGCTGTCCGCCGGCAGGCACTTCTGGCCATGATTAATTTTCAGAGCAATCAAAGCGATCAGGTTATGGACGCTGTGCTGACGGCTCTTCATGATCCCGGCTTGCAGGTCGAGGCAAGTCTATTCCTGGGCGCAAAGAAAGATTTGCGAGTTCTCCCATACCTGCTAGAGATCTTGACAGGCAGTGATCCGATGAACGCTTACCGTGCCCAGAGCGTGCTGGCGTCAATCGGTAAGCCTGTAGTTGATGAGTTAATTTTCATACTCAAAGATCGAAATCCTGAGTATCCAATGAGGGAAGTAAGGCGAAAAATAGAACGGGATAAGCAGCGGGTGGAGTTTCTTGGGCACTGCGGTAATGAGCCTCCGCCTCCCATTTTAGATCCACGCAGACTCGCAGCCATTGCCCTCGGTGACATTGGCGATGAACGTGCCATCACAGCGTTGACTGAGGCTCTCAACGAAGAGAGCTCGGACCTACGTGCAGATGCAGCAATGGCTTTGTCTAAGCTAGGGGGCAGACGGCCGTTGAGCATTGCGGACCAAACGAAATAAGACGACGCGGTAGATATTGTTTGACTACCGAAAACAGATTGGCCTGTGGTCTTAGAGGACTGAGGTCACGTCTGATTGTAAGGACTTGTTGCGGAATATCAGCATCGCCAATCGTGAGGCCAAGAGATTATTGGCGTCACAAAGCATACCGAGTTGGAACCAGATTATTTCCTGGCTAAAGGAAATGGAAGGCCTCCGCAAATTGCTGCCTGAAGCCTCAGGTTTGGCGCTGTTTTCGCGAAGTTAAGTTCGAGCTGAAACTGGCTCAAGCCGAAGTTATCAATCAATCTCAAATTATCAGGCCGCCGCACAGAATCGGTGGGGAAACTCCTTTACTTATCGAGCCGATCTGACCACCACCAAGGCCGTCCGGTTCAGGCGCGTGATGTCTATGTTCTGACCGTGGTGGAAAACTCGAACCAGATAATTGCGTGGCTAAAGCAGATTCAACAGCTTGTCAAACTGCGTCTTAAGAATAGGTAGACCTGCGGTTCTGACACAGCGCATGGAGGGGGGCGAAATTGTTACCATGCTTTGTGTCTGGTATCTTGACCACTAGTCAGGATGGCGAAGCTGAAGATGTAGTTTGAGAGTAAACCGTGTGTTGGTTGACATACCACGCTTGGGCATCATTCCAAGACTCGACCATGGGTAGTCAGCTTGGCGATGGCGATACTAGGTGGAGGAAAAAGTTTCGATGCTACTCAACTGCTGCTTTCGAGTCGCCAAACTTTCCTGACTTCTGTCTGAGGCGAAACACCAAGCCGTTAGCGTGCGCTTCCCCAGGGCTGTTCAATGGCAGACTCAGAGTGCTGTGCGCGAAGTATCTCCTAACACCACGATCTCGCATTACCGCATCATTTCAAAACTCGGCTCGGGTGGAATGGGAGAAGTGTATCTGGCCCACGACACAAAACTCGATCGCAAAGTAGCGCTGAAAATTCTCCCCTCAGCTCTCGCCGCCAAACAGGATCGCATGCATCGTTTTGTGCAGGAGGCAAAGTGTGCCGCCGCGCTTAACCATCCCAACATCGCTCACATCTACGAGATCGGGGAAGCCGAGAACCAGGAGAGTAGCCAGACTGTCGAGGACAAGCCCGTACACTTCATCGCCATGGAGTTCGTCGACGGTCACACGTTGCGCGAGGAGATCCATCATCATCAACGTACCCCGCTGTTAAAGCTGCTGCAGTATCTAAATCAAGTCGCAGACGGACTCGCAAAAGCGCATGCGGCCGGTATCATCCATCGCGATCTGAAGCCCGACAACATCATGATCTCCCGTGATGGTCACGCGAAAATTCTTGACTTCGGCCTGGCAAAATTGGTCGAGGGGATAGAGCGGCGCCTTGAGCCTCAGGAATTGGACAGTCAAGTCGCAACCGTGGCAATGCCGCAACGCACCTCACCTGGAGCAATCATGGGGACGGTTGGTTACATGTCTCCGGAACAAGTAAAAGCAAAGACTCTCGATCAGCGTTCTGACATCTTTTCTTTTGGCTGCGTCCTCTACGAAGCAGTTACAGGTCGGAAGCCATTTGCCGGTGATTCAGTGGTCGATACTTTACACAAGATCATTCATGAACCGGCGCCCGCCATTGCTGACAGCAACCCAAACGCACCCGCAGAACTGCAGCGCATCATTCGCCGGTGCCTCAACAAAGAACCAGACAAGAGATATCAGACGATTCGCGACACAGGGAACGATCTGGAAGAAGTTATCGAGAATTTGAAAGCGGTCAGTGACATTGAACGGTCAGTGCTGCCTTCGAGCGCAGTGAGCTCAAGTAGTGGCACTGCAGAAGTCCCGACCGCACAGAACACTCACTCGTTTGCGCAGCCTGTATCGAGTGCAGAGTATGTGCTTACACGGATTAGCAAGCACAAGCTGCTCGCTGCGTCTGTGATTGTGCTGCTACTAGCCGTGATTGGAAGTGGGTATTGGTATTGGTCCAATCGAGGCACGGGTGGAAATCAGATTAATTCTATCGCCGTGTTGCCCTTTGTTAATGAAAGCGGAAATCCTGATATCGAATATCTGTCCGATGGCATGACGGAATCGCTCATAAACAGCTTGTCGAATCTGCCGACCTTATCGGTAAAGGCGAGAAATTCCGTCTTCCGCTATAAGGGCGCAAACATCGATGAAAGGCGAATCAGTCAGGAGCTGTCAGTCGATGCGTTGCTGCTTGGACGTGTTCTTCAGCGTGGCGACAACGTCACACTATATCTTTCGCTGGTCCATCCTCAGACCGGCGCTTCACTTTGGGGAGAACAGTACGACCGAAAGATGCAGGATATCGCCGTTCTGCAAAAGGAGATAGCCAGCGATGTTTCGCGAAAACTACGCGCGCGGCTGTCCAATGCAGAAGCGAAACAGTTGAGCAGGTACTATACAGACAACTCCGAGGCCTATCAGCTTTATTTAAAAGGGCGGTTCTTCTGGAACAAGCGAACTCCCGATGCGATAGGAAAGGCGATCGAGTATTTTCAGCAGGCAATCCAAAAAGATCCTGGATTTGCGCTGGCTTATACGGGCCTTGCCGATAGCTACGTCGTACCTGCGAGTCGAATTGAGCCGCACGTCGCAATGCCGAAGGCGAAAACGGCCGCCTTGCAGGCTCTGGCGATAGACGAGACCCTCGCCGAGGCCCATACATCGCTAGCCCGCGTACTGCAGGTTTACGATTGGAACTGGAAAGATGCTGAAAAGGAATACCGACGTGCTATCGAATTGAATCCACGTTATCCCGTTGCACATCAGTGGTATGGCGGATATCTGGAAAGAACAGGCCGCATAAACGAAGCGATTTCTGAAAGACAGCTGGCTCTCGAACTCGATCCGTTGTCCACGATCACTAGCTTTGAGCTCGGAGCGAATTTGCTATATGCCCGCAAATACGATCAGGCTATTGCACAACTTCAAAGATCTCTGGAACTGGATCCGGACTTTCCAGCTGCGCATCAGTTTCTGCCGCTTGCCTACATCCAAAAGGGAATGTACGAAGAAGCTCTTGCGAAGGTACGAGAAGCCCCCGAAGGTGCGGCACTAAACATCACTGGCATGCCTGGATATGTTTATGCAGTTTCCGGTCACATTGCTGAAGCGAAGAAAGCGCTGGAAGAACTTAAGAGGCTCCGAACAACGGAGTACATACCGGCGGTAAGTCTCGCCTATATATGCGCTGGTTTGGGAGAAAAGGACGAGGCTCTGTTTTGGCTCGAGAAGGGTTTCGAAGAGCGAGCATTTCAAATGCAGTTTTTGAAACTGGATCCGAGGTTCGATAAGCTTCGCGATGATCCACGCTTTAAGGAGCTAGTGAGGAAGATTAGTTTCCCAAGTTAATAATGAGCCCGGTCTTAAACGTGAGCAGAAGCAGATCTACTCTTCGAAAATAAACCCTCCGCCTTGGAAGGAATGTAAGACACGCACGATGATGTTTCCCGATCCGACGGCAGGCAAAGGCAAGTTCAGCTACTTGCGAGAAATTTCGGAGGGAAATTCAAGTTTGGCGTCCCGTACGGGAATCGAACCCGTGTCGCCGCCGTGAAAGAGAAGCAATTTCCAGGAATTCAAAAGAACCCTGCCCGAGGAATACCACTGTAAGGTAGTCAAAGGCACTCTAAGGGAACCTTATTTGACCCTTGATGGACGCCCGTTAAGCGTCTCTTTCCATTCAAGACCGACCTCACTCTTAACCACCCGCGTCAACAAGCATTCCACGAAAACCAGTAGCGGAAAGAGCTACTAAGTTAGTTACACGCGCTATTCCGCGGTGCTGCTGCTTATGTTTTAATCCCGCCGTAGAGTCGAACTCGTGGTGTCGGTAGTTTCGTTAAATTTCTGCACGGGACGCTCAAATGGCCAGGTCCGTAGCCATTCTTTTCGGCGATCCATATTTCTTATGTTTGGAATCCCGGACTCATTTGTTTTCTTACGTACACAGAGTTCTCTACGGTGCGGGGGCTCGCCGAATCCACTATCGATTTAGTCGAATGCTCGGAAGGAGGTTGAATATCAAAAAAGATCAGACCTTTGGCCCTGGGATTGGTTCCACTATAGTTTCCGACGAGAAAGCTATCAGTCCACCCAGAGGAACTCACCAATTGGAAGATTCAGCAAACAAAAGCATCAACGCCTCCGCGCACCTTATCGTCCCAACTCAACCTCAACCGACCCATAACCTCACACGCTGGTGTTGGGCGGACAGCATCAGCATCGCACTCTTGATCATCGTGGCTGCTCAGTTGCTACTGGCCTCTAGCAGGACTTCCGCCACTTACGATGAGCAATACCACATTGCCAATGGTCTATATTACCTTCGTACAGGTGATCCTGGCCTTATACCTGCACATCCCCCATTTATTGAAGTACTCATGACTCTGCCCTTGCTGGCCAATCGCAATCTGGCGGTACCATCGAGAGAGTCTGGAGTTAGCAACCTCGCATACTCTGATCAACTGCTGTGGCGACTCAATCCGAATGGTCCGTCAATTATCGCGCGCGCGCGACTGCCGATAATAGGACTCACCCTGTTGCTGGCCGTCACTGTCTACGCGTGGACTCGAGAATTATTCGGACCAATCTCCGGACTCCTGGCACTTACGTTGCTGTCATTCGATCCAAATATATTGGCCCATGGAAACCTTGCGACAAACGACATAGGGGTCACATGTTTTGCTACTCTGGCGCTGTACACATTTTGGCGGTGGATGACTCGCCCAACGCCAGCCCGCGCCGTTATAACTGGTCTATTTCTCGGCTTGGCCCAAGTCTCAAAGCCTTCTGCCGTCTACTTGATACCGGTTGTAATAATTATTCTTTTAAGTGATCGGATTTTAAAATCAACGACTGCTGCGACGCGGTTAACTGCCAAAACCACACTGGCCTATCTCACCGTGATTGCCCTGGCAGCCTACTGCGCTATCTGGGCTGTATATGGTTTTAACGTAGGCAGTCTCAAAGGGTTTCCGTTTCCAGCGCGCGAATATGTGACCGGCCTTGAGGCGGCTACGGCTTTGATCGCGGGTGGCAAGGACAGCTTTTTGTTGGGGGCATATTCGCCCACGGGCTGGTGGTACTATTTCCCGGTCGCTTTCGCCGTGAAGACTCCATTACCGACGCTCATTCTGATTGGGGCAACCTTTGTTTTCGTTTATCGACGGGGGACCTGGCGCTCAACATTACACCTGCTAATTCCGGTGGTCATTTACTTCGCAATCTGTTTAGCAAGCCCGTTTAATATAGGATACCGCCATCTGCTTCCCGTCCTGCCTTGTCTATTCATCTTCACCAGCCAACTGGCGCTCATTGACTGGAAAACATCGCGATTAGCAACTGCGGCCGTGTCGGCAATGGTCATTTGGTTAATGGTTGCGTCGGTTGCGATCTTTCCACATTACCTCGCCTTTTTTAACGAAATCGCGGGTGGGCCAAAAAACGGCTATAAAATTCTGGTGGACTCGAACCTGGATTGGGGACAGCAACTGATCGCCTTGCGGAAGTACATGACGCAGGAGAATATTCAGTCAGTGAAATTGAGTTACCACGGGACTGCGGATCCGACCGCGTATGGCATCGTGTATGAACCGCTTCCCAGCTATCCATATAATCAGTGGACCAGTGATACTGTTCCGGACATCCTGCTAAACCCGCCCAGTGGTGTGTACGCAATCAGCGCCAACAATCTGCACGGCCTTCGGTTCAAGAATCACGATCTTTACGCGACGTTTCGCCAACGTAAGCCGGACGCAGTTGTGGGCCATTCAATCTTTATTTATCGCATTAACAGCACTGGCATCAGCCAAGGGGGACCCGCGCAATGATAACTGTCGCCAATCGGATCTACGTAAAGCAGGAATATGCCGAGGCTTTCGAGCAGAGGTTTCGTGACCGTGCAGGGCTGGTGGACCAAATGCCTGGTTTCATTTCAAACCAGATTCTCCGTCCGGTCAACGAAGGAGACCCTTATGTGGTTTTTACTGTCTGGAATAGCCGTCAGGACTTTCTTAACTGGGTGCGCTCTGACGCCTTTGTGAAAGGACACGCGCAGTCTGGCTCGCTCCCGAAAGAGGCATTTTCACAGTCGAACGTGTTGGAGATGCATGAGGTGGTCCAGGATTCCAGTCGGGTTGATTTAGAACCGGAGCCGCATGGTGGCCCGTTCAAGTTGCATTAGGTCTTACGCTTTGCTCCTCTGGCTCGAGGCAAACGAATGCAATTCAAAATTATTCAAATCGCGGGCCTGGCACTCACGATCGCGTACGCCATATTCATTGTCTGGCTCTACGCCACCGAGCCCCGTACGTTTGAGGAGGTCGCGACCGGCGCTGAAGTTGCTGCCGGCACTTACCAGGTAAACCAGGAAAAGTTCAATTCCGCGCTAGATCTCTTCCGGCGGGAACAGTTTCGTGCGGCTCGCGACGAATGGCAGCGTGCTGACCCGGCGCAAGCCGATGCGCGGACACAGTTTTATATTGCTTATTCCTTTTACCGCGAAGGGTGGGGCCGTCTTTATTACGACCAGCAGTTGTTCAAGCAAGGTCTGGAGGCAGTTAATCGCGCCATCGCCCTCGCATCAGCTAGCCCGCTTACCGTGGACGATCCGAACTTGCGCATGCACAGCGCGGCGGAGTTGAAGGCGGAATTAGAGCAAGGCACCGAACGCAGCTGGAGCGACGTCAATCCACTTAAGGTGCTACGTACGAGGAAGTGATGGGATTCTTCAGGTGTGTAGTCAATTGATCTTCGATCTTTGGACCCGGTTTTTCGGACGAGGGGTAATCTGAACGAAGGCGAGGGACCAAAGACCCAAGAACCAAAGACCAAGGATTAAGACTAAAGACCCTGACCATTGACAACTGACAACATGACGCAGACCAATCGTTCCAGGAATCGGGCGCTGCTGGACTATATTGCGCTACCAATGCTCTTTCTGACGGTGGTGCTGCTGGGCGGACTGCGTGTGGGAACAGAGAACCGGACCTTCATTTTCGTCGCGCCGCCGCTAGTCACACTCTTGCTCGCCGTTCTTCTGGTGCTTCTCCTCGTACGCGGCCGTCTAATTACATTTCATCAATGGATCGCGAGCGATTTTCCGCCTCTCACGAACGTGGTCCATATCTGGATGCTCATCACACTCTTTTTTGCGTCTGCCCAGGCTTTCAACTCTGTACTGCCCGAGCGCGGCTTGCTTCACTGGTTATTCTCGTTCTTTTTTCTGTGGACGCTCTGGAACAATCAATTCTCCTCGTTTGACGCACGCAGGCTTTTGCGCAGCCTTGCGATACTCTTCGGAACAGCTTTCGTTCTCAAGCACATTCTGCTTGCCAGTCTGTATAGTCCGGAAGGTGGCTGGTTGAAGCGGGTAGCCGGAGCACTGTTACAGGGTGTTTCGCTGGGCACGTTTGACTCGCCAAACTTTGCGCCAGCCACGGGCTACATTTCTTTCTTTACACTGTCTCTTTACGTTGCGGGTTTGATCTTGCTGGCGTTCGCAGGGCAAGACAAAATCGACTTCCTCGGTGATCGAGTCATCGAGGAATATCGACAACTGCCTGCTACCGATCGACTGGCCGTGCGCAGCGCAATTCTGGATGATCAGCCTGAGCCGGCAGCTCGAGTGGAAGGCCAACCTGCACGTCGCGATGAGTAACTGCGTGACGATACTTTTGGCCGTGATGGGCGGTACGCGACCTAACAAGCGTTTCACACCGTGCGCGCAACACGTTGCGTTTTATTCTTCACGTCTCACCGCGCCGGTTACCACAGCGTCCATCTCTCATCTCAGCTTCTCGTACTCTTTTTTGGCCTCTCGTAGGACGGGGATATCCGGATCGGCATCTTTCCACAGCGCAAAGAAATCCTCATATGCCTGGCGGCTTGTGGCCGTGTCACCCGTAAGCGACGCGGCGCGGGCCAGCCCCAGGTGGGCGAGCGGGTATAAATAAGAAGTGGGGTCCCAGCCACGGTGCTCAAGTATTTTTTGGAACTCGACGGTGGCTTCTATACCTGCTCGTCCGCGCAGGTGAGCTTGACCGCGCAGGTAGGTGGGCCAGAAGAAAGCCGCCCCTTCGTAAGGGATCGGCGCTTGAAGTTGCTGAATCGCTTCGGCGGGATTGTTACGATGCGTCTCGATGGCGGCTCGAATCGATGGCATCCAGACGGCGTTAATCAAAGTGGCTTTTGGATTCTGTTTAGCCAGTTCGTCGGCGAGCGATTGTGCTTGTCCGACTTCGCCGCACAGAGCGAGCGCGAGAGCTACGTGCCGCAAAGAAGAGTTGCTCCGTGCGATCGCCAGAGCCTTCGCGGTGTCTTCGTTTGCCTGCCGGCAGACGCCGAAAACCGCATCTCTTGCGGCGGCGACAGCTATAAAGTCTGCCGCAACTTCTTTCACATCCCGGCGCATTGCCATGTCGGCAGCGCGGCTTGAGAACTCATGAGCTTTACGTGCCTGGCCCGCAAACGCTGCCGTCTCGGCTTGCCAACCGAGTGTAAAGTACTCATCGGGCTTTCCGCCGACCCACTCAATCGCTTGTCGCATCTTTGCGTTGTCACCACGAATAAACGCAAGCTGATAAAGCCCGTAGTGAATCCATATGTAATCCAGCTTAAGCGACACCGCTCGCTCATAGCTCTCTCTAGCTTCGTCGAAACGGTTGAGGCGCATGAGCGACACCGCCAGATTCAGGTGCGCCGCACTAATATTAGGATTGCGACGAATAGCTTCGCTGGCCTGTTCAATTGTTTTGTCGAATTGCCCAATCTCCCGGTAGCGGGCAGAAAGATTAGTGTTTGGTAATTCCCCGCGCGGGTATGTCTTCATCCATAGCTCGTAAACTTCAATCGCCTTCTCCACTTCGCCGGTTGCGTCACTGTAGTAACGCGAGGCGATGTAAAACTTCTCGCGCTCGCTCGCTCGGTCCCGAAGCTCAAATGCCTTCTGTGCGGCCTCGGCGGCAAGCAACCGCTGTCCGCTCGTGTAATAGCCTAATGATAATCTGGCATAAGCGATGGCGAAATTTGGGTCAAGTTCGACCGCTCGTTTGAAATAGGGGATCATTTCCAAATACTTACCCCTCTTATTCAGCTCAACTCCCAGCGAGTAGGCTTTCAGCGCCTCCAGCGAGGAGGTCGTCGCTTGTTCAATCGGGGCGTCGAACTTCTCAATCGAGCGGAGCGACTCGCCCAGTTCACCGCGCAGCTTCGTCGTCGCCTTGCCGAGTATGCTCAGCACTTCCTCTTTGCTTTCGGCTTCGACCTGCTCTCGTGCGATCACGTCGCCAGTGTGGGCATTGATCGCTTCCAGCCCGATCACATAACGGCTGCCGATGCTCGCAATCGAACCCGATAATAGAGCCTTGATGCCCTGGCGTTCGCATATCTCCCGCGCCACATCTTTCGTGACCCGTTCGTCGGGCGAGCGGCCCATAAGCCGAAGAGTTTCCTGCACCCGTTGATCCGGGAAGATGTTCAGAAACGGAGATTGTTCGAGTTGCACGGCTAGCGCCTGCTTCAGCGCGCCGTCGAACACCGGATCACCGGTTGTGTTAACGAAATCCGCCAGCAAAATGGTGTCTTTCTCGGTCAAGGCCGGCGCTCGGTTGAAGTAGAAGTACAGGGCTGCTGTGGCAATGACGAAAGTAGCTACGGCCAGTGCCGCACCTCGCTTATGCCGCTTGATTTCGTTAATTACGTACTCGGCGCTCGAGGTTGTAGTCGCAACCGCCCGATTACTCGTATGTGCAGTCGCTGCGTTTGCAGTTGCTGCCACTAGGCCGCCTTTTCTCTCTTCGGGCGATGTCGTGCGCTCCAGATCGGCCTCAAACTCCAGACGCTGCTTTAAGCTCTTCAAGTCCAGAGCCAGGTCTTTCATCAGTTGGTAGCGTTCCTCACGATCTTTGCGCAGGGCCTTACTGACGATTCGCTCCAACTCCGCCGGCACCTCTCGCGCATAGCGTGCTAGTGGCGGCGGATCTTTTTCACTCAGAATTGAAGCTACCAAGTCGCTCGTGGTCGCCTCCTCGAAGGGCGGGTGTCCGGCCACCAACTCGTAGATCACGCAGCCTAAGCTCCAGATGTCCGTCCGTGCGTCCACCTCACGTCCCCGCACCTGCTCCGGCGACATGTACTGCGTCGTGCCCATCACTACGCCCGGGTCCGTGTTGACCAGAGCGTGCGTCGGCGCGCTCGTGTCAACCCCTGTCACGGGTTGCCGCTCGGTGAGTTTGGCCAGCCCGAAGTCTAAGACTTTAACGACCGCATCATCGTGGCGCACCATGATGTTTTCGGGTTTGATGTCACGGTGAATGATGCTCGCTTTATGCGCGGACGCCAGAGCGGATGCGACCTGCATGGCAATCTCCAGCGTCTCGATCACGCCATGACGCTTGTGCGTCATACGCTGACGCAAAGTCTCTCCGTCAATGAACTCCGTCGCAATGAAGTACGCGGAGTCAGTCTCGCCAATCTCGAAAATTGTGAGGATGTTGGGTTGATTAAGAGCGGAAGCGGTCTTGGCCTCCTGTAAGAAGCGACGCATTCGCTGTTTGTCCGAGGCCACTTCAGCAGGCAGGATCTTCAACGCGACGGGGCGGTCAAGCGTCAGATCGTGGGCCAGAAACACTTCGCCCATTCCGCCCGCGCCGAGCTTCGCGCGGATTTTGTAATGTCCAAGGCGCGTGTCGGGTGGTAGAGACATACCTGAATGTACAGCGGCACCTATGCAACTGCCGTAGGACTCTATTACAGGGTGACCGAAAGTTAAAGAGCTTTGCAAACCCTGCGCTGCTGTAAGGGACTTTTATCATTTTTGGATTTTACGCGCGCCGCAGGAATGGCGGACGACCAGCTGTGGAGGGATGGTGACATGGCGCGTCGTCTTCTTTCCAGCGATCAGTTCCAGCAACAATTCGGCTGCCGCCTGCCCCATCGCCGCTGTAGACCATGATACTGTCGTGAGCGGGACGCGCAGCATGTCGCCGTAGTGAATATTTCCGGCACCGACGATCGCGACGTCGTTCGGCACGTCGAGTCCGGCGTCGTTCAACGCAGCCATCGCGCCGATCGCTGCGGGATCATTGGCGGCGAAGATCGCCGTCGGCAGATTTCCTTTGGCAATCCATGCTTCCATCGCAGCACGGCCATTAGACTCAGTGAAACCGCAATCGTGGACCATCGACTTGTCCACACGGAGTCGCGCTTTCGCCATCGCCCGCTTGTAGCCCTCGACCCGGCCTTGTGACGTGGAAGCACTCGTGCCACGCAAGTGACCAATCCTTCGATGGCCCAACTTGATCAGGTGCTCAGTTGCGAGAATACCCACCTGCACATCGTCAGTTGTCACGGCCGGACAACGCAGTCCCTTCAGAAGCCGATCAATCAAAACGATCTTTCCACCTTCGCTGAGCAACCGGCGATAAGCCCTCGCTTCGTTCACCGTCAATGCCGACGCGACAATCAGTCCGTCGGTCCTGGTCCATACCGCCTCGATCTCGTCCAGCTCTTTACGTGCCTCTTCGTCAGTGCTGCAGATCAGATTCTGGTAACCAGCGGGACGCGCCTGCGATTCGACACCTCGGCAGATCTCTGCGAAATACGAGTGCATCAGATCGGGAACTACGATCCCGATCAGGTATGAATGTTTTGAGGTCAGGGCCCGCGCGAATTGGTTCGGGCGGTAGTTCATCTTCTGCGCCGCGGCAAGGACGCGGTCGCGAGTCTCACGATTGATCTCGGGATGATTATTGATCGCGCGCGAGACCGTCATCTTCGAAACGTTCAAAGCGCGCGCGATGTCTTCGAGAGTTGTCGGCATTCCCGGCCTGGATCGGCAATCTAAAGCACCACGACTCCCTTCACGTAGTCACTCATGTGTATGTCTCTAGACAACACCGTCTGCACGTCGTCGAGCGAACTGTATTTGTGAGTGATCAGCGGCGAAGCGTTCACCTTTTCCTGCTGAATTAGTTCCAGTGCGCGCGCGTAGACGCTCGGGCGTCCATCAGCTTCGAAACCGCCCGACGCACCAACACTGCTGACCAGCACCGGTTCGCGAAAAAGAATGCTGTTGAGCACGCTCAAGTCGGTGCCTGCGTGTCCGTGGCCGTAGAGCAACACCGTCGCCTGCTTACGGATGAGACCGGGAATCGAGTTGAAAACCTCGCCGGCGCCGGACGCCTCGATCAGGTACTCGACGCCCTTGCCACCGGTGTGCTCGCGCACGACTTCGAGGAGATCGCAGGCAGAAGGATCGATCACCTCGTCGGCGCCCAGGCCCTTCGCCAGCTCTCGTTTGCGCGCGTTGGGATCGCTGACGAACAGCGCGCCTTCATAACGCAACACCTGTCGCAGATATTGCGTAAACAATAAACCCGCGGGACCGGCGCCGAGTATTAAGACGCTGCGAACGCGGCGCTCCGGTGTTTCCGCGTTGATCGAGTATCGCGCCCGCGCTTTTGCGACGAAATCAGAAGAGTGAACGATGCAACCGAGCGGTTCGACCAACGCGGCGACACTGGCCTCCAGCGGCGCTGTAATTCGCAAGGCATTCACCGCTGGCACGGCGATGAACTCGGCCAGTCCACCCGGTAATCCCACGATGCCATGCTCGCGATAAAACTCACATTGATGGGAATTCTCGCTGCCACAGTATTCACAAAGCACGTCGCGCCTGCGACTCACGCAGTTCAATCCCTGATCGACGACCACCCGATCGCCGGGGCGTAGATCACTGACTGCGTTACCAACCTCTTCCACGACGCCCGTGATTTCGTGACCTAGTATTTGCGGTTGCAACGCGAGCGGAATCGGTTGTCCGTATTCGTTGGTGTTGTAGTTGGCGTGACCGGCGAAGATGTGGGAATCGGTGCCGCAGAGTCCCACCGCCGCGACTCTCAAGAGCACGCCGTACGGCGACACGACCGGACGCGGTACGTCGCGCACTTCCATCCGGCGCACGTCGTATAACACGCTCGCTTTCATCGAGCCATTCATGCGTTCACCGTCGTTAAGTCGCTGGTGTCGAGTGCGCCCGCATCGCGCAAGGCGGCAAATCGGTCCATGGTCTCGCGCACGCCGGATTCGAGCGGCGTCGATGGCAGCTCGCCGATGAACCGCCTGATGGCGGCGTCGTCCATAGCGGGCGCAATCGGAAGCGGTGGACCACCAAACGTGATCAAAGGACCGTTTGTGAGTTGTTCGTTGATGAAATCAACGATGCGCTCTACCGTCACCGTCTCACCGTGTAGATTAAAAACCTGCGCGCCGTCCGGAGTCTTGTCGGCGCAGGCAATAAACGCCGCTGCGGTGTCCGCGACATACTGGAAATCAGTTGCGCCGCCGAAGCGAATGTGAAACGGGCGTCCGAGAACTGCGGCCTTCATTGCTTTCGTGGGATCGCTCGTGAGACCGGAATCGCGATTCACGCCATAAACAGTTAGCGGCCGCAGCCCGACGCTGCAAAGTCCGTGATCGAGGAAATAGACGTGCGCGTTGCCTTCGTTCGTGCGTTTGAAAACGCCGTAATGAGTCGAGGGTTCGCAAGCGGCGCTTTCGTCGAGCACCGCGTCATCGTCGTTCAATCCGTACACTGCCGCCGAACTGGCATAAACCATGCTTCGGAGCCCAAGTGTACGCGCCGCCTCGAAGACGTTGAGCGTTCCGACGACATTCACGAGTGCGCCGCCGACCGGATCGGCTTTGCAAACCGGCACCTGTAAGCCTGCCAGGTGGATCACACGTGATGCGCGCGCCTTTTCCAGCGCACGCAACACGACTGGACCATCAGTTATGTCACCCAACATGAACCGAACGCTTGCGAGCTGATCCGGTTCCATGATGGCGCGCATTCGGCGTGGATCGTCGCTGCGATCGAACACGACGGCCTCGTCACCACGCTCCGTCAGCGCTTTTACAATCCACGACCCGATGCAGCCGTGCGCTCCGGTAATGAAGTAAGTCTCAGCCACTGTTGAGTCGATAAAACGTGCGGGCGTTTCCTGCGAATATCAAAGCGCGATCATTTTGACCAACGTCTTCGAGAATCTCTTGAAACGATTCCAGCACCCTGTCGTAGGAGGCGGCCAGCAAACAGACCGGATGATCGCTGCCGAACAGCAAACGCTCGGGACCAAACAAATCCAGTGCGTAATCGACGTAGGGTCGCAAGTCGTCAGTGGTCCATGTACTCCAATTTGCTTCGGTCACTAACCCGGAGAGCTTGCAGTACATGTTTGGGTACTCGGCGAGGGGCTTGAGTTCCCGTGCCCACTCATCAAAGCCGTCGTTTGCAATACGCGGTTTAGCGAGATGATCGATCACTAAACGCAAATCGGGACAGCTTCCAGCTACCGTCCTCGTGTGCCGTAAGTGTCGCGGGTGGACCAGCAGATCATAAGACAATCCATAGGCAGCCAATCGCTGCAAACCTGAAATAACCGCCGGCTGGACCAACCAGTCATCTGCCGGCTCGCTCTCAACGAGATGCCTGACGCCCTTGAACTTCGGATTCGCAGTCAACTCCTCCAACTGTCGATCAACATCCGCATTCGTTAGGTCAACCCATCCAACCACGCCGGCGATAAAATCGTGTTCTTCCGCTAAGCTCAACAGCCAACGTGACTCGGAAACACTATTGCTCGCCTGCACGACTACGATTTGATCGACGCCGTTCGTCACATGCGAGGGCAGATAATCGCGATACAAGATCCCGAGATCGCTCGTCATCCACGGATAATCAAACCGCCCAACCTGCCAGAAGTGTTGATGCGCATCGACAATCATTTAGAGCCCTACGCGGTGACGTTTCGTGGTTTCTCCGCGCGTTTACCTTCATGACTCTGCCGCGGCTCACCATCGCATTCGAGCTGAAAAGTCGTCACCAGCTCCGGGGCGCGCTTTGGCAATCCAGTTAGCCGAATGCGAAAATCGTCCTGCATGAACTTTACGGGCGTGTTGCTACCGTGCATCTTCACTGAGCTGACCTTGTTCAGCAAGTTTGCAATCACCACCGTCTCGCCTGGCCAATAGAACACGTGCGCGTACAACGTGTTTCCCTTGCGCGTGTACGACACGTAGTTTCCGCGACGCGGCTGGCAGTTGTCGGAGAGCCGAATCGTGTCGCCATGCGCGGCCATCCAGTCCCCAACGGTGGTCATCACCTGGGCCGACTGCAACGGAATCGAACCATCCTCGGTTGGACCAATATTCAACAGATAGTTCCCGCCATCGCGCGCGCACGTGATCAGGTTGCGAATCACTGTCGTCGGCGTTTTCCAGTTGCGATCCGAGATGTGATAGCCCCAACTGTCGTTCAAAGTCATGCACGATTCCCACGGCCGGTTCGCCGACGCTTCGATACGCTGCTCGGGCGTGTCGAAGTCTTCCGGTATGCGCGAACGGTTGTTGATGATGATGTCCGGTTGAAGTTTGCGCACCATCGTGTTCATTTTCACCGACTCCCAGCCTTGCGCATCGAGCGGCCACGGCACATCGTACCAGAGCACATCGATCGTGCCGTAGTTGGTCATAAGTTCGCGCACCTGGCCATGAATGTAGTCGACAAAGCGACGCCGCGCGGCCTCGTCTTTGGCGCAACGCGCGCCATCGGGGTGATGCCAGTCCATCAACGAATAGTAGAAACCGACCCGCAACCCTTCCCCGCGTGCGGCCTCGACGTATTCCTTCACGAGGTCGCGGCCTGGACCGCGCTTGGTGGCGCAGTAGTCGGTGAGCTTCGAATCGAAATTGCAGAAGCCTTCATGGTGTTTCGTGGTCATCACCATGTACTTCATGCCGGTGCGTTTGGCGAGCTGGGCCCACGCTCGCGCGCAATACGGTTTGGGTTTGAAGTTGGCGGCAAGCGCTTCATACTCCTGCGCAGGAATGCCTTCGTTTTCCATTACCCACTCGTGACGGCCGAGCGTACTGTAGAGCCCCCAGTGGATAAACATGCCAAACTTGGCTTCGTGCCACCATTTCATTCGCCGCTTGCGGTCTTCGACCGTTGACGTCGTAGGTGCGCCCGTATCAGCGGGGCGGGCTTCCTGGGCCGCGACCAGATCCAGGTTCGAAGTAGTCGCGAGAGTTCCGGCGGCGGCGCCCATCAAGGCCAGATAGTTTCGCCTGTTCATCTCGTGGAGTTCTCCTGACGTATTTTTGTTTTTTGGACGGTTTCCTAGGTTGTTAACGGTAACGGAGTGTATTCTCAGTCACCGACGCTGTCAAGAAATCAGTTGTTTAATTGATGATTTCGAAGTCGCCTTTTAAGCGAATGTCTGCGGAAGAGGAGCCAACCATGATACGGAAGGCACCGGGTTCGACGACGAAGCGCATCTCCCGATTCCAGAGGGCCAAGTGTTCGGGTCGCAAGGTGAAGGTGATGGTTTTCTTTTCGCGCGGGGCGAGACTGACGCGCGCGAAGCCGCGCAGGTTCTTTTCGTAAGTCGTCACGCTGCTGACGAGATCGCGCACGTAGAGTTGGACCACCTCAGTACCTGTGCGCGTGCCAGAGTTCTGAACGTCGACGCTCACCGTTATTTCACCGCTCGGTGTTTCTTTGAGAGGGTTGATGTTCAGGTTGCTGTACGCGAAGGTCGTGTAGCTTAAGCCGTGGCCGAAGTGGTAGAGCGCCCCGCTGACGCGTGACTTTTCGCCTTCCCATTGCGCGTTTGGCTTGGTGGGAAAGTTGAACGGAATCTGTCCCGCGGTTTTGGGGAACGTCACCGTGAGTTTGCCGCTCGGGTTGTAGTCGCCAAACAGCACTTCCGCGATCGCCGTGCCGCCTTGCGCACCTGGAAACCATCCTTCCACGATCGCGGGCACGAATTTATTAACCCAATTGATACTCAATGGCCGGCCATTCAGCAGCACAACCACCACCGGTTTACCTGTCGCGTAAACAGCCTTGACTAACTTCAGTTGACGCCCCGGCAAATCGAGACTCGTGCGGCTCAAACTTTCGCCCACCGTGCGTCGAGAATCTCCCAGCACAACGACCGCCACTTCCGATCGCTTCACCGCTTCAACAGCGGCGGTGATCCCCGCTTCTTCGGCCGCGGACATCGGGTCAGGCAACACTTCTGATTCCGGCCAGCGTTCGTCGACGACTTCACAACCCTTCGCATAGTTGACCTGCGTGCCTGCACCGAGAAGGTTCCTAATCCCTTCGAGGACAGTAACGCTCTCGAGTGCCGAGGGACCGTAACGATAGCGTGCGAGACTCTGGTCGTCGGCATTTGGACCAACCACCGCAATCGACTTGATCCCCTTGTTGAGCGGCAGAAGATTCTTATCGTTCTTCAGGAGCACGATACTCTCTCGCGCCGCTTGCAGCGCAACTCTCTGATGGGTCGCAGAGTTCACCAACGCAAGCGCCTCTTTTGCATCGGCAATGTACGGCCGATCAAACAAACCAAGCAGAAACTTGACGCGCAGCACATCGCGCACCCGATCGTCGAGGGTCTTCATCGAAAGCTTTCCCTCTCGGACCAGTTCGCGCAGAGGCAGAATGAAGTCTTCAGGATGCGTGAAGTTTGTTTTGACATTCAAACCCGCTTCGATCGACTGCCTCACCGCCTCTTTCATGTCGCCGGCCACGCCGTGCTTGTTGTAGAGATACTCGACGGCCGCGCTATCTGAAACGACGTAGCCTTTGAAACCGAAGTCTGTTCTGAGCCGGTCGGTCAACCAATACTTGCTGCCGGTTATTGGCACGCCGTCAAAGTCGTTGTACGAGCTCATCACGCCGAGCAGGCCGGCCTCTTTGATCGCGGCGGCGAAGGGTGGCAGGAAAATGTTTTCGACTTCACGCGGTGAAATTTGCGGATCGGTGCGCGCCTCGCCGCCGCGCGCGCCTTTCGTTGCGCTGTAGGCCACGTAATGTTTCGCCGTGGCAGCAACAGTGTAGTTTTCCTGCAGGGCTTTCACCATTTCGACGCCGAGACGCGAAGCGAGAAACGGGTCTTCACCGTAGGTGTCTTCCACTCGTCCCCAACGTTGATCGCGTGTGATGTCGAGAGTAGGCGCGTAAATGTGGGTGTAACCGAGAGCGCGCGCTTCACGCGCCGTGATGCGTCCGACCTCGCGGACCAACTCCCGGTCCCACGTATGGCCCAGGCCCAACTGTGAAGGAAAACCAGTAGCGACGGGAGCCGCGACGCCGCGCAAGCCTTCGTTCGTGAAGTCCACTGGAATACCGAGTCTGGTTTGCTCGACAAAGAAGCGTTGGACCTCGTTCATGGCCCATACGTGTTTCTCAATGTCTGTCGCGTAAATGCTTTTCGCGCCCGGCCCCCAGCCGTTCAAGTGCTCGTCGATATTGGCGATGCCGTCTTTCCAGATCTCGTTTTTCCAGTTTGCGGTTGGCAGTTCGTCCTGGAGGACGCGTTTGTACCCGTAGAGCGTCGCCGTCTGGCAGGTCTTCTCTTCGAGCGTCATCTGCGAGAGCAGATCGTCGATGCGCGCGTCGATGTTGGCCCTGGGATTTTCATAAACATCCAGGCGGCCGTTCTTGTTCAGATCGCGATAAGCGTTGTGCTGCGGCAGCAACAGCAGAATCACGGACAAAAGCGGAATCAAGCGTTTGGGATGCATGCCCGTTACTTAACACAGATCACTCGCAGATCAAGAGCCGTCCCGTACGCGGCGGCATATCGACTGAAAATTCATTTACATGACTTCCGAGTCCGTTATCAGTCCAGAAATCGGTTATGCGAGACCGACGCGCGAGTCGAAAAGAAATTTTCTCAGCAGCGTCATGCCAATTCAGCAACGCAACAGCCTCACGTCGTCGTCCAAGGTGCACCCGCCCGACGCGAAACGAATCGTCGTCGAAACGCGCGGCCACGCCGGTCGGCGGTTGCAGCTTGCGCAGCATCGCGAGTTTCTCCATGCTGATCTTCGTTAGATCGTCGCCCGACAAAATCATCCCACCTGATGCGTAGATCGCAGTCGCGTGAAACTGAAACTCGTTGTCCGGCAGATCTCCAGTGAGCACGATCGCGTCGGAGTCGTTCCACCACAATCGTCCATTCTGCCAGTTGCGACTCAGGTTCTGTCGCGCGGTGGTCTCGATGCGTTCCCACGTGCGCTTGATGTCGTTCGAGCTGCGCGAGCCGTGAATCAATCCGAGCGACGGCCAGATCGGATGGTTGCAACCCAGGACAAAACTGTCTTCGACGCCACGAAGAATGGCTTTCATCCCGCGCCGGTAAGCATCGATGCGAGTCGCGCGCGGATCGTGGAAGCGCCCGCCGTGAATCGCGCCCCAGAAGTTCGCGTCGAGTTTGAAATAGGTGCAGCCCCACTCGCGCTTCATCGTACGAAAGAACTTTTCGAAATGGTGTTGCACTGCGCTGTGAGTGCCGTCGAGCACGTACCATGGACCACGGCGCCAGCCCCCAAACGTCACGCGATCGGAGCGCAAGGGTCTTCCGTCGCTGTCTTTTACGAACCAGTCGGGATGCTGCTGAAAGACGTGTGACTTTTCTTCGGCGACGAAAGGTGCGACCCAAATGGCGGGCTCGAAGCCGCGCTGGCGAATCTGTTTTAGCACGCCTTGCACGTTGCCGCCGAAGGCAGCGCCGGTCTCGAGCCAGTCGCCCATAGCGGGCTGATAACCGTCGTCAATCTGAACGTAACGAAGACCGGGGGTGTGTTTGGCGATGAAGTCGAGATTGTCGAGTACCTGCTGCGCGGTGACTCGCGGGCCGAAGCAGTACCACGAACACCAACCAGTCGGTGGCTTCGCGAAACGCAGTGGCGGGTGGTTGGCGACGAGTTCGGACGCGAGTATGTCGAGCAAGCGCTCCCGATCGCTTCCTGCCTGATATGTGAACGATTCGAGTTGCCACCTTTCACCGGGTGCCAGCTCGCAGTCTTCGGTGTCGACGACGACTTTCAGCGATTGATTATTCAAGTAAAACTGCCCGGCAAAGCGGTGACACGAGGTGAACGCAAGCAGATGGTTGTCAGTTGCTGAGGGCGACAACATCATCATGCCGTAAAGCGTTTTCGCGCCGGTCGGGGCGGGCATTTTGTAATGTTTGGCGTCGGTGTAGTTGCCCAGGTCGGTGGGCTGGCCCAATGTGCCGCCGGTTTGTGAAAGCATCTGGAAGCCTTCGCCATAAAGACGTGTCGATGGTGGCAAAGGGAGATGCAAATCGAAGAGCACTACCTCCTTGATCCGCACTGGTCGTGTGCCGTGGTTCGTTATTTGCGATTCACAAACGGACCCGCGCCACCGTCTTGTGAGTTTTAGCGGTGGAGCGATGTTGCTGGGAGCATTTATGAAAGAGTGGCGACCGAACTGATCGAGTAGCGTGGCAGCAAACGGAGATACAACTGCCATTTGAAGTAGTGTGCGTCGAGAGATCATTTTTTAACGGACTAACTTCGCGTCGAGCCAGTCGGCATGAATGCGTCCGCCCTCGCCAACGCGCCTGACGCGCAGCAGCAAGCGCTTCACGTTCTTGACCTCAACTTTCACCGGCTTTGTGCCGTCGGCCTTCTTCATTTCACCACTGGACCATAGCTCCTTGCCGTCGCCGACCACGAAGAACTGCGCCTGCGCCTCGTTATTGTTGAACTCGTCGTCGATACCCACGAGCGCCACAAAGCTGTCGTACGTGCCATTCAACTCAAACTCGATCTCGGAATTGGTCGGCATGCCGATGCCCTTTTCGAAGTGCCGCCCGCCGGCAATCAAACCACCGCTGTTGAAGTTGCGATTGAGCTCCGGCTGCCGCCACCCCGGAGTCAATCGAACGGGATCGAGATCGGACACATAAACCTCAGGCGACTGAATCTTCTTCAGCGTAAACGAGAGTTGTTTCTTCTTTTCGCTCAGTTTTCCGTCCTGCCAGACCGTTCTGACTTCGGCCGTGTACGTGGTATTCACATCGAGGCCGCGCAACGCGAACAGCTGCGTCGGCGTGAACCCGACGACGTTTCCGTTCAACGCGATCTGATAGCCGGCAGCGGGTTGATGCGGCACGGTCCAACGAAGATTTGCGCCGTCGAGCCCTACGCGTTCCGCCCAGAGGTTTCCTGGCTCGCGCACCGGAAAGTGGTACGCGTGCGCGGGCTCAAAGACGACGTCCCAGGAAACCTCGGTCGTCTGCGGAGACGCGATCTCGATGGTGGCCCAACCCTGGTGATTCACGATTCGCACCGGCAACCGTCCCGCGCGGCTGCGCGCGGTCGCGAACTTAATCGCGAAATACTTCCCGCGTGGAAAAGCGAAGCGCAACTCGTACGGATCGTTCTTCACCACCCTGCTGCGCCCTGAATACGCATTTCGCGCCGCATCGTAACTCTGCGAAACAAGGTCAACCCATCCCTGGGTGATGTGGCGGCTGGTGGAAACCAACTGGATCTGTTCCGTCGCCGGAACGAGCGTCAGCACGCGCGTGCTCGCCGGCGACAGTTCGACGCTGATTCCTTTTTCCCAGGCGCCCAGGTACTCCTTGTTCCAGAAATCAAAGACATGGACCAATCGGTCCGCCGGCAGACCCAGTTCTTTCCAACTGACAAACATCGGCGTCGACCTGCCCTCGTCGAAATTGAAAACGCCGACGACGTCATACTCGCGTCCGATATGGTTGATCTTCAGGTCCCAGATTCGCTTGTTGCGATCTGACGAGAAGAGGTCGAGTGGGCGAATGTCCACTGCGGGATAAACGCGCTTCACGAGCTCGACGCGTTCCGGCGAGAGATCCATCAAGCGATCGCTCATCAACGCCGCCTGTCCTGTCAGTCCCTGCAAAGTGGCCCATGCGCGCGCCTGCTCAAGCGCGAGCGGCGCGCGAACGATGAAGACGTCGGGATCGGCGTACCACACGACGTTGTGCAAAAAGTAGTATTGCATCGTCGCGCGCATCGCAAACTTGAACCCGTCCCAGTTCGGCAACACGTCGGCCCCAATGCGCGAGCCGTTCATCAAGCCGATTCCTTCGAGCGGAATCACCCAACAACCGAGCAGGTAACGGTCCGGACCAATCGCCGCGCGAATACTCTCCAACGTATCGCGATAAAGCTCGTCGGAATCAGCCGCCGGCGCCTTCATGAAGTCCTTCTTGTTTCGGTATTCGCGCACGACGATCGGCTGCCCGTCGATCTTGAAATACTCGTACCCCCAGGCCGAGAGCTTCGTAAACAGATCTTTCAGATACTGCTGCGTCTGCGGTGCTGAAGGATCGAGAAGATATGTCCCCTCCCACGTGCTCGATGCGGACGTTCCGTCCTCCTTCATCATGAAAACGCCGGGATGATTCTTGACGACGGCGACGTTACTCTGTCCGTGTGGCGCAAGCCAGATGCCCGGCTTCAAACCCAATGACTTGATATAACGAGCCAGGCTGTCCATGCCGCTTGGGAAGCGATTGTTGATGGTTGACCAGTCGCGGTTCTCACCGAGGCCGCGACCAGTACCTTGCCAGCCGTCGTCAATCTGGACGTATTCCGCGCCGTAGTCCTTCAGGTTCTCGGCAATCCACTTCGCGGTCAGCTTTATCTCTTTCTCGTCGATCTCCTGATAGAAGAAGTACCAGGAACACCAGCCCGAGGGCGGCAGCGGGAAACGCGTTTTGTCGATGGGGTGGAAGTATTTGATCTTGAGCGTGTCGCGAAAGTAGTTCTTCAGCACTGTGCCGTCGCGAAGACGCATTTCATCTTTGGCGGGATCGAAAATGCCGTCGGCGATGGTGGGATTGACGGCGCCAAGCGTCATTACCATCAGATCTTTGTTGCTGTTGTCGCGCACGCGTGCGGGGAACGGATGCGGCCACGCCTGGGCCATCGCGTCCTGCCCGCAACAAATGAATGTAATCAAAAATGCCAACACTGTCCGCATGCGAATCACCTCAAACTCTGCTCTGACTCAGGCAATCTCTTCAACAACGATTGGATTTGCGGATCGTTGTAGCGCGTAGCTGTTCGGCGAATCAACGGAAAAAGCATTTGCGGCTGCCACTGGCCCAACTGCTGATGATTCCACTTCTTGTCACCAAGCGCGAACGGAACCAGAAAATCCAACGCTTTGCGAATACTGCGTCCGTCGCTTGTGCTGAAGTGCCAAAGATCGACGCCAACGTTTTCGCCGAGACGCGCAAGCTGCATCAACCCGTCGAGATTACCCACACTGTAACTCCAGGCTCGCGTGCGTTGGAGCTCCAGCGGCTGCCGGCCATCCGGCTCGATCTGTAAAGCAATGCGCTTTGTGCGCGCCTCGCGCAACACACGCCTTGCCAGATCAGTGTTACCCAGAAACAAAGCGAAGGAAACCACTTGCACGTCATAAAACGTGCCGTGATTGTTCTTCGCCGCCGCTTCGTCGCGGCCGTGCTTACTCTCCTGCATCCACCGCAGAAACTCCCCAAACCACGCTTGCATCCCGCGCTGATCGGCGGTGGTCCATGCTTTCGATCCGGACAGCAACCCGATCGCGTCGATCACGCGCGTGAGCCCGCGCGTTTCAATCAGTCCAATGCCGCGTCCAGTATTGATCCCTGGAATCCCCTGCCCAAACTCGAGGTTGGGATTCATGCGTGTTTCCGAATTGAGGAAGAATACTCGCAACAGTTCGGTCGCCCGCGCCGCATACTCTTCGACACCTGTGAAGTAGTAAGCGAGGGCGAGTGTTGCGACCGCGGCCTCCATTTGATCCTTCACGCGATGGTCGTTGATCTTGTCGATGTCGGGATTGCGTTCGCCGTCCCGACGAATGTACGGCAGACCGTTGGGACTTTTCGGGTCGGGCCAGAAGTACGGTGCCTGGCTCATGTAGTCGCGCTTATCACCGCTCGGCGGTGTGACGTTTTTGCTGGTAACGGAGAACGGGCTACCAGTGAGCGCCTTGCGCGCTTCGGCTTCGAGTTTCGCGAGCGCGGGCTTGAGTAAGTGATCGCCGGCGCGTACGCGTTGTTTGGTTGCGGCGAGTTGTTTCGCGTCCAGAATAAAGACGCGCGGAGGTGAGTTTTGCTGCTGCGTGGCGGACCCGAGGCCCGCCACAATCAATAGCGCGCAAAGAAACGCCATTAGAAATTCAGTCTTAAGCCAAACTGGATCTGCCGAGGATTCGTGCCGGCGGCCAGCGTAGAAATACGTCCTACGTTAGTCGCAAGCGTCGTTGCATTTGTGTTTAGCGTCAGGTTTGCGTTCGCAGGCGTGTCCCAATTCTGAATATTGAACACGTTGAAGGTCTCGACTCTCAACTGCAACTGCCAGCTTTCGCGTATCGGAAAACTCTTGAACAACGAAAGATCAGTATTGAAGACAGCCTTGCCGCGAAACGCGTTGCGTCCGAGATTGCCAAACGCACCCGACGGAATACCGAACGCACATGGATTGAACCAGCTCGCGATCGTGCGAACCTGGTCCGCCGCTTTTCCGCCCTGAGAGATTGTTCTCCGACACGCGGGATCTGGATTAGCCGGAACCGGGCCGGCCACGAACGGATCGGCGATCAGGTTCGGACGAAGATAGTTTCCCGGAGCCGTCGGCGCGCTGCCGCGAAGGTTCGCAAGATCGCCCGTGACTTGCAAGTTGAAGGGCGCGCCGGAGCGTGCCTGCATGATGAAGTTTGTCTGCCAGTTGCCAAGTACCCAGGAAGCTGGACCACTGCGGAACCACCGCTTGCCTTTGCCAAGAGGCAATTCATAAACAGTGGCCCACGAAAGGAAATGCGGAATGTCGTATCCTGATACGCCGCGCGCGGTGCTCTGATCGAAGTAGTTCTGAATAGACGAGCCGCCGCCCGGTCCATTCTCGACGTTGAAATAGCCGCTACTGACGTCGATCGACTTGCTCCACGTATATGAAAGTAACGTGCTCAACCCTTTCGAGAAGCGTCGTTGAAATTTCGACTCGAGCGCGTTGTAGTTCGAGTAGCCGATGTTGGTGGTGTAAGTGATGCCCGCACTGACCCACGGCATCAAACGCAACGAATCAATTACCGAGTTGGGAGTGCCGTTCGGCGATGCCTGGCGTGCTGCGTTGGCAAAACCGGCGTAGGGCAGCCGCCCATTCCTGCTGCCGACATAAGCGACCGAGACCATCGATGTCGTCGTCAATTCTCGTTGCACTTCAACGTGCCACTGTTGCGAGTACGGATCCTTGTAGTTCGGATTGTTGGGAAAACCGCCGAGACTCCACGGATTCGTAGTCGGCAACGGCGTGGCAAATCCCTGTCCTTGTATCTGAATGATGTTCGCGGCAGTGCCGTTCGTGAAGGCGACGCTTGCGTTTGCGGTGCCGGAGAAAGCTGTCGCGTCCGGCCAAACGGTCGCCTCGAGATCGTTCTGCGCGTACTGGCTGCGCGCGGGTAATGCGTCCCAGTACAAGCCGTAACCGGCACGCAGAACCGTCTGCGGGTTCAACGTCCACGCGATACCGATTCGTGGTCCCCAGTTGTCTTTGATTGGCGGCGGCGCAAAGAACTTGCTTCCCGCCAGGACGACGTTCGCGAAGTGCGCATCGTTTCTGAAAGCGTCCGGAATACAAGGCGCGGACCGAGCGACGCTGCAAAGTGCCGGCATCTCTGTCGCGCCAATGATCCACTTCTGGTTCTCAAGATCGAGCGAGTTCCACAATCTGCCGTCGGTTGTTTTTGGCTGGGTCAGGTAGTCGTATCGGAGACCGAGCGTCAGCGAGAAATTTCGCCGCACCCTCCATTCGTCCTGAATAAAGGCGGCCCACGAGCCATACTTAAACTGCACTGGACCACCGTGCAAGACGGGTAACTGAGCGTTGAAGTTGTTTGGGAAGCCCAACAACGCCGACGCGAGCGACAGCCCCGACGTTCCGGTTGCCGCGGTCGGGTTTCGCGTCTGTTCGTCGTTGAAGACGTACGTTTGAAACGTATTCAACTGGACGCGTTTAGCTTCCAGATACCAGCCGCCCATCTTGAAGCTGTGATTTCCCCTGAGCCACGTCAGGCTTGGCGAAACGCTCCAATTCGGGTTCTCGCGCAGCGCTGCGCCGCGAACGCCAGAATTATTGTTTCCTCCCGCGGTCCAATTCTGAAGCGTGACCAGAAGACCGTCGTATTTGTCGACGTCGAGAAATCCATTCTGAGTCAACGGATCAGTCCCCGCTTCGTGCTGGTTCTGCTGGCTAGAATCGACGCCGGGCCGTCCTGCGTAGCCTGCGCGAATGTCGAACATCAAGTTCGGACTGAACGTGTGGGTCCAGGCGCCGCCGTAGTTCCGGCCTTTGCCGCTACCGCCGGTTGATCCTTCATTTCCAATCGGATTGAAAACGGTGACGTTCTGCTGCGTATAGCGGAAGAAGATCGTGTCGTTGTCACTGAAACGATGATCGATCCTGAATTGAATACTGTTCGAGTTGTTGGTTGAAGGACGAATCTGCGCGAAGTTGTTTGTCGGATCACCCGAAAGGTTTGGTGCCGGCGAATACGTGCGGAAGAAGTTCTGCATCGGCGCGAAGATCAACGCCTGCGGAATCTTGAAACACGGAGCCCCGATCGACTGGTTCTGTCGCTTTTGCGCGTCTACCGGCAATGGATTGCCCGTCGAGTCGCAGCGAAACTCGTCGCGCACGAACGTGTTGCCGACCAGTCTCGTCGAATACGGATTGAAGAGGCGACGACGAAACGGCGTGTTAGTGAAGTCGCCGTTAATTTCAGCCGCGGTGGGAACGTAAGCGAGCGCGAGAGTCGGTTGACTGTAGCGCCAGCCATCGTAACCAACGGAGAAGAAAGTGTGGTTTCTGAATATTGGACCAGTGAGCGTCGCGCCAAATTGGTTTTGACGAAAAGGCAAAGGCTTATCAGGGACACCCTGTCCTGGTTTACACCTCGCCGTAGTGCAAACATCAAACGGATTGCGCGCGTCGAAGGCGTCGTTGCGGACGTATTCAAACGCGGAACCGTGAAAACTGCTTCCGCCCGCCTTCGAAACCATATTCACCACGCCACCCATCGCGCCCCCATAATCCGCACGCGCGTCGTGGCCCACGACCTTGAACTCCTGGACCAGATCGATATTTGGGATGACGATGTACGTCGGTCCCCGAACGTTGGTGTTGATGATGCCGTCGAAAAAATAGAGCTTCGAGCGGTTTGGCTGCCCGTGAAACGACGGATCGGCAAACCCGGATCCAGGAATGCCGACGTTGCCTTCGACGCCGCCAACGTTTCTATTCTGCGAAGTCGAGACTGGCGTCACTCCCGGCGTGAGCGTCAGCAACTGCGTGAAGTTGCGGCCATTCAACGGAAGGTCCTGGACCACCTTCTCCGGAATCACCGTGCCGAGATCGGACGAGGCCTGCTGGATCAACTCCGCTCCGGCCATGATCTCAACAGTTTCCGACACCGCTCCGACGGTAAGCGCGATGTCTTGCACGACGTTCTCGCTGACGCCGACATCGAAAGGAGCACTTTGCACTCCTTTGAATCCCTGCACCTCAACCCTCAACGAGTACATTGCGGGATTCACGTTCACGAAGTTGAAATACCCGCTTTCGTTCGTCGTGGTTTCAACCTCGATCTTCGTGGCCTGGTTTCTCAGTCTTACAACTGCTCCAGGCACTGCCGCGCCGTTTGGATCGGTGACGGTGCCGCTGACTTTTGCGTTCGCCTGTGCAAGCGCGACTGAAACCGAAGCCACGATCAGCAGCGAAGCGATTGCCAATGATTTGCACGATCGCATGAGGGAACCCTCCTTACGCACAGTCAAAACGCGGGGTTAGAAACTGAACCTGATGCCCGCCTGCATCACCCGCGGAGTTCGCGCCGCGATTGGCGCGCCGAAGCGAGTGTTGGTTTGACGGCCATTGACGTCGAATACGAGACCCGCATCGATGTCTCTAAAATTCGTGTGATTAAAAACGTTGTAAACCTCCCAGCGAAGCTGCAAGGAGCGCGTTTCGCCAAACGGAATGTTCTTGAATAGCGCCACATCGCTGTTGAAGATCGACGGCATGCGCAGCGAGTTTCTTGGCGTGTTGCCAATGTCGCCGAGACGCGTCGGCCGTGAGAAACAATTGACGTTGACGACGTACGGCGTTCCAGTCGGATCTGAACCACTGATGTTGCGCATCGGATCGCAGATCGTGTTCGCGCGAGCGTTGTTCTGGCCGCCGGTGATGTCAGTTACACCGCCGTTGTAAGAAACGGTGATGTTCTTTGGTTTGCCGCTGGCGTAAGAAGTCGTGCCCGAGAGTTGCCAGTTGTCGAAGATCGCTTTGACGAAACCGTTGTTGAGCTTACGGCCCAATGCCGGGAGGTCGTAGATGTAGTTGACCGTCAGGATGTGCGTTTGGTCGAAGTCGGAAGGCGCGTAGTTGAAGTCCTTGTAAGGACGGCCGAACAGAACATCCGACGAATCGTCATTTGCGTAATCAAACGACTTAGAATAGGTGTAGGCGAGACCGTATTGGAAGCCCGCTGTGTAGCGACGGGCGAGCTGCACCTGTAGCGAGTTGTAATTAGAGGTGCCCGCCCAGGTCACCATATTGATGTCCGCGTACCCGCGAAACGGACGGAGAAAATCGTTGCCGATGCGCTGACCGGTTACCGGATCGATATTGTTGGTTCCCAGTCGAGCCCCGTCCGGCACGCCGTTGAGGTTGATTCGCTGGCCGAGGTGCCGGGCAAACGATCCGACGTAGCTGACTTCCATGATCGTTTGGAACCCGATGTCCTGTTGCAGACCAAACGTGAAGTTATAGATCGACGGCGTGTGTGATTGCTCCTCGACGGCATTTATCGAAGACGGTCTGGTGATCGCCGTGCCCGTGAGACTGGCGAGATTGTTGATGTTGCCGAAGTCGATGCTGAACGAGCGATTTGCCGGTTGATTGTTGACGAGGTTGCCGCCCGTGGTTCCTCCACCAACGCGCGGCGCGTGATACACACCAGCCTGAAAACGGATCACCGATTTGCCTTCGCCCGTGACGTCCCACGCAAAGCCGAGACGCGGTTCGAAGTCGATGGGTGTTGTGTCTCTGAAACCGGGGGTAGTCGATGGATCGATGCCGAGCGCGAGACCGTTGTTGGGATTGCCGCTGCCCGGGACGATCGCGCCGACAAGACCGGCATTCGCGCCGACCAATGGAATCAGCTCACCCGTGATCGGATTCCGTGCACGGCGTTGGGCCGCTGGACAAGTCGCGGGAGGAGTAAAGGCCACCGCGCACGCGCTGGTATACAACGCAACGGCCTGCGCGGGATTAAAGAGCGCGGGAACGAAGTTGGATCCCTGACCGTCGATCTGCTGGAACGGCGAGTGGTATCCGAACCGCATACCGTAGTTCAACGTTAGCCTCCGGTTAACCTTCCACTGGTCCGCCGCATACCATTGGACCTGCGTGAGTCGCAGGTTGGTAAAAGGCCGCGCCGTGGATTCCTGGTAGTTGCGGAAGTTGCCGATCAGCGCGTTGGCGTATGCATAACCGGTATTGCCCAGGGCCGCGGTGAAGTTGCTGTCGTTGCCGGCAAAATTGAATACGCCGGACCACTGTCCACCAGGCGCTTCACCGTTCAGCAGGCGTTCATAATAAACACCAAACTTCAGACTGTGATCCCCCTTGGTGATCGTGAGATTGTTGGCAAACGAGGGTTTGATGTAATCGTTACCCGTTTCACCCCAGCGGTCGAGCCAGTTGATGTTTGCGACGCCATTCGTTGGACCACGAACACCACCCCAATTTGTCACGCGCGGAATCGTGCCCAGCCGGTTGTTTTGCGGGAAGAGTTGCGGTGCGGTGTAGTTCAGCGAGGCTCTTTGTAAACGCTCGATCTCACCGGCGCCCGGAATGAAACCTTCCGAATCGTGACGCATGCCAAAATTGAATTCGTTCACCACGTTGGCATTGATCACTCTGGTCCAGTTCGCGGACCAACCGTCGTCTTTGTAGAGGTAATGCGAATTGATACCCCACCGGTTGTTGTCGTTACCGGGCCAGCCTGAGGTGCCGGTGCCGAGGTTGTCTGAAGTCCACCATTGATACTTCCAATAAATCGTGTCGTTGTTTGTCGGCTTGACGTCGAAGCGCAGGACCATACTTCGCTTGGGCACGTCGGTCGGGCTTTGCGCGACGTAGTTGAAGGCAGCGCCGCCCGATCCGCCGAGAGTGTTCGGCAGCGGAAAGTAGTTGAGCAGCGCGAGTCCGCTCGCGTTGAAGCGCGAGACGGGAATGATGTTCAGACCCTGCGGATTCCCCGGCGTTGCGCGCGAAGGATCGCGGAAGCAGGCACTCGTGTCAGCGGCGGTGCAATTACCCGGAAGCGTCGGATCGCGGACGAAGACCCTGGCGTTGGTGGAATTGATCGATTGGGAGAAGTCGCCGGCGCGTTCGAGCGCGCTTGGCACCGTTACGAACCGCGGATCGTTCGGCGTGATCTGGTGCGGCTTCTCATAGGCAAAGAAGAAGAACGCTTTGTCTTTCAACCAAAACTTGCCGCCCTCACCGAATCGCGGTAGCGGCAATGGACCACTGAAGTTGCCGCCGGGATAGAGGTGACGGTAAAGCGGTTTGCGCAGACGTTGTTTGTTGTTGAAGAAAGGTGTGGCGTTGAGCGACTCGTTACGGAGGAAGTAGTAAACGCTGCCGGCGTATGCCTGGCCGCCACCTTTCGAAACGATATTGATGATGGCGCCGCCGTTGTTTCCATATTCTGCGCCGTAGTTGTTGCGCAGCACCTTCACTTCAGCGACCGCGTCCTGGTTGATCGTCATGCTCAGTTTGTTTGAGCCGCTGGGTTCGCCGGCGAAGAGACCGTCGATGGTCGGCACGGTGGAACGTCCGCGTTGACCTGAGATGTTGGGTAGATCGGTGCCGAAGCCGTCACCCGCGCCTTCGATGTCGTCGTTGTTGGAAGTCCCGGGAAGCAGTCGCAGCAGGGAAGTGATGTCGCGTCCCTTGGTGGCGATCAGGTTGATCTGATCGGCGGTGAGACGCGCGGTCAGATCGCTGCTTTCACGCTCGATGACCGCGCCTTCGCTCATGATGCTCACGGTTTCGCTGACTTGCCCCGGTTGGAGCTTGAGATCTCCGAGGGCGAGGTTCTCGTTTGCGCTCAGGATGATGTTTCTTTGTTCGAAGGCCTGGAATCCCTGGTGCTCGATTTTCAACGAGTAAGTTCCGGGCTGTAACGCGGCAAAATTAAAGCGGCCTTCCGAGTTGGTGGCCGCTGTACGCGTTTGACCCGTTTTTTCACTGGCGAGCGTAACAGTCGCCGATGGAATCATGCCTCCGGTCGAATCGGTAACGGCGCCCGAGATAGCGCCAGTAATGGTTTGGGAGGTAGCCGGTACGGCAAAGGCGAGCATCGCGACGGCAACCAGGAAAATTGAGCTACGCAGCGGGCTAAACATGTGAACCCCTCCTTCAAGAAATTGTCCTTTGTTGGGACAATTTGGGTAAACGTCATGCAGACTGCTTGTTTCCAGCGAATGATGCCGAGTCTCTCGGTTAAGCCCTGTCTTGTTCGCGATTTATTTGCTGCTGTTGTTCTTCCAAAGCAAAGGCGCGCTGCGCCCGCACGATGTGCTCGCGCATCGCTTCGCGAGCCTCATCGGGTTTGCGAGACCGAATTGCTCGGTAAACCTGACGGTGCAGCTCGAGTGCTTCGTTGAAATCGTGCGCGCGGTTGATCGTGTCGCGGCGCCGCTCGTATAAAACCGCCGACACCATCTCCACCAATGTCGCCAACGTCAGATTGCCCGATGCCGCCGCGACCGCCCGGTGAAATGCGACGTCATGCAGCAGAAACTGTTGCGGGTCTCTCAACGCCGCAAACATCTCGGCAATCTCCTCCGACATCGTTGCCAACTGCTCGCCAGTCGCCCGTTCGGCCGCCAACCCCGCCGCACCCACTTCCAGAATCGATCGCGTCTCAAACATGTGTTCAAAACTGAAACCGTGAAGTTGGGCAAGCAGGCGCAGGGGTTCACTGTCGAGCGCTGGAGGTCCGTCGACCAGGAACGTGCCCGCACCTTGCCGCGAAAGCAGAACGCCCATCGAGATCAGCGAACTCAACGCGGCTCGCAATAAGGGACGGCTGATTCCGAGTTGTTTTGACAATTCACGCTCCGGTGGCAGGCGGTCGCCCGGCTTCAAACCCTCACTTTTTATGAGTTCATACACCCGTGCAACGACCTGCTCGGTGGTCTGTCCCGAGCGGACCGGCCGAATGATCTTCAACCGTGTAACTTGAGAATTGGTCATAACAATTCTAGCGGAGCGCGGAACTTATAATACCAATCTGTCGAGGCGTCAAGGTTTTTTCGCTCAAATCGCCGGTTAAGATCGGGAGTTTGTTTTGGCCGGCTGCCACAAACTTCGGCTGCGTCCCTTCAACGTCTTGTTCATAAACTTCTCGTTCATGATCAGAAACGCCCCGAGCCCGTGGAAGTCATTCGTGTTTCGTTTGCGAGCGAAGTAGAAAGCGAGATCGCCGACGTTCGTGCCTTCGCAGATGTCGATGAGGTTCGTATCGCCGTTTTGACCAAGCGAGATTTTCGTGAGCACCCCGGCATAGCCGCGATTGACCATGTCGCGATAACTCCTGTTCACGTAGCCACGATCGATCGCCATGGCGGTGACGTAGGTGTACATGCTCGAGCTGGACGTCTCGTGCCAGTTACTCGGGTTGTCACCTTTATCGACGACCTGGTACCAGAGCCCGGTCTTCTTGTCCTGGTAGTTGGACCATGCCTTGACGAGTTGGTTGACCTGCGCGACCAGTTGTTGACGTTTTGGATGGTTCGCGGGCAACAGTTCGAGCACTTCAATCAGCGTCATTCCAAACCAGCCCATCGCGCGGCACCAGATCTCCGGCGATACCTTTGTTTCCTTGTTTGACCACGTCGTTTGGCCGCTCTCGTCGTAGGCGTGAAACATCAGTCCCGTCTTCGGATCGTTCAGATGACCGGCATATAACGACAACTGTTTTGTGGCCTCGTCAGCCGCATATTTGCTGTCGCCGAAGAGGATTCCGTACCTGATTAGAAACGGCATCGACATGAAAACGCCGTCGCCCCACAACTGCCATTCGCGGCTCTTGGTGTTCGCGTGCCAGAAGCCGCCGTCTTTGGTGCGCGGGTACGTATTGAAACGTTGGCGAATGCGATCGGCGGCGAGCTTGTATTTCGGTTCGCCGGTTTCCTGGTAGAGGATTAGCAACAGATTGCCCGGCAGCATGCTGTCGAGGTTCTCGAAGGTGATCTCTCTGATCTGGCCTTGCGCATTGGCGCTTCTGACGACGCCCTCCGCGTCGACGTGGTAATCGACCCAGTCCTTGATGTATTTCAAATAGCGAGGTTCGCGGGTGCGTTTGTAGACGAGATACTGCCCGTAGAGATAGAGCGATTTTGCATAACCCCACGAGCCGAGATCCTTCGCGGTCGGATAACGCTTCATGGTTGATTCGACCATGCCCCGCGACCAGTCTGTTTGGCCATCGTTCTTCGCGGAGTCTGCCGTTGCTGCCGAGGAGAACAGAATGAGCGCGATCAGCAGAGCAAGAGTTCTAACAATCACGTTTTTATGCCTTTCCGAAGTTCATCGCTTCCGAGTTACGGCACGGATCGAACCAAATTGGACTAAAAACAGAAAACTAATTTTTAGGAAATGGTTTGACCAGTCGCTTTTTTGAGCGCGAACAATATGAGGCGACCGGTTTCTTGTCAAGAAATTTCTGAAGAAGGAGTGTTCCTTCCTTTGTTAGGTCAGTTTGGCGCTCTGCGAGAATCGGGATCGGGACGATCCCGTCGCGTCAAAATCTCTTGTGGTGGTCGAAGTGGAATCTAACGGTCGTGTGGGATGCAAGTTAAGAGGTTGTAATGGGTGACTTAAATGTTTATTACAAACCGGACTGTTACGACCGTTGTCGTGCGGCGCGAATCAGGCCGACTCCCAGAGTTAAAACTGCACCAGCCAGGACCACGGCACCGATGTATGCGAGATTCAACAACGCGTTCGGCTCTCTTGCCGTGGGCGATGCGACCGAGAGAAAGAACGCAGCCGGAATCAAGATCGCCGCAATCGGCGCACCTAGTCGAGCCAGCCATTTCCAGAACGACGAAAGCACTGCTTCATCAACGTAGCGAAGCATTACGAGCGACAGAACAAGATAGACACCGGCGTGCGCGTGTCCAGCGCGGAACAGATCCTGGCGGAGTGGATTGTCAACATAGCCTGGTTCTCCTCGTGTCAGAAAAGTTAGCAGCGACACTCCTCCAAACATCACCGTCGGAAGAACGACAAGAAGTACACCTGCGAGCATGCGCGATTCACGGGACATGATTGCCTCCTTCTACCAAAATCAATTCGACACACACGTCAGGGGGCGATAAAGCAAATAGGTTCCACGTCGATTAAGGAATTCTTACCAAAGATGAAACCTGCGCACAACATAATGCCGACGCTGGGTAGATGATTCTTGATAGCGATGAATTTTTGTGTCAGTATTGAACTCCCTCTAAAACGTCAATATCCCTCAGAACTGATCCCCCAGATTAACTGGCAGTTGAATGTTCGCGCAGAGCAGTTCCTTTCTGCGTGAGTTCTTTAGCCAGGACCATCAGACAGACGCATTCCGGGAAAGCCAAGGATAAGAGGCTAAGAATAGGAGGTCTGAGATGGGGATAATTCTCTTAGTGATTCTCATTCTCTTGTTAATTGGTGCCGTACCAAGATGGCCCTACAGCAGGAACTGGGGGTACTGGCCAAGCGGAGGAATAGGAACGATTCTCTTGATCGTTCTTATCCTTCTGCTTCTCGGAAGAATATGACGAATCGATCGAGATTTTGACCGGTTCGCTTGCGAACGATTTAAAGCACTAAAGAATGCTTGCGTGATTGACTTAGGTTCCGCAGTGTTTTACAAGAACGGACTCTGGATACGGACCCAAACAGGATCCCCCAATGGCGCTAACGCATCTCTATGGGCCACTCTTCGTCCGGTTGACTGCCTGGCCGCGTACGTCGTTCTTCGCAATGAACCAATCCCCGATTCTTGTTCCCAACGCCCCTTTACGTGAACACCATGCAAATTGAGACGCTTGCCGATTTAGGCGAATTAATCGAGACCTACCAAAACGAACTACTGTCCGACTGGCACTGCGAAGTGGCTTTACTTCCTGGAGCCGAGCATCTGGATGCTCCTACTATTACCGATCACATCCCGCAACTGCTCACGGAGCTCAGTGAGAACTTGAAATCTGATCGCAGCGAAGCCAGTCTAATCCTGAGTCCTGCAGAGCATGGCGTTCAGCGGTGGAGAGTCGGGTTTGATATAACTGAAGTTGTAGCTGAATATGGTATTTTGCGTGAGTGCATCGATCGACTTGCCGAGAAGCATAATCTTCCTCTCACACATCAAGCTAACCGCATCGTCAACAATGTCTTTGATAATGCAGTGGCGCAGGCCACCAAAGCATATGCGACTCACATGACCTTGGAGCTTCAGAAGCGCCGCGAGGAGCATTTGAGCTTTGTTATTCATGACTTGCGCACGCCATTACAAGCCATCTCGTTGGCAACTACAATGCTCGAGCGTTCGCTACCAGAAAGTTCGAAGACCGAACCATTCGAAACTTCCGTATCCACCTTAAGGCGCAATATAGGGAGACTAGACGCTTTGATTAAGCGTGTGCTGCAGAATGAGGCGAATCTTCAACTCGGGGACTCTCCTAAAGTTGAAAAGCGCGAGTTCGACTTATGGTCCTTGGTAGAGGGCATCATGCAGGATCTATCTCCGATTGCAACCGATTCACGCTCGAGCCTTGTCAATGACGTTCCACCTAACATGACGATCTTTGCCGACGCGCGATTGCTGGGCCAGGTTTTCCAGAATCTGCTCTCCAATGCCATTAAGTTTACACCCAATGGAAAGATCGTAGTCGAAGCACGGCAGGCCGACGGCATCGCGCACTGCTGGGTCCAGGATACCGGCGCCGGCATCGACTCTGAACGGCTGGATAAGATTTTTGAAAAGCTGGAAACAGATCAACAGCCGGAAAAGCGTGGTGTGGGTTTGGGGTTGGCAATAGTCAAACAGATTATCGAACTTCACGGCGGGACAATTGCAGTTGAGAGCCGGGTCGGTGAAGGTTCTACTTTTACTTTCGGAATCCCGCAACCAATCAACTAAACGGTCAAGCGAACTTCGTGCCTTGGATGTGGTACTGGCGTTTCGCTGCTGATTACTGCACGTTGAGCCGCCGGGCGCCCATATTTTGGATTTCCGCTGTTCTCCTCAACCAGGATTTCGTCCAGAAGCCCGGCGAGCTCATCAAAATCAATGGGTTTAGCCATGAAATAGTTGGTACCGGCGCGGACTGCGGTTTCGTAAGTTGATTGTGCGCTGTAGGCCGTTAGGACAATTATCGGTGTGTTCTGAAAGCCATCAATCCTGCGTACGCGGCGGATGGTTTCAAATCCATCAATTCCGGGCAGCGCCAAATCCATGAGAATGATGTCCGGCCGTTCGTTCTTTACAACCTTTAGAGCCTGGGCACCAGTCGATGCTTCCAACACGCGGAAGTGTTCGGATTCCAGAAGAACCTTCAACATTCGACGAACATCTTCATAGTCTTCAACTACAAGAATCGTTCTCATACCCTTGGTATCTCGGTTCATATACCACGCAGCGTCAATCGGTTCCCCGTTCCGAACGTCGTCCCGTTCTTACGCTCCCCCTTAGGAGTCAGCAAATGACGTACCATCCTGGCTGTGGCAGCGGTGAGGCTGACCGCAAGTTGGGACAATCAAATGCCAAGACGAATGCAATTATTCACGTTCTTGGATGACTATCGGAATCTTCCAATTTCGTCTCGCCTTTCTGATCGAGTACAGACGAAAACAACCATAAAGCGATTGGAATTTCTACTCGTGTAGTTGGGCATACTGCTTGCAGATCATTATTCGACTCCCTATCAACCCCCGTATTGGTCCATCGTAGCCCTGATTATTGTCTGCCTGGAGTTCCCACGCTCCGCGTAAGCAGATACCTCCCGACGTCAAGTACTAAGAAATCACACGTCCGATGAGCCGTCGTGAAGGGTTCTTCAGGCGTGCGTCAACTTCTCTAATGGCAAAGAAAAAAGATTAAGGAGAGGGGACCGATGAGTCATCACTCACTTCACTCAAGAGCAGTGCGGAGTGCGAAGAAGAGTTCGCCGAAACATGGAGTTAACACTACAAGAGCATGTCTTTTGATGAGTGCTCTACTTGCTGGCGTCGTGGCCTTTAACCTTTGTATGGTTGATACATCAGTCACGGCCCAAGTCACGTTTCCCGATCCCAATGCCGGCTGTCCTCGCCCTACCTGCGGCGAAGTATCGCCATTAATTCCGATGCAAAGCGCGGAAGCGGTTCACATGGGATTGGTTTGGAAGCGAAATTCGCCGATACCAAAAATATTGTTTCATGCGAGGTTTCCGGAGTACACGCCCAATGACGTTGCGGATCCTGCGTTGATCGATCTCGCGATTTCGCGTGGAGCATTTAACACGCCGGGACTTCAGTTCAACTCGTCGTTAAGAGATGTTCTTCACGGTTTTGATCCGTTTCTTGGTCTTGGCATGGACCGCTCACCGGATGACTCTTTTCAGCGACTCACCTATGGCGGTTATCTCTTGAGGCAAGGCCTTAGCCAGAGTGTGCCGACACGAATCGTTGCTAATCGCACGATGGAAAGACAGCTCCTATTCGACATAGGTCATCCCGATGCTTTCAAGAACAGCGGTAAGTTTCATACAACACTGCTGGATGAAGCTGATTTTGCTCTGAACCGCGCAGCGTTTGCGGAAAACGGCTATTCGAAAGGGATGTTCTACAACACCTACTGCAATGCGCGCGTAACGCTCGCTGACGGACGAGTCTACGTTTTCGGCGGCCATGATATGCAGAGCAACAACGGTCTGTACAAGGTGAATATCTTCGATCCCGAAACGGAGTCCTGGATTCTGCGGCGAGAACCTTGTACGAGATCGAATTGGACCAGAGACCCATTTGGCTTGCAGCTTTTCGCGACGAATCCCGACGCTCCGTTTTATCCAGGCTGCGATCCCAGAGATCAACAGAGCACCCAGCCATCAGAGCCTTCCGACCAGAAGTATTCGCGCTGGTACCCGTCTGCCATTGCGCTTCCGAATGACATGGTGCTCGTAGTCGGCGGGTTCGACCAGGACAACTCTGTAGCACCTGATCCAAACCGCGCTACAAAAGGTGTTCAGAACATCTCACAAAGTGATACAGCGTTTACTGCGAGCCGCGTCAATCAAGTCGTACCTGAAGTGTACGACCCGCAGACCGATCGAAACATAGCGTTAGAAAATGCGCGCATGGCTTTTCCGCTCTATCCACAACTCGAAGTGGTGCAGACTGGTCCGAGAAAAGATGATTGGGTGGTCTGCACGTTCGACGGTGAGAAGGAGTATGGCCCGGAAATGATTCCCGGCGGAGCCAGATTTGGCGTCGGTGGTGGAACTCCTGATTTCACGAAAGGAAACACCTGGTGCTTGAACGTGCTGGCGGCGCTCAAAGATCCTAACCGCAATACTCCTGCTAAGAATCACTGGACGCTTGTAGATACTGCATCTGAAGTACGGCCCTACTGCTGCCCGACCGCGAGCCTAATCGAAATTGACAATAACGGTCACACTGTATCGCACAAGTGGTTCATGATTTCCGGTGAGGATGCTGATGGTGATCAAACTGGCACAGTTGAGGAGATCGACTTCGCCGGTCGTAATCCGCGGTGGAAGATTGTGGGCAGTATTCTCCAGCCGCTGGCTACGACTAAGGCTGTATTACTTCCCGATGGCAAGGTACTAATCGGCCAGGGTGTGAACCGTTCTCCTGACTGCAATGTGAATGGACGACCATGCACGTATGAGGAAAAGGAAGGACTTCATTTTCAGATGTTCGACCCGGCCAACGGATCGATCACCAAACTCGCACGGACAACAGTTTCGCGTGGTCTCCATGGAACCGCCACTTTGCTTCCCGACGGCTCAGTATTCTTCGCTGGCGAGAATCGAGAGGCGCTGGTTCGACCGGATGATCCGTCCTTCCCACTGATGACGTCATACGCCGGATTGCTTCCGTTCGGCGATCCAGATCAGGGCGTCCCGGTTGGGCAACTGTTCTCTCCTCCTTACCTCTTCAAGCCGGATGGCAGCCGCGCTACGAGGCCAGTCATTCTGAAATCACCGGAGGATATCTCTTACGGTGGCCATTTCGACATGACTGTGGCTGGCAGCGTCGATCAGATTTCATCGGTGGTGCTACTTCGTAGTGACCATAACACTCACAGTCTGACAACAGGGGATCGTTACGTGAAGCTTGCGTTTAAGCAAAAAGGCGCAGCTCAAAAAGGAGAAATTCGGATCAGAGCGCCGAAATTGCCCGGTCAAGCTGTGCCAGGGATTTACATGCTGTTTGTTCTCGATCGGGCTGGTGTGCCTAGTTTGGCTCAACGCATCTACCTGCAATAGGCCGCAGTACAAGGTTGGCCCATGTGGGACGAGGGTAAACAGAAAAGGCTGCCCAGGCAGCCTTTTCTCTTGAATGCGAGAAAGCCTCTCGGTCAGCGAACACTGGTCTGAGGGACGCCGCCACAGTCTCGGGGACAGCTTTTCTCGTTTTCACCACACGAACGTTGGCATTGTCCGTCGCCACATTTGGCGCAAGCCGCTGCCGTTTGAGGTCCGCTGTCTGTGGCCCTCGCAACGCCGAAGTGGGCGTAACCAAGCCCAATGGAAACCACTGAAAGAGCGAGCACGACTACTGATGTGCGAAGAAGTTTCATAAGGTCCTCCCGGTTAAGGTGAAGTTTGCTGATGTGATTTGAGTGACGGGGGAAAGCTCTTACGATGAGAATTATACTGGATGTCACCGCAATCCGACTCTCTGCACGAGGCTTGCCAAACAATAATCTGAGCTATTCGAAACCTGTGGCCCATTCCACCTACGCCCATCTGCACGCGGATTTCGTAACGGCCAGGTTTTGCGCCTAATGCGAGAGTCATTTCTTCAAACCGGCTAACCAATTGAGAACGATCGTCATTGGCGCGGGGTTATTGTCCTCAAGGTAATGGTTCAAGAGGAACCGTTGACCATCGGCTGAAACCGCGTACGGCCAACCTTGATCAGTTATCTTGAAATTAGCCTGGAAAAGCGGTTTCAGTACCCCAACCTCCGCTGCGCTACCTAGCCTAATTTCTGCTGACATTACGTGACCGTCGGCGGTTACGAAGAAAAGTTCCTTGCCGTCGGCGCGCCATAGCGGATAGCCGCCTCCGTTGGACGAGATTTGCCACTTTTGCCCTGACGGAGGAAACGGTTGAATATAAATTTCAGGTCGTCCCGATTCGTTAGAACCGTACGCCAGGAACTTTGCATCCGGTGAAAGCTGTCCATGGAAATGATCGAATACAGTTGATTGTAGTACTGCCCTGGGTTGTTCGTTACCAGCCGGAGACATAACCCAAATCGATCCGGTTAATTTTGGTGCCCAATTTCCAAACAGGAGATATTTCCCGTCGCGTGACCAGCTTGTTGGGAACTTCTCGGAGTCAGTCTCCAACAGCAATCGATCCTCTCCAGCGCCATTGGATGCCTTCGAATAAATATTCACCTGTGGTGGTTTGGTGCCCCTACTCGAGCTGAACACGATTGTTTTTTCATCCGGGGACCAAACAGGGGCGCCGTCCCCTGAAGGGTCGAATGTAAGCCGGGAGAGTCGGCCGCGTTCGAGATCGAGAACCCAAATATCCGCAATTCGCCCGTCGGAATCCAGTACAGGAACAGCCGCATGTTGTTCCTTTGGAGAGAGCACAACGCTCCCATAATTTGCCGGGTCCCCAACCGCATTCAACTTTTTCCCTTGCCGATCAAACCAGGTGAGTTGCGAATTCGGATTCCCAGATTGGTAAGCGAGTACGCCATCTTCAGAAACCGAAAAGTCGAACTCATGATTCGACCCTACTTCGGCAACGTGCTCGACGATGGTCGTAGGATCTCCCGTAATTTTTAGAGTGCTTGCGTCGAAGGGCTGGGCCACGAGTGCGCCCTGGTTTACATACAGAAGATAACCGGGAGGCGCATAGGCGATGCGAGAGATGCCCCCGAAGAGTATTTGACTATCTTGCGAATCGAGCGATCCTATCCTGATGTGATGCTCTTCGGTGGCGGCTGAGTCCCCAAGGAACAGGAAGTGTTGACCGTCAGGTAAAAAATAGGGCCAGCGATGTGCTTCTTCTTTTTCATCTGTTTTTGTTGCTAAGACCGGCGTGCCGCCCTGTGCCGACACACGGTAAAGGCCCTCTAAACTTGAAAACAGAATCACGCCGTCGCGGTTCCACGCCCCACCACGATTCTCGGTGGTGTTGCACAGTGCCTGGGGCCGTCCTCCTAAAGCATCAATCTTGAACAGCTTGTCGCCGGCGAAATAACCAATGAAACGACCGTCCGGTGACCAAAACGGTGATTGTGCACCTTCAGTTCCGGCTAGTTGTTGCGAGTTAACTGTGTCGAGGGAGCGCAAAAAGAGAACACGTTTGCCGTCTCCCGTACTCGCGATGAATACTACGCGCGAACCATCGGGTGAAACCGTTACCCGTGTCGGTAAACTCCCTTTCTCAGGGTTTGGAAGAGCGAGACGAGTAACACGAGTGCTGGTCTGCGGTCGCGAAAAATATGCGATTGCGAGCACCGTTGTGGCTATTAAGAGTGCCGCACAGACACCCAACCAGACTATTCGCTCTCGATTCCAACTTCGCGAAAAGGATGGCGCCTTACCGACGAGAATTGTTTGCTGGCTCGGATGACTCGTAACGCCGGAAAGCGATTCCAAGGCAAAAGCGACATCACTCGCAGATTGAAAACGCCGGTCTGGACTCTTCTCCAGACAATGCAACACGACACGCTCGAGTGCCGGTGCAATATTTGGATTGGTGCTTGTAAGTTCCGGAGGGTCTTCCTTCAAAATCGCGTTGAGTGTTTCGATCGCCGATTCACCGCGAAACGCACGTCGTCGAGAAAGCATCTCGTAAAGTACCGCGCCGAATGAGAAGATGTCTGACCTGTGGTCCACGGGACGGCCGCGTACCTGCTCAGGAGACATGTACCCTGCCGTTCCCATGACTGCGCCTGGATCTGTTTGGACCTTTCGCGTGGCAATGTCGGTTTGGGCCGTTTCTTCTCCGGAGGGTTGGACCAGCTTTGCCAGACCGAAGTCCAGGATCTTTACGCGATCATCAGCTGTGATGAAGACGTTGTCTGGTTTGAGATCTCGGTGGATTATTCCCTTTTCGTGTGCCGCAGAAAGGCCACGTGCTATCTGAGTTGCATATTCTGTAGCCTTGCGAGGGGAGAGTGCATGGTGGTCAATAGCTTCACGAAGCGTTTCACCCTCCAATAGCTCCGAAACCACGTAAGGAGCGTTATCATATGTACCCACGTCGTAAACGGCGAGAATACTCGGGTGGTTCAATGCGGCGACGGCCTGCGCCTCTTGCTCAAATCGGTGGAGTCGATCCCCGTCTTCGGAGAAGGCTGCTGGCAGAACTTTGATTGCTACATCACGATTGAGTTTGTCGTCGCGAGCACGATAGACCTCACCCATTCCGCCCGCACCCAGTTGCGTTCGGATTTCATAGCGACCGAGTTTTGTGCCGGGAGCGATGCTCATTTATTCAGTGCCGCATTCCACTTGAGTATGCCGGGGTCCGCACGCGAGGGGCCGCAGTCCTCAATCTTGGGCGCCTGCTCACGGTCTCACGATTTTGATTAATTCTGCGCTTTCGGTGGGTGAAATTAAAAGCCCAACGAACACACCGGCTGCCAAGTTTGTCAGGATAGGTGATGTTTGTTTCCTGGGCCATATTGCATCTAGTCGACAGGGTTAACGTTAGACATTGCGAGGCCGCCTCGTGTGCCACTCTGTTGCTTGCTCGTAAGCGTGCGCAAGCGCCAGCACCTTTGACTCGCCAAAATGCGGCCCGGTGATCTGCATTCCAATTGGCAGCCCGGAACTCATGAATCCGCACGGGATCGAGATCGTGGGCAGACCGTACACATTGAATTGCGCCGTGTTGCGAATCATCTCCAGTTCAATCCCGCGGCGCACCGCCTCTTCGATTGTGGGCGGCGGCAATGTCGTCGTAGGAGTGACTAGCAAGTCTACATTTGAGAATACCGCTCCCACCGCACTGCGCACCGCGGCAAGTTCACGGCGCGACTGAATGTAAGCCGCGGTAGTTACTTTCGATCCCTGCTGAAAATTCCGTCGAATGGCGGCGTTATAACGCTCTGGCGTCTTCAGGAAGTAAGGAGCGTGAAACGCGTAAGTCTCTGCTAGCACGATGTTCGGCACCATCGAGTCGGAGATCGGCTGCAGGTTGACTTCTCGAAGGCCGGCGGTAAGGTGACGAAGCACTCCAAGAGCTTTACTCATCGCCGCATCGATTTCCGGATCGAGCTTATCGTAGAAGACCGCTCGAGGTATGCCGAGACGTAGTGCCGAGATTTTGGCACGCAGTGCTGCCGCGTAATTTGGTATTGGTCTATCCGCGCTGGTGCTATCGCGCACATCATAGCCAGCTATCGCGGAAAGGAGGATCGCTGTGTCCCCGACACTGCCGCACATCGGCCCAACGTGGTTCATGGACCACCAGCCCTCGTCCCCCGCGCCGCTCATACTTACGAGCCCATAAGTCGGCTTTAGGCCCACGATTCCGCAGTAAGCCGAGGGCACGCGTATTGATCCGCCTGCGTCGGTGCCGACTGAACCAAAACACAAGTCAGCGGCGACGGCGGCGGCCGATCCTCCAGAAGAGCCGCCCGTTATTCGATCGAGTTGCCAGGGATTATGGACGGCGCCGAAGTAGCTCACGGCCGAAGTGGTGCCGAAGGCAACTTCATGCAAATTCTGTTTACCAACCAGCACTGCGCCTGCAGCCTTCAGTCGCCGGACCACTTCAGCGTCCACAGTAGGAAGGCGGTCTTTAAAGACGGCGCTGGCGAGAGTGGTCTTTACGCCCGCCGTATCGATGTTGTCTTTTAAGCCAATGGGAATGCCGTGGAGTGGACCACGCCAACGGCCGCGTCGCACCTCAGCTTCGGCTTCACGGGCCTGCCTCATCGCTTGCTCGGCGGTCACGGTGATGAAGGCGTTGAGGGCGGGGTTCAGCCGCTCAATCCGCTGCAGGCAGGCACGCGTTAACTCGACCGGCGAGATTGCTTTTCGGCGGACTAGGTCACCGGCCTCGCGGATGCTCAGCTTACTGTAGTCAGTACTTTCTTCGGTGCCGGACAAGGTTTGCCGAGCAGCCATCAGTCCTTCGGTAAGACTGGAGCTCACGAGTAGGATGCCACCACTGCAGACCCCAGCTTTAACAAACGACCTTCGTGACCAGAAGTCTTGCGACGAGATGAAGTCCCGGGTTGACTGACTCATCTGTTGCTCTTTATCCACACTCACCGGCCTCGCCTTTCAATTCACATGCAACCTGTAACAACCTCTAATGATCGCCCCTCAGCGGGGCACGACAAACACACTCGTCCGGCCAGCCATCAATGAGAGCCCCGGCTGAGTCCGGGCCGCTTCAAGCTTCGTCGGAAAGGTAGACAGCATTTTAAAACTTTTTCTTATTTCCTCGCGTCGATATTAAACGATACGTAACAACGAGGAGTGCCACGTGCCACGCGACTACGTGACAGATTCTGAACACTGGGCCCCCTGCCGCAGTGATGACCTCAACTATTTCCCAATTGGTTCGAGCTTTATTAACATCACGTTGACGCGGAGTTGGACGCAGTAAGAAGGATCTACCAGCATCAGCCGCTCACAGCCGATATAGTTAACGGATTGAATCTCGAAGTATCGCTTGATTGGGTTCGGATCTCGATGAGATCGCCTATCCAACCTGGAACCGCATGTTTCCTGGCTAAGGCAAATGGAAAGCGTAGCGAATGTAGGTGATTGTAAAAGAGGTGCTTGATGATGAAATTGAACAGAGTCGCAACAGCCCTTCTGTCTATTCTGCTTTTCACGCTCTTGTGGTCCGTTACTCTGGGTCAGCAGGGAACGGCGCCCACGACCACAAGCAAACTGGTTCAACTAAAAATCCAGGCACCTTCACTCAAAGGCAACTTACTCGGTGATCCAACGGAACAACCGGTCTACGTATATTTACCACGCGGATATGAAGGTTCGACCAAGCGTTATCCGACTTTGTACTTGCTTCATGGCTTCACCTCCAACAGCAGCGTTTGGATCAACGGGCAGTATCAGGGAATGGCGCTTCAAACCTTGATGGACGATTTCATTAAGAGCGGTAAAGTACGCGAAATGATTGTCGTGAGTGCCAATGGTGCGAATGCTTACAAAGGGTCCTTCTATACGAATTCAACGGTCACTGGAAATTGGGAAGATTTTATCGTTCGCGACCTCGTCAACTATGTGGACAGTAATTACCGGACCATGCCACGCGCTGAAAGTCGTGGCATTGCAGGACACTCCATGGGCGGCTATGGCTCAGTGATGATCGGAATGAAACATCCCGAGATCTTTAGTGCAGTTTACGCACTGAGCCCTTGTTGTCTGGCGATGGAAGCTGACATGAGTGAAGCAAATACTGCTTGGCCTGGTGTGCTCGCGCTTACTTCGAAGGATCAGTTGAGCGGCCCACCGCGCAGCTTCGGGCAGTTTTTCCAGTCAGCATTTATCGCACTGTCAGCGGCCTTTTCACCAAATCCAAATCGTGCACCCTTTTTTGTAGACTTTCCGTTTGAATCTAAGCCTGGAATCTGCAATCCACCGGTCGAAGGTAAGCTGCTGACCAATATGCCATGTGTGCAGAAAAACGAAGCAGTCCATGCGAAGTGGCGCTCAAAGTTTCCGGTCTACATCGCGGAAGCAAATAAAGAGAACTTGAAGAAGCTTCGCGGAATATTTCTCGATTACGGCGAAAAGGAAGAGTTCGAACATATCCGCGGGGGCGTGAAGCTCCTATCAAGCACCTTTTCCGAACTGAACGTTCCACACCAGTTCGAAGTTTATGCGGACGGTAATCACGGAAGTCTGATACGGCACAGGATGGAGACGAGAGTGTTGCCGTTTTTTAATGAGAAGCTGGTGTTTTAAGTTTAGGGATCTTCCGGGCGTTGATGGTTTCACCGCTACGGTCGCCGACTCTGCCGACAATATGCTTTATAGAAACGGAATTCTAAGAAAGCGAGCCTTGCTTCATGGATCAGGGCCGACGCACTACGACTTAAAGCTGGGAGGCAGCGTTGTCTTCTGCCGTTTTTCATTATGAGTTTCTATTCTGACGATACTTACGGTGAGCGCGTCGCTGGTGTTTATGACCAGTGGTACTCGGATTACGATCCAAGCGCGATCGATGTGCTGGCGGAGTTGGCCGGTGGCGGTAAGGTCCTGGAGTTGGGTATTGGCACAGGACGAATCGCTTTACCTCTGTCAGCGAGAGGCATCGAGGTTCATGGAATTGATGCGGCCACCTCGATGATATCGCGTCTGCGCTCGAAGCCCGGCTCCGAACAATTAACCGTTACTCAGGGAGATTTTGCTGAGGTTGCAGTTCAGCAAGAGTTTGCGTTGGTCTACGTAGTCTTCAATACCTTTTTTGCGCTGCCGTCTCAGGAGGCGCAAGTTGAGTGTTTTCGTAATGTCGCCGCTCATCTATCTAACGACGGATGTTTTCTTGTCGAAGCTTTTGTTCCCGACCTCACTCGCTTCACGGGTGGTCAAGTAAACTGGGCCACCAAGGTAACGGCTGACGTGGTTGAGCTAGACGTTGGCCAGCACGACCCGGTTTTGCAGCGCGTGGTTAGTCAGAAGGTGGTCATTACGGATGGGAGTGTACGGCTATATCCGGTGCAAATACGTTACGCCTGGCCTGCAGAGTTAGACTTAATGGCGCAGCTCGCCGGCCTAAGACTGCGCGAGCGTTGGAGCAATTGGAAGCGCGAACCATTTACATCGCAAAGCACGAAGCACATTTCCGTGTATGAGTGATACAAACCACCGATCCAGGATTCTAATGGCGTCCCAAAGCATTTCGAGTTGGTCGCGCCTGGTGGTAAGTTGTGTGGCGCTGCTCTCGTTACTGAGCTCTGCCAATTTGTTGCACATTGCTGATCATGCGATTCGCTCTCGGCACAATGCTTGTAATTCTTTCGATTTCCGGCGCTACGCAGTCTCCCCAGGCACCGGTCATCGATTGCCACCAACACTTGTTCAGTCCGGCTGCCGCCGCCCTCGTCTCGGGAAATCCAAATGCGCCGGGCGTCAGCGCGACCAACCTCATTGAACATCTCGATTCAGCAGGAATTCAGCGCGCGCTCGTACTGTCGATGGCGTACACGTGGGGCAAAGCGAGCCGCGCGCCGGTCGCAAACGAATACGAGCGCGTGAAGGCCGAGAATGATTGGACTGCGCAGCAGGTCGCGCAATACCCAGACCGATTGCGCGCGTTCTGCAGCCTCAATCCGCTCAAGTCGTACGCGCTCGAGGAGCTGGCGCGCTGCAGCAAACATCCGCAACTGCACTATGGGCTGAAGCTGCATTTCGGGAATTCCGACGTCGATCTCGACAATCCGAATGACGTGACGAAGGTAAAGAAGGTCTTCGAGGCTGCGAACGGTTATCGCATGCCCATTGTGGTGCACCTGCGCACGTCCATCGATAACAAGCGCAAATATGGGGCCGACCAGACGCGTGTGTTTTTGAACGAGCTGCTCCCGGCTGCATCAGACGTGCCGGTGCAGATCGCGCATCTGGCCGGAGCGGGTGGTTTTGACTCGACGATAGACTCGGCACTCAGTGTGTTCACGGATGCGATCGCGAAGCGTGATGGCCGCATGAAGAATGTGTGGTTCGATACGACGGTAGTGGTCCGACCCAATATGTCGCCCGATGATCTGCAGCGCATCGCGACGCGCATTCGGCAAATTGGCGTCGACCGCGTGCTGTACGGCTCGGACGCGCCCGCGAACCCTCTCATGTATCCGAAGGCGGGCTGGGCCGCGTTCCAACGACTTCCGCTGACGCCCGCGGAGCTACGCGTCGTTGCGACGAACATCCCGCCGTACATGCGTGATTTTGCGGCGCAGTAATCGGAACTACCTTCATAGTTTGGCGTCCCAAAGCATTCCGAGTTGGGGCCAGATTATTTCCTGGCTAAAGGAAATATTCCAAGAACGAGCTTCCAGTAAACCCGCCGATTCTGCCGATGCTCGCCAAACGCGTCAGCGAATTGGCAACCGAAGCATTCCGAGTAGGAACCGCCTTATCTCCTGGCTTAAAGAAATGGAAACTCTGCGTCAACA